>JAKOND010000112.1 GCA_022702125.1 Burkholderiaceae bacterium
GTAGGCTAGGGAAAACCCTTAACATCGCCCTATTCATCCACTGCGTCGCTGGTCGCGACGCCTACTGCCATGTCGCATCTTCTGTCGCAATTCGCCCGCATCTTCGGCCTTCGTACCGCTACGTTCAATCCTTCGACCGAAGGTTTCGCGGGAGGCGTGGCCCACAACCTGTTCGAACGCGCCGAAGCCCGGTTCGGCCAGAACCCCCACCAGGCCCACGAACTGCGCCAGGCGGCGAGCGCCTACCTGCGCGTCGTGCGCTGACCCGGGCGTCCCGATCCGGCATGCGGGCTAGGTGGGGGCATCGATGCCTCCGCCGGCTCCGGCCTGGAGCACGACGGCGCGCAGCAGCGCCTCTCGCAGCCAAGCGTGGGCCGCCGAAGGCTGCAGCCGCTGGTGCCACAGGGCATCCACATGCACCAGCGGCACCGCGAAAGGCAGCCTGCGCCAGACTAGGTTGTGGGGCGAGCCGGTGGCGGGCAGCAGGTGCCGCGGCAGTACCGTCAGCATCTGCGACTCGGCCACCACCCGTCCTGCGGTGAAGAACTGGTTGACCGTCACCATCACCCGGCGCGTGCGGCCCAGCCGCTCCAGCGCTTCGTCGATGAAGCCGTAGGGCCGGCCCGAGAAGCTCACCAGCATGTGGCGCTCGGCGCAGAAGGCATCGATGGTGAATTCCGCGTCCGGCACCCGCGCCAGCCGGTGGTGGGCGGACATCACGCAGACGTACTCCCCATCGTAGAGCTGCTGGTGCGCGAAGTTGACCGCCTGGCCGCCCTGGCTGCGGGCCGTCAGGTCGGCCAGCACCGCCGGGAAATGGCCGATGGCGATGTCCGCCGTCTGGTCGTCGAGCAGGCTGCGCGGATCGCGGGTGGTCAGCGGCACCACCCGCAGCTGCACCTGCGGCGCCTCGCGTTCGAGCTGGGCCACCAGCCCCGGGATCAGCATCGCGCCGGTGGAATCGGCCATGGCCAGCACGAAGGTGGCCTCGGTGGTGGCCGGATCGAAATGCTCGGGCGAGAGCGAGCGCTGCAGCCGGCCCAGCGCCTCGCGCACCTCCGGCCACAGCTTGGCCGCATGCGGCGTGGGCTCCATGCCCTGGCTGCCGCGCCGTACCAGCAGTTCGTCGCCCAGCAGGTCGCGCAGCCGCCGCAGGGCGTTGCTGACCGCCGGCTGGGTCAGCGACAGGTTGTGCGCGGCGCGGGTCAGGCTGCGTTCGGCCATGACCTCGTCGAACACCCGTAGCAGGTTCAGGTCCAGGGTGCGGAAATTGAGCGGTTTCATGGGCGGTGTCGGCAGGGCGGAAGGATTCGGCGACCGCCGGCGCGCAGTCCGCTGTTATCAATCTCATGAATGGCAAGCATCATTCAAATAAAGTGGTAAATCAGTGGGGTAAACCCTAATATTTATCCCAGGCGCTTCGATAACCCGTCGGAGCGCGATCCAAGGAGTTCACCATGTCCCATTTCGTCCAGCCCCAATTCGCCCACAGCCACGCAGGCGCACAGCGTCTGCTCAACGCCTTCTCGTACCTGAAGTTCCTGCTGGTCCGCGGCCAGGCCTGATCCTGCTGACCCTGCCGGACCGCCGATCTTCCTTCGTCCCTCCTGCATCTCCGCGAGCGCCCACCATGTCCACCCCTACCTTCGTATCGCCCTCCTTCCCGACCCGCCATGCCGGCGCCGACCGGGTGGTGCGCGCCGGTCGCGCCGCCAAGGCCCTGTCGGTCGGCGGTTCCGGCATGCTGCTGGCGGCGGTGGTGTCCGCGGTGCTGGTGGTGGCCAACCAGGCCATCGACGCCTGGACCGGCGGCCACGGCCTGATGGCCTGGGCGGCGTTGTGGGCCATCGCCTTCGCGACGCTGATGCTGCTGCTCGGACCGGTGCGCCGCCTGGCCGCCGGCATCCGCCGGACCGCGGAACGGCTCGACGCCACCCGCCGGGCCGCCCTGGCCGCGCAGCAGCAGTGGCAGACGGGCCTGGCCGATGCCGCCATGCTGGCGGAGATCAGCCGCTCGGGCGGTTCGGCGCCGTTCCGCTGAGGCGCCCATCGCAGGAAGTCCCGGCACCAACGAAAAGGCCGCTCGACAGAGCGGCCTTTTCGTTGGGCGCACGGAAACCGTCGCGGCCCGGGTTCAAGCCATCGACACCGCGATGAACGCCAGCAGGAAGATCAGCACCGCGCCGACCAGCGGCAGCGCGATCGGGATCACCTTCACCACGTCCTCCACCGGATCGACCTCGGCCTGCGCCTCGCCGATGTAGCCGCGGTGGTCCTGCGCGTTGTCCGGCTGCGGGATGTTGGTGCCCTTGTGCGCCGGCGTGTCGGTCGGGTCCGACGGGACGGCGTTGGTCTGGGGCGCGACGGCGGGAACGGTGGTGGTCATGGGGGGGCGATTCCTGGACGCTCGGGAGTGGCGTCGATTCTACGGGGCCGCCCCCGGCGCGGCACCTGGGGGCGATACGGGGCCGGCGGGTCAGCCGCGGCCGACGAAGGGCATCTTGGTCGCCATGACCGTGTGGAACAGCACGTTGGCCTCCAGCGGCAGGTCGGCCATGTAGCGGACCGAGCGGCCGACGATGTCGGCATCGATCAGCGGCTCGGCCCGGATGTCGCCGTTGGCCTGGGGCACGCCGTCGGCCATGCGCGCGGCCAGCGGCGTCATCGCGTTGCCGATGTCGATCTGGCCGACCGCGATGTCGTACTTGCGCCCGTCGAGCGAGGCGGCCTTGGTCAGCCCGGTCACCGCGTGCTTGGTGGCGGTGTAGGCGATGGAGTCGGGGCGCGGCGCGTGGGCCGAGATCGAGCCGTTGTTGATGATGCGCCCGCCGCGCGGCGTCTGCGCCTTCATGACCCGGAACGCGTGCTGGATGCACAGGAACATGCCGGTCAGGTTGACGTCCACCACGTGCCGCCAGTCGGCCAGCGCGATGTCCTCCAGCAGCTTGCCCTTGAGGCCGGTGCCGGCGTTGTTGAACACCAGGTCCACCCGGCCGAAGCGTTCGACGGCCGCGGCGAAGAGGGCCTCGACCGCGGCGGCGTCGGCCACGTCGGTCGGCACCGCCAGCGTCCGGTCGGACGCGGCGCCGGACGCCGCCACGGTTTCGTCCAGCGCCCCGGCGCGGCGGCCGGCCAGCACCACCCGCCAGCCGTCCGCCAGCAGCGCCAGCGCGGCGGCCCGCCCGACGCCGCTGCCCGCGCCGGTGACGAGGGCGACGCCGCGCGCGGCGGGGACGGATGCCGGAGCGGCGGCGGTGGCGGACGAGGCGGGCGAATTCATGGCGGGCAGTCTCCGGAAAAGCGGGAAGGAATCGGGGGGAGGCCGGACCGCGCGGGGCCGGCGGACGCAGCGGACGAACGATACGCCGTGGCGGCGCGGAACGCACGCGCGGACGATCCCGGATGCGACACCCCACGAAAAAGGGGCAGGCGCCCCGGCGGGTGCCTGCCCCTCGCGGCAGCGGCCGGCGTTTGCGCGCGGACCGCCGCCCGGCATCAGCCGAGCTGTTCGCTGAGCTGGCGGCGGGTGGCGTCGAGTTCCTGCGGAAGGCGCTGCTTGAGCTGGTCGAACAGCTCGGCGTGCAGCTGCAGTTCGCGCTTCCAGGCGGCCGGGTCGGTTTGCGTGACGGTGTCGAACTGCGCGGCGCTGAAGTCCAGGCCCGACCAGTCCAGGTCGGCGTAGGCCGGGCTGGTGCCGGTCAGGTGCGATTCGCCGCCCTGGCGGCCCTCGACGCGCTCGATGATCCACTTGAGCACGCGCATGTTCTCGCCGTAGCCGGGCCAGACGAACTTGCCGTCCTCGCCCTTGCGGAACCAGTTGGTGGTGTAGGTCTTCGGCAGCGCGGCGCCGGAGGCCTCCAGCTTCTTGCCCAGGTCGAGCCAGTGCTGGAAGTAGTCGCTCATGTTGTAGCCGGCGAAGGGCAGCATCGCGAACGGGTCGCGGCGCACCACGCCCTGCTGGCCGGCGGCGGCGGCGGTGGTCTCGGAGCCCATGGTCGCGGCGGCGTAGACGCCCTCGATCCAGTTGCGGGCCTCGGTCACCAGCGGCACGGTGGTCGAGCGGCGGCCGCCGAAGATGAAGGCGTCGATGGCCACGCCCTTCGGATCGTCCCAGGCCGGGTCGAGCGCCGGGTTGTTGGTCGCGGCGACGGTGAAGCGCGAGTTCGGGTGCGCGGCCTTGGCGCCGGTCGCCTTGGCGATCTCGGGGGTCCAGTCGCGGCCCTGCCAGTCGGTCAGGTGGGCCGGCAGCGCCTTGCCCGGCACGTCCTGCTCCATGCCTTCCCACCAGACGTCGCCGTCGTCGGTCAGCGCGACGTTGGTGAAGATCACGTCCCGGTCCAGGCTGTGCATGCAGTTCGGGTTGGTCAGCAGGTTGGTGCCGGGGGCTACGCCGAAGTAGCCGGCTTCCGGGTTGATGGCGTAGAGGCGGCCGTCGGCGCCGGGCTTGATCCAGGCGATGTCGTCGCCGATGGTGGTGACCTTCCAGCCGTCCATGCCGGCCGGGGGCACCAGCATCGAGAAGTTGGTCTTGCCGCAGGCCGAGGGGAAGGCGGCGGCGACGTGGTACTTCTTGCCCTCGGGCGAGGTCACGCCCAGGATCAGCATGTGCTCGGCGAGCCAGCCCTCGGCCTTGCCCATGGTGGAGGCGATGCGCAGCGCGAAGCACTTCTTGCCCAGCAGCGCGTTGCCGCCGTAGCCGGAGCCGTAGGACCAGATCTCGCGGGTCTCGGGGTAGTGCACGATGTACTTGGTGGTGTTGCACGGCCAGGCCACGTCTTTTTGTCCGGCCTCCAGCGGCGCGCCCACGGTGTGCACGCAGGGCACGAAGTCGCCCTCGGCGCCCAGCACCTCGTAGACCGCCTTGCCCATGCGGGTCATGATCTTCATGTTGACCGCCACGTAGGGGCTGTCGGACAGCTCGATGCCGATGTGGGCGATCGGCGAGCCCAGCGGGCCCATCGAGAACGGCACCACGTACATCGTGCGGCCGCGCATGCAGCCGTCGAACAGCGGCTGGAGGGTGGCGCGCATCTCGGCCGGGGCCTTCCAGTGGTTGGTCGGGCCGGCGTCTTCCTGCTTCTCGGAGCAGATGAAGGTGCGGTCCTCCACGCGGGCCACGTCGCCCGGATCGGACAGCGCCAGGAAGCTGTTCGGGCGCTTGGCCTCGTCGAGCTTGCGGAAGGTGCCGGCGTCGACCAGCTGCTGGCACAGGCGCTGGTATTCCTCCTGGCTGCCGTCGCACCAGTGGATGGCCTCGGGCTTGCACAGCGCGGCCATGTCGGCCACCCAGGCGAGCAGCTTCGCGTTCTTGACCCAGGCCGGGGCGTTGAGTGCCTGGCCTTGCAGCATCGGTGCGTTCATCGAAAAGACTCCAGAGTTGAAAAAATCCGTTTTTCCCAAGCGCCCGCCCGGGTCGGGCGGTGTGCGGGGGCTTGGAGAAAACGGCTTTTCCAGGGGCGCTGGAGGATGGCGGCGCGCCACGGCGGGGAGGCCGATTCTAGGGAGCCTGCAGCGCAAAAGCAAAAACCCGACCGAGGGGTCGGACCTGTTGCGCGCCGGGGTGCGCAGTGCTAGGCGGGCGGATTCAGTCGATGTTCAGAGGGCCGCGCGCTCAGCCGTTGCACACCCGCAGCACCTCGTCGCCGTAGGCTTCGAGCTTCTTCGCGCCGATGCCGCTGACGCCCTGCAGGTCGCCGATCGTGCGGGGATCGCGCTCGGCGATGGCGGCCAGCGTGGCGTCGTGGAAGATCACGTAGGCCGGCAGGTTGTGCTCCCGCGCCACCTCGGCGCGCCAGGACTTGAGCGCCGCGAACCGGGCCTGGGCGGCGGCGTCGAGCGACGCGGCCGCGGGCGATGCGGCCTTGCCGCCGCTGCCGCCGCGCTCGCGCCGGGGCTTGCGCGCGGCGGGCGCCGAGATCGAGGCGCGGAGCCGCACCGGCACCTCGCCCTTGAGCACCGCGCGCGAGCCGTCGGTGAGCTGCAGCGTGTTGTAGGCCTCGGCGTTGACGTGCAGCGCGCCGGTGGCGATCAGCTGGCGCAGCACGCCGCGCAGCTGCGCCTCGCTGAACTCGGCGCCCAGCCCGAAGGTGGAGAGCTTGTCGTGGCCGTACTGCGCGGTCTTGTCGGTCGCCTTGCCGCGCAGGATGTCCATGATGTGCCCGGCGCCGAAGCCGATGCCGCTCTGCTTCTTGATCCAGTAGATGGTCGAGAGCAGCTTGCGCGCGGCGTCGGTGCCGTCCCAGACCTCGGGCGGGTTGAGGCAGTTGTCGCAGTTGCCGCAGGGCGTGGACGCTTCCCCGAAATAGTCCAGCAGCCGCACCCGGCGGCAGTCGGTGGCCTCGGCCAGCGCCAGCAGGGCGTCGAGCTTGCCGCGCATGACCTGCTTGAAGTCGCCCTCGGCCGGGCTCTCGTCGATCATGCGCGCCTGGTTGACCACGTCCTGCAGGCCGTAGGCCATCCAGGCGTCCGCGGCGGCGCCGTCGCGGCCGGCGCGGCCGGTCTCCTGGTAGTAGCCCTCGATGTTCTTGGGCATGTCGACGTGGGCCACGAAGCGCACGTCGGGCTTGTCGATGCCCATGCCGAAGGCGATGGTGGCGACCATCACGACGCCTTCCTCGCGCAGGAAGCGATCCTGGTGGCGCTGGCGCAGCGCGGCGTCGAGGCCGGCGTGGTAGGGCAGGGCGTGGATGCCCGCGTCGGCCAGCGTCTGGGCGAGCTCCTCCACCCGCTTGCGCGACTGGCAGTAGACGACGCCCGCGTCGCCGGGGTGCTCGGCCTCGATGAAGCGCAGCAGCTGGGTGGTGACGTCCTTCTTCTCGACGATGGCGTAGCGGATGTTGGGCCGGTCGAAGCTGCTGACGAAGCGGCCGGCGTCCTGCAGCTGCAGCCGCTCGACGATGTCGGCGCGGGTCAGATCGTCGGCGGTGGCGGTCAGGGCGATGCGCGGCACGCCGGGGTAGCGCTCGTGCAGCACCGTCAGGCCGCGGTACTCGGGCCGGAAGTCGTGGCCCCACTGGCTCACGCAGTGGGCCTCGTCGATGGCGAAGAGCGCGAGCCTGCCGCGCTCGCGCAGGCCGTCGAGCAGCGCCAGGAAGCGCGGGGTCGTGACCCGTTCCGGCGCGGCGTAGAGGAGGGTGATCTCGCCGCGCGCCAGGCGCCGCTCCACGTCCTGCGTCTCCGTCCAGTCGAGGGTGGAGTTGAGGAACGCGGCGGAGACGCCCGCCTCGTGCAGCGCGCCGACCTGGTCGTGCATCAGCGCGATCAGCGGCGAGACCACGATGGTCACGCCGAGCCCGGCGCGCTGGCGCGCGATGGCCGGAATCTGGTAGCACAGCGACTTGCCGCCGCCGGTGGGCATCAGCACCAGCGCGTCGCCGCCGGCGACCACGTGCTCGACGATGGCCTGCTGCGGGCCGCGGAAGCGGTCGTAGCCGAAGACCTCCTGCAGGATGCGCTGCGGGTCGGCGGAGCCGGAACGGGTGTCGAGGGAGGGGGAAAGGGCGGCGGTCACGGTGGGCGGCTTCGGGGAGGGCTGCGGGCGGCGCGCCCGGAGCGGGGGCCATCGCGGCCGGGGCCGTCGCGGCGCGGCGGGCGAGGGGGCGGCCGCCCCGGATTATCGGATACCCGTCGCCGCCGTGCCCGCCGCGCGCCGGATGGCCGCGCATGCCGAATAATCGCCCCATGCCCGCTCCGCCGCCCCCCGATCCTTCTCCGGCGGCCGTGCCGTCCTCCCCCTCCGCCGTCCCGCCCTCCGCCGGCGCCGCCGATGCCGGGCCCCGGGCGCGCCCGGAGTCGCTGTCCGCGCTCTTCGTCGCCTTCACGCTGCTGGCGCTGCAGGGTTTCGGCGGGGTGCTGATGGTGGTGCAGCGCGAGCTGGTGGAGCGCCGCCGCTGGATGACGCGCGAGGAATTCATCGAGGAATGGGCGGTGGCGCAGATCATGCCGGGCCCGAACGTGGTCAACCTGGGCCTGATCCTGGGCGACCGCTTCTTCGGCTGGCGCGGCGCGGTGGTCGCGCTGCTGGGCCTGCTCACCGTGCCGATGTGCCTGGTGCTGGTGCTGGCCCTGCTCTACAGCCGGTTCCAGTCCGACCCGGCGGTGGCCGGCGCGCTGCGCGGCATGGGGGCGGTGGCCGCCGGCGGCATCATCGCCACCGGCCTGAAGCTGATCCCCGCGCTGCGCCACCACGTGCTGGGCCGGCCGCTGTGCGCGGCGCTGGGCATCGCCTGCTTCGCCTGCATCGCCTGGCTGCGCTGGCCGCTGGTGGCGGTGCTGCTGACGGTGGGCGGGCTGTCGTGCGCGCTGACCTGGCGGAGGCTCGCGCGATGACCGGCGCCGCCTTGCCGACGGTGGCGGTCGACTGGCTCGGCCTGCTGCTGCACTTCATGGCGCTGTCGATGGTGTCGGTCAGCGGCGCGATCGGCGCCGCGTCGGACATGCACCGCTACCTGGTGGACCGGCACGCCTGGCTGACCGACCCGCAGTTCAGCGCCTCCATCGCCATCGCGCAGGCGGCGCCGGGGCCGAACGTGCTCTTCGTCGCGCTGCTGGGCTGGAACCTGGGCCTCAACGCCGCCGGCGGCCTGGACGCCGGGCCGCACGCCTGGACGATGGGCGCCTTCGGCGTGCTGGTCACCATGGCCGGCATCCTGCTGCCGAGCAGCGTGCTGACCTATTCGACCGCCCGCTGGCTGCAGCGCAACCGCCTGCGCCGCTCGGTCCGCGCCTTCAAGCAGGGCATGGCGCCGGTGGTGGTGGGGCTGCTGGTGGCGACGGGGTGGGTGCTGGTCAACAGCGGCGCGGAGACGGCCGCGCCGTGGACGGTGTGGGCGATCGCGGGGCTGACGGCGCTCTTGGTGTGGCGGACGAAGCTGCATCTGCTGTGGATGCTGGGGGCGGGGGCGCTGGTGGGGGCGTTGGGGTGGATTTGATGGTCGTGCAAGCGAACTAGGTTGTGCTGTAGTGGACTGGCCTGTTATCGGCCAAAAACGGACATGAAACTGGAAAAGCCACGCTAAGAAATGGAATGGACAGGCTGGCTTGAACGCTCATAGAAGCTCTTTCGCTTTGATCGTTCAGCGTTCCAAGTTATTCGGTAGGAGAACCAGCTTGAGCATTCTTGAGAAACGTGAAATCAATCAAGCTTACGTGGAAGAAGATGCGGCCACCGTGAGATTGGTTGCGTGGCTGACCATCGGCTCACTCATATTCACTGGATTGACATTCTTGATTGCTTTTGCAGTGGTCGGGAATGGCAATAAGCTAAGAGACTGCATAAAAACTCAGCCACTCGCCAAAGTTTCGGGGAAAATTATTCGAGCGAGCGGCAGTCATATGCTCGTGGTTGGCATGAACGAGCAGCTTTACCGCATCAGTCTTGCTTGTGCCCCAAAGCGATTCAAAGTCTGCAATTATGATCCGCCCAGAAAAATCAATCTTGACAATTACCTAGGTCGAACGATCGAAGCCGAGGCGTGCGGGCGGAGCATCGTTTTCTACGATATAGACGGGATTCGTTATTCTTCTTTGACGGACCGGGCTGCCGAAATGTAATTTGGAGCGTTTGTGAATCTTTAAAAATACCAATAGGCATTTGGCGAATTGATGTGCATGCATCAAGATCAGCCCCTTGGTATTTTGACGACATGCCCGTCATCTGACCAAATGCCGGTAGCAAGCCTTGTAGGTTGCAGCAGCTTCGGATCGATTCTGTTGAAAAACTCTGCCGCAGAGTGCGCCGTTTCTCCGCGGCGAAAAACGACTTCTCAGATCGGCCCAGGATCGACGATCGCGACTCGGGGAAGGGTTTGAGTACCCCCGCGAATGTGCCCAAGAAGGCACCACTGGAGTTTTTCCAATGCAATCGGCCGAATTCTGCCGCTTGTTAGTGATGGTGCAGTGACCCGCTTGCCAGCTAAGGGGAAAGCGCCTCGTCTCTGCCAGGGTGCATCCTCCACGGCACCGTGCCTTCCTACAATCCTCCTCATGCACCCCGTCCGCTACACCCGCGCCGCCCAGCTCCCCGCCATCCTCGCCGAGCGCATCGCCATCCTCGACGGTGCCATGGGCACCATGATCCAGCGCTTCAAGCTGACCGAGGCGCAGTACCGCGGCGCGCGGTTCGCGGATTTCCCCAAGGATGTCAAGGGCAACAACGAGCTGCTGTCCCTGACGCGGCCGGACGTGATCCGCGACATCCACGAGGGCTACCTCGCCGCGGGCGCCGACCTGATCGAGACCAACACCTTCGGCGCCACCACCGTCGCGC
>JAKOND010000113.1 GCA_022702125.1 Burkholderiaceae bacterium
GCACCGGCACGCGCTGCACCACCTTGATCCAGTTGCCTGTCGCGTTCTGCGCCGGCAGCAGCGCGAAGGCCGCGCCGGTGCCCACGCCCAGGCCGGCGACGGTGCCGCGGTATTCGATCTTCTTGCCGTAGAGGTCGGCGGTCAGCTTCGCGGGCTGGCCCAGGCGCAGGTTGCGCAGCTGGTTCTCCTTGAAGTTGGCGTCCACCCAGACCTGGTCCAGCGGCACGATGGTCATCATCGGCGCGCCGGCCGCCACCCGCTGGCCGAGCTGCACCGTGCGCCGGGCGACGTAGCCGTCCACCGGCGCGGGCAACGCCGTGCGCTGGTCGGCCAGGAAGGCCTCGCGCACCTTGGCGGCGGCGACCATCACGTTCGGATGCTGATCGACCGCGATGCCCTGGGTCAGCGACTGGTTGCTGGAGAGCTGCTCCCTGGCGGCGACCACGCCGGCCTCGGCCGCCGCGACCGCGCTGCGGGCGGCATCGACCTGGCTCTGCGCATGGCCGAGCTCTTCCTTGGACACCGCGCCGTTGCCGGTGAGCGACTGGCGGCGGCGCAGGTCGTCCGTCGCGCGCGACAGCTCGGACCGGGCGCGCACCACGTCGGCCTGCTTGAGGCTGACCTGCGCGGCCAGCGAGCCGTTGTTCACGTACAGCGTCCGGGCCTGGCGGACCGCCTGGGCCAGGCCCGCCTCGGCCTGCGCCAGGGCGACCCGGGCGTCGGCGGGGTCGAGCCGGACCAGCGGCGCGCCGGCCTTCACGAAATCGGTGTCGTCGGCCAGGATGGACATGACCGTGCCGCCGGTCTGCGGCGTGATCTGGATGACGTTGCCCTGCACGTAGGCGTTGTCGGTGCCCTCGTAGTGGCTGGCGACCATCCAGTCGTAGGCGCCGTAGGCGATGCCGCCCAGGACGACGACGCCGGCGAGCACCAGCAATGCCTTGCGGCGCTTGCCGGGCACGGGCGCGGCGGGGGTGGCGGGGGCCGCCGGAGTAGCGGAAGCAGGCGCGGCAGCCGGTGCGGAAGCGGGGACGGGAGCGGAGGAAGGAGCGTCGGACATGGCGAGCTTTCTGGAAGCGGAAAGGGGGTCGTCGGTGAATGCGTGCGCCGGGGCGCGGGGGCGGGCCGCATCGGGTCCGGGCCGGCGTCGGTCCGGCCGGGGCCCGGCGCGCCTCAGGGGCCCGGGGACGCGCCGGCGTCGGCGGTCGCGGTGGCCGGCGCCGCGGCGGCATCGGCGGCCGCCGGCGCGTATCCGCCGCCCAGCGCGCGCGCCAGGCCGACCTGCGCGTCGAGCGCGCGGGCCGCCAGGTCCACGGCCTGGCGGCGCTGCGCCAGCACGCCGGTCTCGGCGGTCAGCACCTGCAGGTAGGTGCCCAGACCCGCCTGGTAGCGCTGGCGGGCGATGTCGAAGGCGCTCTCGGCGGCGGCCTGCGCATCGCGCTGCTCGGCCTGCTGGCGCACGACGGACTGCGAGGACGCGATCTGGTCGGCCACCTCGCGCACCGCGTCGAGCAGGCTGGCGTTGTAGCTCTCGACCGCCGCGTCGTAGTCGGCGGTGCGGCCGCGCAGGTTGGCGCGCAGCCTGCCGGCCTCGAAGATCGGCAGGCGGATGGCCGGGCCGATGCCCCACTGCCGGCTGCTGCCCTGGACGAAGTTGTCCAGCCCGATGCTCGACAGGCCGGCGAAGCCCACCAGGTTGATGTTGGGGTAGAACTGGGTCCGGGCGTAGGCGATGTCGCGGTCGGCCGCCTCGATGCGCCAGCGGGCGGCGACGATGTCGGCGCGCCGGCCCAGCAGGTCGGCCGGCAGCCGCGCCGGGATGCCGGGATCGCGCAGCGCGTCGAGCGGCGTGGCCTGCAGCGCCTGGGCGGCTTGCGGGTCGCCGACCAGCGCGCCGAGCGCGTTGCGGCCCAGGGCGATCTGCTCGCGCAGGGCCTCGATCTGCTGGCGCGCCTCGGGCAGGCCGCCCTCGCTCTGGCGCAGTTCCAGGCGGGTGTCGAGGCCGGCGTTCACCCGGTCGCGCACGATGCGGAAGGTCTCGTCGCGCTGCTGCAGCGCGCGCTCGGCCACCGCCAGCTGCGCCTGCAGCCGCGACAGCTGCAGGTAGCCGCGCGCGACGTTGGCCGCCAGCAGCACGCGGGCGGCCTGGGCATCGGCTTCCGCGGCGCGGCCGGCGCCCAGCGAGGCGTCGAGCGCGGCGCGGTTACGCCCGAAAAAATCCAGCTCCCAGGTGCCGCGCAGCTGGCCGTCGGCCAGGGTGCGGGTCGATCCGCCCAGCGGCGGCGGGTAGATGTAGTTGTTGGAGAAGCGCTGGCGGGTGAGGTCGAGCGAGCCGTCGAGCCGCGGCTTGCCGTTGGCGTCGGCCGCATCCGCCTGCGCCTGCGCGCGGTCGATGCGGGCCTGCGCCAGGCGCAGGTTCGGGCTGCCGGCCAGGGCCTTGTCGATCAGGCCGTCGAGCTGCGGGTCGCCGAAGCCGCGCCACCACTGGGCGTCGAGCGTGGTCGCCGGGAAGGCGTCGGGCACGCCGGTGGCGGCCGACGGCAGGCCGAGCGAGGGCGCGTCGCGCAATTGCGCATGCGGCGCGATGCCGCCCATGTTGGCGCAGGCGGTCAGGCCGAGGGCCAGCGCCAGGGTGCCGAGGTAGAGCCAGGCGCCGCCGGCCGGACGGGCGGAGGCGGCGGGGGCTGCGGAGTCAGGTCGATGGTTGTTCATGTTGGAAGACCCAGGAAACGAGAAATGGGCGCGGACCGGCTAGGCCGCCTGCGCGGCCGGCGGGGCCGCCGTGCCCTCGGCGTCGCCGCCGAAGGGCTGGACGTTGTCCAGGATGCGCGCCAGGAAGCCGCACAGCAGCCGGTGCTCGTCGGCGCTGAAGCCCTGGGCGGCCACCGCATGCACGCTTTCGAGGATGGCCGGGATCTGCTCGGCGGCGGCGGTGCCCTCGGGCGTCAGTTCGAGGTTGACCACCCGCCGGTCCTCCACCGAACGGCTGCGGCGGCACAGGCCCTTGGCCTCCAGGCGGTCGAGCAGGCGGGTCATGCCGCCGGCGTCCAGGGCGCAGCCCCGGGCGAGCGCGGCGACGGTGTTGCCCCGGTCCAGGTAGAGCCGCAGCAGCGGTTTCCACTGCGCATCGGTCAGGCCCAGCGGTTCCATGCGGCGTTCGATCTCGCCGCCCACCAGGGTGACGATGCGGCGCATCAGGTAGCCGACGCTCTCCTCGATCAGGAACGGCACCTTGACCTCCGGCGAGACGTCGGGCGCGGTGAAGGCGACTGCGAAAGTGTGGGGATCGGACATGGGCCCTAATGTAATTGACTAGTCAAACAATGTCAAGTCTATATTTGACGACGCAAGGCTATACACTGCCCCGATGCCGATCGATCGCCCTGCCTTCCAGCCCTCCCCCTCCTCCGCCCCGGCGGGCACCGCCGCACCCGGTGCGGTGCCGCGCGCCGATGCCCCGTCGCGCCCCGCGGTGCCGCCCCGGGCGCTGCGCGGGCTGCTGCCCTTCCTGCGGCCCTACCGGCTGCGCATCGCCCTGGCGCTGGCGCTGCTGGTGCTGGCGGCGGCGGCGACGCTGGTGTTCCCGGTGGCGCTGCGCGGGCTGGTGGACGGCGGGCTGGGGCGGAGCGGCGGGGCGGCGGCGGGCGGCGCGGCGGCCGGCGCGGCGGCGCTCGGGCTGCGCGCGCATTTCCTGGAGCTGTTCGGCGTGGCGGTGGCGCTGGGCGTCTTCTCGGCCGGGCGCTTCTACCTGGTGAGCTGGATCGGCGAGCGGGTCGCGGTGGACCTGCGCAACGCGGTCTACGCCCATGTGCTGCGCCAGAGCCCGGAATTCTTCGAGACCACCCGGACCGGCGAGGTGCTCTCGCGCCTGACCGCCGACACCACGCTGGTGCAGACGGTGGTCGGCTCCTCCCTGAGCATGGGCCTGCGCAACGCGGTGATGGGCCTGGGCGCGCTCGGCATGCTGGTCTGGACCAATCCGCGCACCATGCCGCAGGTGCTGGCGGCGACGCTGCTGGTGGTGGTGCCGGCCGGCTGGTTCGGCCGCCGGGTGCGCCGGCTGTCGCGCGCCAGCCAGGACCGCATCGCCGACACCAGCGCGCTGGCCTCCGAGACCCTCAACGCCGCCACGCTGGTGCAGAGCTACACCGCCGAGGACCGCGAGGTCGCCCGCTTCGACCGCGCCGGGGCCGAGGCCTTCGGCGCGGCGGTGCGCCGCAGCCGGGCGCGCGCGGTGCTGATCGCCTTCATCATCGTCGCCACCAGCGCCGCGCTGCTGGCCGGGCTGTACGCCGGCACGCAGGCGGTGCTGGACGGCCACATCACCGCCGGCCACCTGGGGCAGACGGTGGTCTACGCCGTGATCCTGGCCGGCGCGGTGGCGGTGCTCGGCGAGGTCTACGGCGACCTGCTGCGCGCCGCCGGCGCGACCGAGCGGCTGATGGAGCTGCTCGGCACCTCGTCGCCGGTGCGCGACCCGGACCGGCCCGAGACGCCGGCCGCCTGGAAAAATCCCGCACCGGATCCGCCGGGAGCCCGGATGGAACGCCGGGGGGCAGCGATCGAATTCGCAGCAGTGGACTTCCACTACCCTTCGCGCCCCGGCCAGGCCGCGCTGCAGGGCCTGGACCTGGTCGTCGCCCCGGGCGAGACGGTGGCGCTGGTGGGCGCCAGCGGCGCGGGCAAGAGCACCGTGTTCCAGCTGCTGCAGCGCTTCCACGACCCGGACCCGGGCCGTGGCGCCGTCCGCATCGACGGCACCGACCTGCGGCGGATGGACCTGCGGTCCCTGCGGGGCCGCATCGCGGTGGTGCCGCAGGAGCCGACGGTGTTCTCCGCCTCGGCGCGCGACAACATCCGTTACGGCCGGCCCGACGCCACCGACGCCGAGGTCGAGGCGGCCGCCCGCGCCGCCTTCGCGCACGACTTCCTCGCCGCCCTGCCCGAGGGCTACGACACCTTCCTCGGCGAGCGCGGGGTGCGGCTGTCGGGCGGCCAGCGCCAGCGCATCGCCATCGCCCGCGCGCTGCTCAAGGACGCGCCGCTGCTGCTGCTCGACGAGGCCACCAGCGCGCTCGACGCCGAGAGCG
>JAKOND010000126.1 GCA_022702125.1 Burkholderiaceae bacterium
TCCTGCGGCGCTTCGAGCACTGACCCCCCGGTCCATCCCCGCCGCAGGAGCGTTTCCCATGAAGAAGACCCCCCCTTTCGTGCCCTTCGCCGACGAGCGCGAGGTCCGCACCATCGACGAACTGGCCATCGAGAACCGCGTCGACCGGGTGCGGCTGCACGGCGGCCTGGCGCTGACCCGGGACCGCGCCGGCCTGGCGCAGGCCCGCGCGCTGCGCGAACTGGTCGACGACGTCGTGCGGGCGCTGGAAGCGCTGGAGCGTGCCGGCGACCTGCCCGGGGCGGTCGCCGTGCGGCCGGTCACGCAGGTGGCGAATCCGTTCCGGGAGCCGAAGGCGGAGGGCTGACGCCGTCGGCCCCGCCCCCCGTGTCCGCGTCGGCCGGAGCGTCGTCCGCCGCCGGCGCGATCGGCGCGTCGCTGCCCGACGGATGCGCCCACCGCCACAGCAGCTGGGCCGCCTCGTCCACGCCCTGGCGCTTGAGCGCCGAGAACATCTGCACCGTGCCGCCGCCGGCCTGCAGCCGCACGATGGACAGCACCTTGGCCTGCTCGGCGCGGGTGAGCTTGTCGGCCTTGGTCAGCAGCACCAGGAACTTCAGGCCCTCGGCCACGCGCGGGCGGATCACGTCGAGCAGCACCTCGTCGAGTTCGGTCAGCCCGTGGCGCGGATCGCACAGCAGCACCACGCCGGTCAGGTTCTCGCGGCTGACCAGGTAGTTGGCCATGACGCGCTGCCAGCGGATCTTGTCCGCCTTGGGCACCGCCGCGTAGCCGTAGCCCGGCAGGTCGGCCAGCACCGCGTCGGTCGCCTGCTGGCGGCCGAGCGCGAACAGGTTGATGTGCTGGGTGCGGCCCGGCTTCTTGGAGGCGTAGGCCAGTTGCTTCTGCTGGGTCAGCGTGTTGATGCAGGTGGACTTGCCGGCGTTGGAGCGGCCGACGAAGGCGATCTCGGGCAGGTGGATCGGCGGCAGGTGGTGGAGTTGGGCCGCGGTGGTTAGGAAGCGCGCGGTGTGCATCCAGCCCATGGCGGTTTTCGCGTCCGGCACCAGGGCTTCGGCGGGGGAATCGGGGCCGGAGCCGAGAGGGGAGGAAGCGGTGGTCATGGGGTAAGCAAGCAGGGATGGCGCAGGGGTCGCATTGTAGAATCAAGGGGTTTTGCGCCTATAACACAGAGACCCCCGATATGAAGCTGCTCGCATCCGTGCTGACCGCCGCCGCGCTGGCGGTGCCCGCTTTCGCGGTCCTGGCCGCAGACCCGGTGCCTGCCGCGACGGCGCCCGCCGCCACCGCAGCGCCTGCCGCTACGACCCCTGCAGCGGCTCCTGCGGCAGCCTCGGTCAAGGGCGATGCGCCGGCGGCCGGCGCACCGGCCGGCGTCGCCTCGGGAGCCGCGCCCGCCGCCCCGACGGCCGCGCCGCCGGCGCCGGGCACCAAGCCCAGGCTCGACCTGGCGCAGGGCGAGGCGAAGTTCGGCGCGGTCTGCGCGGCCTGCCACAACGCCGACGGCAATTCGACCGTGCCGGCGCAGCCCAAGCTGGCGCAGCAGCATCCCGAGTACCTGGTCAAGCAGCTGCAGGAATACAAGAGCGGCAAGCGCAAGAACCCGATCATGCAGGGCTTCGCCGCGCAGCTCAGCGACGCCGACATGCGCAACATCGCCTACTGGGTGACCGCCAAGCCGGCCAAGGCCGGGTTCGCCAAGGACAAGGACCTGGTGGCGCTGGGCGAGAAGATCTACCGCGGCGGCATCGCCGACCGCCAGGTCGCCGCCTGCGCCGGCTGCCACAGCCCGAACGGCGCCGGCATCCCGGCCCAGTACCCGCGCCTGTCCGGCCAGCACGCCGACTACACCGCCACCCAGCTCACCCATTTCCGCGACGGCATCCGCACCAACAGCCTGCCGATGACGCAGGTCGCCGCCAAGCTCAACGACCGCGAGATCAAGGCCCTGGCCGACTACATCGCCGGCCTGCGCTGATCCGGTCGCCCGGCCGTCGGGCCGGGACCGCGCGGCACGGAACCAAGCGCCGACGCCGCACCCCAAGCAGGGCGGGCCCGTCTTCCTCCGCGAAGGTGGCCCGCCCTGTTCGGTTTTCCGGAGATCCTTTTTCGCCCATGTCCGTCTCGACCCACGGTATCCGCATCCGCTCCGGCTCGCACGCGCTGCGCGCGACGGTCGAGCTGCTGTCGTCGATGCGCTTCGCGATCTCGCTGCTGACGGTCATCTGCGTCGCCTCGATCATCGGCACCGTGCTGCAGCAGCAGCAGCCGTATTCCAACTACGTCAACCAGTTCGGGCCGTTCTGGGCGCAGCTCTTCGGCGCGGCGCGGCTGTACGCGGTCTACAGCGCCTGGTGGTTCCTGCTGATCCTGGCCTTCCTGGTGGTGAGCACCTCGCTGTGCATTGGCCGCAGCGCGCCGCGCATCCTGGCCGACTGGTCGGTCTACAAGGAGAACATCCGGGTGCAGAGCCTGCGCGCCTTCGGCCAGCGCGCCGAGGCCGGCCTGCCCGGAGAGGGGGCCGAGGCCGCCGCCCGGCGCATCGGCGCCACGCTGGCCTCCGGCGGCTGGAAGGTGCGGCTGCAGCAGCGCGACACGCCCGCCGGCCCCGGCACCGGCTGGATGGTGGCGGCCAAGGCCGGCGCGGCCCACAAGCTGGGCTACCTCGCGGCGCACGGCGCGATCGTGCTGGTGTGCCTGGGCGGCCTGCTCGACGGCGACCTGGTGGTGCGCGCCCAGATGCTCTGGAACGGCACCACGCCGTACCAGGGCGGCGGCACCATCGCCGCCGTGCCGCCGGAGCACCGCCTGCCGCCGTCCAACCCGACCTTCCGGGGCAACCTCCTGGTCGCCGAGGGCACCCGGTCGAGCACCGCCATCCTCAACCAGGCCGGCGGCATCGTGGTGCAGGACCTGCCGTTCTCCATCGAGCTGAAGAAATTCATCGTCGAGTACTACTCGACCGGCATGCCCAAGCTCTTCGCCAGCGACATCGTGATCCACGACCGCGACACCGGCGCGGCCACGCCGGCGCGGGTGGAGGTCAACCACCCGGCCCGCCACCGCGGCGTCGAGATCTACCAGTCCAGCTTCGACGACGGCGGCTCGCGGGTGAAGCTGCGCGCGGTGCCGATGCAGGGCCCCGGCACGCCGGTCAGGCCCTTCGAGATCGAGGGCACCATCGGCGGCTCGTCGGCACTGGCCAACGGCGCGGGCGGCCAGCAGCTGACATTGGAGTACGCCGCGCTGCGCACCATCAACGTCGAGAACTTCGCGGGCGGCGCCGGCGCGGACGGCCCGGTGGACGTGCGCAAGGTGGACCTGCGCCACGCCATCGACGAACGCCTGGGCGCGGCCAACAAGACGGTCACGAAGAAGGAGCTGCGCAACGTCGGTCCCAGCATCACCTACCGCCTGCGCGACGCGTCCGGCCAGGCGCGCGAATTCCACAACTACATGCTGCCGGTGGACACCGGCGACGGCGTGCCGGTGTTCCTGCTCGGCATGCGCGAGAACCTGTCCGAGGGCTTCCGCTACCTGCGCATCCCGGCCGACGACCGGGGCGGCATGGACGGCTTCCTGCAGCTGCGCGACGCGCTGGCCGACCCGGCGCGCCGCGAGGCGGCGGTGGCCCGCTACGCGAGCCGCGCGGTGGACGGCGGCCGGCCCGAACTCGCGCAGCAGCTGGCCGCGTCGGCCTCGCGGGCCCTGGCGCTCTTCGCCGGCGACCCGCAGGCGCCCGAAGCCTCGCCGGCCCGCGCCGGCGGCCTGCAGGCGGTGTCCGACTTCATGCAGAACAACGTGCCCGAGGCCGAGCGCGCCCGCGCCGGCGAGGTGCTGATCCGCATCCTCAACGGCGTGCTGTTCGAGCTGGCGCAGGACACCCGGGCCCGCGCCGGCCTGCCGCCGCTGGAGGCCGGCGAGGCGACCCGCGGCTTCATGACGCAGGCGGTGCTCTCGCTCGGCGACATCCACCTGTACCCCGCGCCGATGGCCTTCCGGCTGGAGGACTTCACCCAGGTGCAGGCCAGCGTGTTCCAGGTGGCGCGCGCGCCGGGCAAGGCGGTGGTCTACCTCGGCTGCGCCTTCCTGATCCTCGGCGTGTTCGCGATGCTCTACGTGCGCGACCGGCGCCTGTGGGTATGGGTCGCCCCGGATGGTCCGGCAGCCCCCGATGCCGCACACTCCGGCGCGCACGCGACGATGGCGCTGTCGACCAACCGCCGCACCCTCGACGGCGACCGCGAGTTCGACCGGCTGCGCGACCGGCTCCTGGGCGGCGGCGATCCGCCGTCCGGCCGCCGCTGACGATCACCGCCCGCACCCCACCACGACACAGGCAGCACCGCATGAATACCGCCACCCATGTCACCCCGCAGCCGCCGGTCCCGCATCCCTCCGCGGCCGCGGCACCGTCCCGGACGGTCACCATTTCGCTGAACGAGGGCTTCTTCGCCCGGCGCAATGCCTTCGACTGGGCGTTCGCCGTCCTGGTGGCGGCCGGCGGGCTGTTCGCGTTCCTGCGCTACGGCAGCTTCATGGACGGCTACGAGCAGGGCATCCTGCTCGGCGCGGTGCCTGCGGCGGTCTGGCTGGGCTGGTCCTGGCGGCCGCTGCGCACGCTGATGCTGGCGGTGGCCGCGCTGTCGCTGCTGGCGATCGCCTGCTACCAGGCGGACGGCCGGGGCGACCTGGCGCGCGCCGAGACGGTGTTCGGGCTCAAGTACTTCCTGTCGAGCCAGTCGGCCATCCTGTGGATGAGCGTGGTCTTCTTCCTCTCGACCGTCTTCTACTGGGTCGGCATGCTCTCGCGCGGCGAGGGCGCGGCGATGTCCGCCCTCGGCACCCGGCTGGCCTGGGTGGCGGTCGCCATGGCGCTGGTCGGCACCATGGTGCGCTGGTACGAGAGCTACCTGATCGGCGCGGACGTCGGCCACATCCCGGTCAGCAACCTCTACGAGGTGTTCGTCCTGTTCTGCTGGATGACCGCCGCCTTCTACCTCTACTACGAGGACCAGTACCGCACCCGCGCGCTCGGCGCCTTCGTGATGCTGGTGGTGAGCGCGGCGGTCGGCTTCCTGCTCTGGTACACCGTGGTGCGCGAGGCGCACGAGATCCAGCCGCTGGTGCCGGCGCTCAAGAGCTGGTGGATGAAGCTGCACGTGCCGGCCAACTTCATCGGCTACGGCACCTTCGCGCTGTCGGCGATGGTGGCCTTCGCCTACCTGATCAAGCAGCAGGCGGGCGAGACGAAGTGGTTCCGGCTGGCGCCGCTGTGGCTGCTCGGCATCGCGCTGTGCTTCGAGCCGCTGGCCTTCCGCAAGACCGTGGGCGAGGCGGGCGGCGGCTACTGGATGGTGTACTTCGGCGTCTCGGCGCTGGTGGTGGCGGCCATCCTGCTGGGCCGGCGCCGGATCGCGGCCAAGCTGCCGCCGCTGGAGGTGCTGGACGACGTGATGTACAAGGCCATCGCGGTCGGCTTCGCCTTCTTCACCATCGCGACCGTGCTGGGCGCGCTGTGGGCCGCCGAGGCCTGGGGCGGCTACTGGAGCTGGGACCCGAAGGAGACCTGGGCGCTGATCGTCTGGCTCAACTACGCGGCCTGGCTGCACATGCGGCTGGTCAAGGGCCTGCGCGGCACCCTGTCGGCCTGGTGGGCGCTGGTCGGGCTGGCGGTGACCACCTTCGCCTTCCTGGGCGTCAACATGTTCCTGAGCGGCCTGCACAGCTACGGCACCCTGTAGGAAGACGCCGCATTCGCGGGGCCGGAGGCGGCCGCTCCCCGCGATCGGAGCGAGGATCGGTGTCGCGAAACCGGAGCGGTTATCGCGGTCATTGGGAAATCGTATGAATCCCTGCAACCAATGCGTGCGTAATCGCTCCAACGACACGATTCAACCAGGAGATTCACGATGGCGTTCCGGCCCCGCAACGATGGCTTCCAGCACCCGATCCCGAGCGAGATCACCCCGCGCCACATCTACGAGGGCCGGCGCGACCTGATGAAGCTGGTGGCCGGCGGCGCCGCCGGCAGCGTGCTCGCCGCCTGGGCCGGCCGCGAGGCCCTGGCGCAGACCGCCGCGCCCGGCAAGCTGGCGCCGCTGCCGGGCGCGAAGTCCGCGGTGGCCGGCGCCATCGCGATGGACAAGCCCACCGATTACAAGGACGCCAGCACCTACAACAACTTCTACGAGTTCGGCACCGACAAGTCCGATCCGGCGAAGAACGCCCACACGCTGCAGACCCGGCCCTGGACGGTCGAGATCGAGGGCCTGGTCAAGAAGCCCGGCCGCTACGGCATCGAGGACCTGCTCAAGCTCAGCGCCCAGGAAGAGCGGCTCTACCGCCTGCGCTGCGTCGAGGGCTGGTCGATGGTGATCCCCTGGGTGGGCTACTCGCTGGCCGAGCTGATCCGCAAGGTCGAGCCGCAGCCCGGCGCGAAGTTCGTGGAGTTCGTCACCCTGGCCGACAAGAAGACCATGCCCTTCGTCGGATCGCGGGTGCTGGAGTGGCCCTACACCGAGGGCCTGCGCATGGACGAGGCGATGCACCCGCTGACGCTGCTGGCCTTCGGCATGTACGGCGAGGTGCTGCCCAACCAGAACGGCGCGCCGGTGCGGCTGGTGGTGCCGTGGAAGTACGGCTTCAAGTCGGCCAAGTCCCTGGTCAAGATCCGTTTCCTGGACAAGCAGCCGCCGACCGCCTGGAACAAGGCCGCCGCCAACGAGTACGGCTTCTATTCCAACGTGAACCCGGACGTGGACCATCCGCGCTGGAGCCAGGCCACCGAGCGCCGCATCGGCGACGGCAGCGGCCTGTTCGCCAAGCGCCGCAAGACGCTGATCTTCAACGGCTACGAAGCCCAGGTCGGCCAGCTCTACGCGGGCATGGACCTGAAGAAGAACTTCTGAGGGCCGCCGGATCGTGTCCGCGAGCCTTCCCCGCGCCGCCGCCGGCGCGGCTCCCTGGAAACGCGCGCTCGGCCGCGCGCTGATGCATCCGCTGGCCAAGCCGGCGGTGTTCGTCGTGTGCCTGCTGCCGATCGCCTGGCTGGTCTGGGGCGCGTTCGCCGACCGGCTGGGCGCCAATCCGGCGGAGGCGCTGGTGCGCGCCACCGGCGACTGGACGCTGCGCTTCCTGTGCATCGGCCTGGCCGTCACGCCGCTGCGCGTCGGGCTCGGCCTGCCGGCCCTGGCGCGGCTGCGGCGCATGCTGGGGCTCTTCGCCTACACCTACGTCGTGCTGCACCTGCTGTGCTACGCCTGGTTCGACATGGGCTTCGACGTGCCGGAGATCGCGCGCGACATCGCCAAGCGGCCCTTCATCCTGGTCGGCTTCAGCGCCTTCGTGCTGATGACGCCGCTGGCGGCCACCTCGTTCAACCGGGCGATCAAGGCGCTGGGCGCCAAGCGCTGGCAGGCGATGCACAAGCTGGTCTACGGGGTCGCCGGCCTCGGGCTGCTGCATTTCTTCTGGATGCGGGCGGGCAAGAACAACTTCGCCGAGGTGTTCGTCTACGCCGCCATCGTCGCGGCGCTGCTGGGCTGGCGCGTCTGGGACCGGTCGCGGCGCAAGCCGGGCCGGGGCGCTGCCGCGACCGCCTGACGCGGCCGGGGCTTTTGCTATCGAAAGAAGAGCTGGAAGCCCAGGCGCCGCCCGGGCTGCCCCGGTGACCGATCAGGCGCCGGGCAGCAGCCGTTCGTGGCGGAAGGTGTCCTCGGGCGTCTCGCGCTCGCGCACCAGGTGGGACTGGCCGCCATCGACCAGCACCTCGGCGGCGCGTCCGCGGGTGTTGTAGTTGCTGGCCATGCTCATGCAATAGGCGCCTGCCGACAGGACGGCCAGCAGGTCGCCGGCCCGCACGCCGCCGAGCGCGCGGTCCCGGCCGATCCAGTCGCCGCTCTCGCAGATCGGGCCGACCACGTCGAACACCGCCGCGTCGCGTGCCGCGCCCGCGTCGTCGGCGACGGCCCTCAGCGGCTCGATCGCGTGGAAGGCCTCGTACATCGCCGGGCGCGGCAGGTCGTTCATGGCGGCGTCGACGATGCAGAAATTCTTCTGCTCCCCGGGCTTGAGGTACAGCACCTCGGTCACGCAGACGCCCGCGTTGCCGACCAGCGAGCGGCCCGGTTCGATCATCAGCTGCCGGTCGCCGTAGCCGCGCGCGTCCAGCTTGGCGAGCAGCTTGGCCCACAGCGCATCGGCCGCCGGGGGCGTGTCGCCCCGGTAGTCGATGCCGAGCCCGCCGCCGAAGTCGATGTGGTGCAGCGGAACGCCCGCCGCCTCGATCGCCGCGACCAGGTCCAGCACCTTGTCCATCGCGTCGAGGTAGGGGCTTTCCTGGGTGATCTGCGAGCCGATGTGGCAGTCGATGCCGACCACCCGCAGGCCCGACAGCGCGGCGGCGCGGCGGTAGGCGTCCACGGTCTCCTCGTGCGCCACGCCGAACTTGTTGCCCTTCAGGCCGGTGGAGATGTAGGGGTGGGTCTGCGGATCGACGTTCGGGTTGACGCGGATGCTGACCGGCGCGCGCAGGCCCATCGCGGAGGCGACCTCGTGCAGCACCTCCAGCTCGGCGGTGCTCTCGACGTTGAAGCAGCCGATGCCGGCGGACAGCGCCTCGCGCATCTCGGCGCGGGTCTTTCCGACGCCGGAGAAGATCACCGTCGCCGGATCGCCGCCGGCCGCGACCACCCGGCGCAGCTCGCCGATCGAAACGATGTCGAAGCCGCAGCCCGCGCGGGCGAAGACCTGCAGCACCGCCAGCGAGGAATTGGCTTTCATCGCATAGTGGATGCGCGCGTTGCGGCCGGCGAAGCCCCGCTGGTAGGCGGCCAGCGCGTCCAGCATGGAGGCCTTCGAGTAGGCGAAGAGCGGCGTGCCGTGGGTGGCGGCCAGGTCCGCGAGACGGACGTCTTCGAGGAACAGGTCGGCATCGCGCCGGGCCACGAAGGGGCGGCCCGGGAGGTCGTTGTGGGGCATGGGAAGGTGCAGGACGGGTGGAAAGGGAAGGGCGCTCGGCCCGGACGCCGCAGACCGCTGGCCGCGATCTCCGCGGCGATTGCGACGGTCGTTGCGACGGCTCGGGCGACGGCTCAGGGCGTGGAAACGGGCCGTGCCGGGGTCGAGGGGGTGACGGTGGTGGAGGGCGATTCGTTCGTCCCCTGCACGGCCGGATCGGGGGCCGCGGCCGGGGCGGCCGCGGGCGCCCTGCGCAGGCCCGGCACCACCGTCTGCGGCAGCGTCGCCCGGCCGCGCGCGGCGGGATCGTTCGGAAGGTACAGCACCCCCTTCTGGCCGCATGCCGACAGAATGGGCACGGCAGCGATGGCCACCAGGCCCCTGGCTAGAATTTGGTGCAGCTTCAACATGGACGAAATTGTAATGACCGACCTCGAATTCCAGGACCGCGCCGAGCAGCTGCTGCAGGCGGTGGAGCGGTGCTGCGACCGCATCAACGACGACACCGATGCCGACGTCGACAACCAGCGGGTCGGCGGCATGGTGACGCTCACCTTCGCCAACCGCAGCCAGATCGTGGTCAACACCCAGCCGCCGCTGCACGAGATCTGGCTCGCCGCCAAGTCCGGCGGCTACCACTACCGCTTCACCGACGGCGCCTGGCAGGACACCAAGGGCCAGGGCGAGTTCCTGGAGCGGCTGTCGCAAGAGGCGAGCCGGCAGTCGGGGCAGCCGCTGCGCTTCACCCTCTGACCGGGGCCGGCGCGGCGGCCCGCCCCGGGCCGGCCGCCCGCGCCGTGCGACCCGTCAGTTCTTGAACAGGTCGAGGATGCGGTTGCGCTCTTCGGGCGGCGGCGGGGCCTGCGGCGCGATCGGGTTGGGCGCCCCGCCGCTGTCGGCCGGCAACGGCTCGACCGCCAGGCTCGGGATGCCGCCGCCGCGCGCGTACTCGTCGTAGTACCACTCGCCGCCCACGTTGGTCACGCCGGCCGGGGGCTGCATCTCCTGCACCGGCACGTTCTTGAGCGCGTGCTGCATGAAGTCGATCCACACCGGCATCGACAGGCCGCCGCCGGTTTCCCGGTCGCCCAGGTTGCGCGGCTGGTCGTAGCCGATCCAGGTGATCGCCACGATGCTCGGCTGGAAGCCGGCGAACCAGGCGTCGAGCGAGTCGTTGGTGGTGCCGGTCTTGCCGTAGATGTCGGGCCGCTTGAGCGTGGCCTGGGCCTTGGCGGCGGTCCCGGAGCGGGCGACCGACTGCAGCAGGCTGTCCATGACGAAGGCGTTCCGGGCCTCGATGGCGCGGTTGCTCTCGTCGAGCGCCGGCGGCTTGGTCTCGACCATCGGCCGGCCCTTGTAGTCGGTGATGCGGGCGATCAGCCACGGGTTGAGCCGGTAGCCGCCGTTGGCGAACACGCCGTAGGCCGCGGCCATCTGCAGCGGCGTGACCGAGCCGGCGCCCAGCGACATCGGCAGGTAGGCCGGGTGCTTGGCCGGGTCGAAGCCGAAGCGGCTGACCCAGTCCTGCGCGTACTTGGGGCCGATGGACTGCATCACCCGCACCGTGACCAGGTTCTTCGACTTCTCCAGCGCGCGGCGCAGCGACATCGGGCCGTCGAAGCCGCCGCCGTAGTTCTTGGGCGCCCAGGGCTGGCCGCCGGTGGTGCCGGCATCGAAGAAGAGCGGGCCGTCGTTGACCACGGTGGCCGGGGTGAAGCCCTTCTCCAGCGCCGCCGAGTAGATGAAGGGCTTGAAGCTCGAACCCGGCTGGCGCCACGCCTGGGTGACGTGGTTGAACTTGTTCTTGTTGAAGTCGAAGCCGCCGACCAGCGACTTGATGCTGCCGGTCTTCGGATCGAGGGCGATGAAAGCGCCTTCCACTTCCGGCAGCTGGGTGATCTGCCAGCTGCCCTTGGCGGTGCGCAGCACCCGGATCACCGCGCCCCGGCGGATGCGGATGTTGGCCGGCGCCTTGTCGGACAGGCCCGATTCCGCCGGCCGCAGCCCCTCGCCGGAGATTTCCAGCGTGTCGCCGGTGGAGCGCATCGCGACGATCTTGCGCGGCGTGGCCTGCAGCACCACCGCGGACAGGATGTCGCCGTTGTCCGGATGCTCGGCCAGGATGTCGCCGACCTCGTCGTCCACGTCGGCGGCATTGCTCGGAAGCTCGACGAACTTCTCGGGGCCGCGGTACTTCTGGCGGCCTTCGTAATCCATGATGCCCTTGCGCAGCGCCCGGTAGGCGGCGTCCTGGTCGTCGGCGCTGACGGTGGTGTAGACGTTCAGGCCACGGGTGTAGGCATCGGCGCCGTACTGCGAGAAGACCAGTTGCCGCACCATCTCGGTGATGTATTCGGCATGGACCCGGCCGGCGTCGCTGCCCCGGCGCACCGCGACTTCCTCGCGCTTGGCCGCATCGGCCTGGGCGCGGGTGATGAAGCCGTTCTCCTCCATCCGGTCGATGATGTAGAGCTGGCGCGCGCGGGCGCGCTTGGGATTGCTGATCGGGTTGTTGGCGGTCGGCGCCTTGGGCAGGCCGGCCAGCATCGCGGCCTCGGCGATGCTCACGTCCTTGAGCGGCTTGCCGAAGTAGGTGTCGGCGGCGGTGGCGAAGCCGTAGGCCCGGTTGCCCAGGAAGATCTGGTTCATGTAGATCTCCAGGATCTGGTCCTTGGAGAGCAGGTGCTCCAGCTTGAAGGTCAGCAGGATCTCGTAGATCTTGCGGGTGTAGGTCTTCTCGGACGACAGGTAGACGTTGCGCGCCACCTGCATGGTGATGGTCGAGGCGCCCTGGCTCTTGAAGCGGTTGACGTTGGCGAGGCCGGCCCGCACCACGCCCAGGTAGTCCACCCCGCCGTGCGAGTAGAAGCGCGCGTCCTCGGCCGCCAGCACCGCGTTCTTCATCACCTGCGGGATCTCGTTGATCGGCGTCAGGTTGCGGCGCTCTTCGCCGAATTCGCCCAGCAGCGTGCCTTCGGACGAGTAGACGCGCAACGGCAGCTTCGGCCGGTAGTCGGCCAGGTCCGAGACGTCCGGCAGGTTCGGATAGGCCATCGCCAGCGCCACCGCCAGCACCAGCGCCGCCGCCACCGCTCCGGCGACGATGGTGCCGAGTATCCAGAGCACCACCCGCATCGCCCGGCGCGACCCGGAAGGCCGTGCGGCGGGGGCTCCGCGCGGGGAGGCGGAGTCACGGGAGGAGGGATCGAGGGGCATTGGGGGATGGGCGGAAAAGAACCGGGAATTATAGGAATCGACGGCTTCCGAGAGGTTCCGAGCCACTCCGAGGGGCTTTGGCGCCTGCGGTCGGGCGGCCTCGGGGAAAACACTTGTGTCACGAAGATCGGCCTGCCGCAACCGTGTGCTTTTGGCAACGATTGCCCCCACTGTTACCTTTGCTCGGCACAGGCGGACGCATCGCCTTCCGCAACGTGCTGATACGATAAGCATCAAGTGTGAATTTTTGTAGCGGGTCTTCCAACGCCCTGCTGAAAGGGGTTGCAATTGGTTTTCCCAGCCTCCTGGTTCCGCGCTCCGTCGGCCCCGCTGCTGGGCATCGACATCAGTTCCTCGAGCGCGAAGCTGGTCGAACTCGGGCACAGCAAATCAGGCGACATGACGCTCGAGCGCTGCGCCATCGAACAGTTCGAGCAGGACTGGATCGTGGACGGCAACATCGAGAAGTTCGACGAGGTCGCGGCCGCGCTGCGCCGCCTGGTCAAGAAGAGCGGCAGCCGCACCCGCAACGTCGCCATGGCGCTGCCGTCCTCGGCCGTCATCACCAAGAAGATCGTGCTGCCCGACGGCCTGTCCGAGGAGGAGCTCGAACTCCAGATCGAGTCCGAGGCCAGCCAGTACATCCCCTTCGCCCTCGACGAGGTGAGCCTCGATTTCTGCGTGCTCGGCCCGGCCGCCGGCTCCGAGGCCGACGTCGAGGTGCTGATCGCCGCGTCGCGCCGCGAACGGGTCCAGGACCGCCAGGGCCTCGCCGAAGCGGCAGGCCTCAGGCCGGTCATCGTCGACATCGAGTCCCATGCCGCGCGCCTGGCCGCCGGACGGCTGATCGAGCGCCTGCCCGACGCCGCCGCCGCGCAGGCGGCCGGACGCAAGGAGGCGCCGATGGTGGCGCTGTTCGAGATCGGCGCCACCACCACCGCGATGCAGGTGCTGCGCGGCGACGAGGTGCTCTACGAGCGCGACCAGGTCTTCGGCGGCGCGCAGCTCAACCAGCTGATCGTGCGCCAGTACGGTTTTTCCGCGGAAGAGGCGGAGACCAAGAAACGCAACGGCGAACTGCCCGACGACTATCCGGCCACCGTGCTGCAGCCCTTCGTGCACAGCCTGTCGCAGGAAGTCTTCCGGGCGCTCCAGTTCTTCTTCAACAGCACGCCGTACAACCGGGTGAACCACCTGCTGCTCGCGGGCGGCTCGGCCGGCCTGGCGGGCCTGACCGAGGTGGTGGCCGAGCGCTGCCAGGCGGCCACCAGCCTGGTCAATCCCTTCGACGGCATGCGCCTCGGCTCGGCGGTCAACAGCGGCCGCGTGCTGCGCGAGGCGCCTTCCTACCTGACCTCGTGCGGCCTGGCGATGCGGAGGTTCCTGCAGTGATCCTGATCAACCTGCTGCCGCACCGGGTCTTGGCCCGCAAGCGGCGACGCGACGCCTTCCATGCCACGCTGCTGGGTTCCGCCATCGCAGGCGTGCTGGTGGCCGCCGGCGTCTACCTGCTCTACCAGTCGCGCATCGCCGACCAGCAGGCGCGCAACCAGTTCCTGCAGTCCGAGATCCAGGTGCTGGACAACCAGATCAAGCAGATCGCCACGCTCGAATCCGAGATCACCGCGCTGCGCGCCCGGCAGGCGGCGGTGGAGGACCTCCAGTCCGACCGCAACATGCCGGTGCACCTGCTCAACGAGCTGGCGCGCCGCCTGCCCGACGGCGTCTACCTGACCGAGATGAAGCAGGACGGCCAGTCGGTGGCGATCAAGGGCGTCGCCCAGTCCAACGAACGGGTCTCGGAGCTGCTGCGCAACCTGGCCGAATCGACCTGGCTCGCATCGGCGCAGCTCGGGGAGATCTCCTTCGCGAACCTCGCGCTCACGCCGCGCGACACGCGCCGCGTCGCCAACTTCGCCATGACCATGCGGCTGCTGCGCGCCAGCGACCTGACGCCGCCCGCCGCGCCCGGCGCTGCCCCCGCGGCGCCCGCGCCGGCCGTGCCCCGTTCCTAGGAGAGCCGCATGGCCACCCGCACCGCCTCGTCCCGGGCCGCCCGGATCGATCTCGCCGCCCAGTTCCATGCCCTGCAGCGGCAGTTCAGCAACCTCGACCCCAAGGACCCGTCGCGCTGGCCGCTGCTGCCGCGGGTGCTGTTGTGCCTGGCGGTCGCCGCCGGCTGCTTCGGACTGCTGTGGTACGCCTGGCTCGGCGATTACCAGACCGAGCTCGAAACCGAACAGGCGCGCGAGACGACCCTGCGCGCCGACTACCAGCAGCGCGCGGCCAAGGCCGCCAACCTCCAGGCGCTCCAGCAGCAGCGCGAGCAGGTCCAGCAGTACGTCACCCAATTGGAGAAGCAGCTGCCGAGCAAGGCCGAGATGGCCGCGCTGCTGTCGGACATCAACCAGGCGGGCGTGGGCCGCAGCCTGCAGTTCGAGCTGTTCCGGCCCGGGCAGGTGGTGGTGCGCGACTACGACGCCGAACTGCCGATCGCGATACGGGTGACCGGCGGCTACCACGACATGGGCGCCTTCGCCTCCGACATCGCGCACCTGCCGCGCATCGTCACGCTCAACAACCTGGCCATCGTCGCCGGCAAGGACGGCGGGCTGGCGATGGACGCCACCGCGCGGACGTTCCGCTACCTCGACGAGGAAGAGATCGAAGCGCAGCGCAAGGCCAAGAAAGCGGCACAGGGGACGAAGCGATGAGGCAGGGTTTTTCGACGCTCTTCCGGGCTTTCGGCGCGGTGTGCGCCCTTACGCTGCTGTTGTCGGGCTGCGGAGCCTCGGACGACGACGAACTGCGTCGCTGGACCGCCGAGCAGCGCGCCCAGACCCGTCCGCGCATCGTTCCCATCAATCCGCCCAAGCAGTTCCTGCCGCAGGGCTACGAGCAGGCCTCCGCCGCCGATCCGTTCGACATGCAGAAACTCGCCCAGGCGCTGCGCCGCGAAAGCCGCGCCGCCAACAACGATCTGGTCGCGCCCGAGCTGCAGCGCCGCAAGGAGCCGCTGGAAGCCTTCCCGCTCGACACGATGCGCATGGTCGGCAGCCTGACGAAGGGCAACCGGCTGGTCGCGCTGGTGCGGGCCAACAACCTGCTCTACCAGGTGCGGGTCGGCGAACACCTGGGACAGAACTTCGGCCGGGTGACGCGCATCGACGAAACCGAATTGACACTGCGCGAAGTGGTGCAGGACGCCACCGGCGACTGGGTGGAGCGCACCACCGCCCTCGAATTGCAGGAGATGAAATGAGCTTGAGCAACACCCGGACGCGGCGACCGCTGCGCGCCGCGATCGTGTGCGCCGCCTGGGCGCTGGGCCTCCTGGGGCCGCTCGCGGCGCATGCCCAGCAGGCGATCCGGGCGGTGTCCGGCGCGATGCAGGGCGGCACCGAGCTCGTGCGCATCGAGTTCGCCCAGCCGCTGGCGGCGCTGCCCGCCGGCTTCGCGATCCAGTCGCCGGCGCGCATCGCGCTCGATTTCCCCGGCACCGCCAGCGCGCTGGCGCAGCCCGCGGTGGACATCAACCAGGGCAACCTGCGCTCGGCCACCGTGGTCGAGGCCGGCAGCCTCACCCGGGTGGTGCTGAACCTGAAGCAGCCCGCCACCTACACCACCCGCATCGACGGCAACGCCCTGCTGGTGCTGCTCGACCCGTCCGCCTCCTCGTCGGCATCGGTCCGGCCGAACTCGGTGGCCGCGAGCTTCGCCGAGACGCGCGCGGGCGACCTCACGCCCTTGCGCGACCTGGACTTCCGGCGCGGCGCGGACAACGCCGGGCGCATCGTGGTGGGACTGGCCAACGGCCAGATCGGCGTCGACGTGCGCCAGCAGGGCAAGGCGCTGGTCGCCGAGTTCCTGAAATCCTCGCTGCCCGAAGGCCTGCGCCGCCGGCTCGACGTGAGCGACTTCGGCACGCCGGTGCAGACCGTGACCGCCACCCAGGCAGGCGACCGGGTGCGGCTGACCATCGATCCGCAGGGCGACTGGGAGCACAGCGCCTACCAGAGCGACAACCAGTTCGTCGTCGAGGTGCGCGCGCGCAAGGTCGACAGCAGCAAGCTGACGCAGGGGCAGGGCTTCAACGGCGAGCGGCTGTCGCTCAACTTCCAGAACATCGAGGTGCGCTCGGTGCTGCAGGTCATCGCCGACTTCACCAACTTCAACATCGTCACCTCCGACACCGTCACCGGCGCGCTCACCCTGCGCCTGAAGGACGTGCCCTGGGACCAGGCGCTGCAGATCGTCATGGACGCCCGCGGCCTGGGCATGCGCAAGAACGGCAACGTGCTGTGGATCGCGCCCAAGGACGAGCTCGACGCGCGCACCAAGAAGGACCTGGAGGCGCAGCTCGCCATCCAGCGGCTGGAGCCGGTGCGCACCCAGGCCTTCCAGCTCAACTACGCCAAGGCCTCCGACATGCTGTTCCAGCTCAACGGCAGCGGCTGCGGGGGAGGGCTGGGCGGCGGCGGCGGCACCAGCAACCGCTTCCTCAGCGAGCGCGGCAGCGCCATCGCCGAGCCGCGCACCAACCAGCTCTTCGTGACCGACACGCCCGTGAAGCTGGCGCAGGTCGAGGAACTGATCTCCAAGCTCGACGTGGCGGTGCGCCAGGTGCTGATCGAGGCGCGCATCGTCGAGGCCTCCGACACCTTCAGCCGGCAGCTCGGCGTGCGCCTGGGCGGCGGCGACCTGCGCGCGCAGAACGGCGGCGACGGCGGCTACCGCATCGCCGGCAACAACCGCGTGGCCGCGGGCACCAGCTACGCGAACGCGGTCTCGTCCTCGGGCTTCGGCACCACCGTCAACACCGCCAGCAACTTCGTGAACCTGCCGGCCAATTCGATCAACGGCAACAGCGCCGCGACCTTCGCCCTGTCGATCTTCAACTCGGCCGCCAACCGCTTCCTGGCGCTGGAACTCTCCGCGCTGGAGGCCGACGGCAAGGGCAAGGTGGTCTCCAGCCCGCGCGTCGTGACCGCCGACCAGACCAAGGCGCTGATCGAGCAGGGCACCGAGTACCCGTACCAGCAATCCACCTCCAGCGGCGCCACCTCCGTCGCCTTCCGCAAGGCCAACCTCAAGCTGGAGGTCACGCCGCAGATCACGCCCGAGGGCAACATCATCCTGGACCTGGACATCAACAAGGACACGCGCGGCGAGACGACCGCCTCGGGCATCGCGATCAACACCAAGCACGTCAAGACCCAGGTGCTGGTGGAGAACGGCGGCACGGTGGTCATCGGCGGCATCTTCGAGCTGACCGAGACCACCGACGAGACCAAGGTGCCCTTCCTCGGCGACATCCCGGTGGCCGGCAACCTGTTCAAGTCGCGCTCGCGCATCGCCAACAAGACCGAGACGCTCGTGTTCATCACGCCCAAGATGATTTCCGACCGGCTGTCGGCGTCGCGGTGAGTCCGGCCCGTCCGTTCCGCCCATTCCATTTCTTGTTTCTTTCCTGGGAATACAGCAAACATGCGTGACTCCTTCAAACTCCGCAGCGTCGCGCTGCTCGCGGCTGCGCTGGTTTCGGGCTGCGGCGGCGGTGGCGGGAGCTCCGGTACTCCGGCCAATGCGGCCGGCACCGCCGCGGGTTCGACCTCGGGCACCGGTGCCGGGACCACCGCTCCCGCAGCCGTCGTGGCGTCCGATCTGATCCTGTCCGTGGACAAGGCGGCGCTCGCCAACAGCGGGGCGGAAGTCTCGACCCTGACCGTCACCGCGGTGGACGCCGCGCGCAATGCGGTCGCCGGCGCTCCGGTATCGGTCGCGGTGGATGGAAACGCCGTCTTCACGCCGACCTCCGGCACGGCCGTGACCGGCACCGACGGGAAATTCTCCGGAACGATCGCGATCGGCAGCGACAAGAGCGACCGGCTGCTGCGCTACAAGGTGACGTCGGGTTCCATCACCAAGACCGGAACGGTCAGCGTCGCCGGATCGGTCCTGTCGCTCGGGACGGTGCCCAACGTGGTGCAGCCCAGCCAGGCCACCGTGTTCAGCGCGACAGTCAAGGATTCTGCAGGCAACGGCATCGCCGGCATCGCGGTCAACGCCAGCGGCGTGCCGAACACCACCCTCGCTCCGGGTGTCACCAACGCGTCGGGCGTGGCGACTTTCCGCTTCAACGCGCCTGCGAGCGACGGCAACTATCCGATCAGCGTGGATGCGAGCGGTGTCTCGGGGACATACGCCCTGCGTGTCACGACCCCTGGCAGCACGGCCATTCCCAATGCCGTTTCTGCCGTGAGGGCGGCGAGCCTCATCGCCACGCCCGTGGTGGTCGGCGCCAACACGTCCGGCTCCACGGCCAACCAGTCGGAGATTCGGGCATTGTTCCTGACCGACGCCAACGTGCCGCTCGCCAATGTGCGCGTGCGTTTCAGGATCGTCAGCTCCGCGCTGCCGGGCGAATCCCTGACCATGGGCAGCACGGTCGTCTACAGCGACGCCTCCGGCTATGCGAAGACCGGATACGTCGCGCCGACCACCAGCAGCCCCAACAGCGGCGTCGTCATCCGGGCCTGCTATGCGTTGAACGATGACCCGGTCACGGATTGCCTGAACGCGGACGCCACCACCGAGCCGGCGCAGTCGGTGAAGACCGCGTTGACGGCGACGGCCAATCCTGTCGCGTTGACCATCGGTTCCGACAACGTCATCGAGAAAAGCGCCAGCGGAATTTCCTACGTGAAGAAATTCGAGATCCAGGCGGTGAATGCCGCGGGCAATTACGCGGCCAACGTGCCCCTGTCGGCGGTGGTGGACATCCAGGGCTACTGGAAGGGACCGACGATGGTGCCGAGCCTCGCGAGCCGGGAAATACAGGATATCTACGACAGCACCGGGAAGCTCGCCTACAAGTGGTGCCCGAACGAGGACATCAATCGCAACGGCGTGCTGGAGATCAACCAAGGCGTCAGCGAAGATACCAACAAGGACGGTTTCCTGACGCCTCGGCAATCCGACGTGGCGATCGGTTTCGTGAACAGTAACCGCACCGACGCCAACGGACTGGCGACCCTGCAGTTGCAGTACCCGCAGAACACGGCCACCTGGTTGCGCGTGAAGATCACCGTGACGGCCGGGGTCAGCGGTTCCGAAGGCGCGGCGACTTACGTCTATCATTTGACCCCCGCGAAAGTGGACGTCGACGCCGGGAACGGCGCTTTCCTGATGCCGCTCTACGGAAGAACACTCGACTGCACAGTCAAGGACTGACCCTGACGAATCCTCCGACCATCATCCTCGTCGGCCTCCCCGGCTCCGGAAAATCCACCATCGGCCGCCAGCTGGCGCGGCGGTTGCAGCTGCCGTTCGTCGATTCGGACCATGTGGTGGAGCAGCGCATCGGCTGCGCCATCCGCAGCTTCTTCGAGCGCGAGGGGGAGGACCGTTTCCGGGACATCGAGGAGGCGGTGATCGACGACCTGACCGCCTCGCATCCCGGCGTGATGGCGACCGGCGGCGGCGTGGTGCTGCGGCCGGGCAACCGGGAGCGGATGCGGTCGCGCGGGCATGTGGTCTACCTGCGCTCGTCGCCCGAGGAGCTGGCGCGGCGGCTGCGGCACGACACCCAGCGGCCGCTGCTGCAGGTGGCCGATCCGCTGGCCCGGCTGCGCGACCTGCACACCGCGCGCGATCCGCTCTACCGGGACGCGGCGCATTTCGTGGCCGAGGCGGCGCGCACCTCGGTGCCGGCCATGGTGCGGATGGTGAGCATGCAGCTCGAGCTCGCCGGGCTGGCGGTCGCCACGGATGCGGTGGATGCGCCGGACGCGCCGGCGGCCGGCCCGGCCCGGGGCACGCCGCCCGGCCACCGCCGCTGAGGCCATCGGGCGCGCAGGCCTTCCCCTACACTGTCGCGCCATGCAGACCCTGTCCCCGTCCTCTCCCGAATCCCGGTCGCCCGCCGCGGTCGCGCAGCCCGCGGCAGCGGCGCGCACCGTCGCCATCGACCTGGGCGACCGCAGCTATCCGATCCGCATCGGCACCGGGCTGCTGGGCGATGCGGCCACCTATGCCGGCCTGCCGCGCGCGACCGCGGCGCTGATCGTCACCAACACCACCGTCGGCCCGCTGTACGCCGGCCGCCTGCGCGCCGCGCTGGCGCCGCACCACCGCGACGTCCATGTGGTCGAGCTGCCCGACGGCGAGGCCTACAAGGACTGGGCGACGCTCAACCGCATCTTCGACGCGCTGCTGGGCCACGGCTGCGACCGGCGCACGGTGCTCTACGCCCTGGGCGGCGGCGTGGTCGGCGACATGACCGGCTTCGCGGCGGCCAGCTACATGCGCGGCGTGCCTTTCGTGCAGGTGCCGACCACGCTGCTGGCGCAGGTGGATTCGTCGGTCGGCGGCAAGACGGCCATCAACCATCCGCTGGGCAAGAACATGGTCGGCGCGTTCTACCAGCCGCACCTGGTGGTCTGCGACCTCGGCACCATCGCCACCCTGCCGCCGCGCGAGGTGAGCGCCGGCCTGGCCGAGATCGTCAAGTACGGCCCGATCGCCGACATGGCGTTCATGGGCTGGCTGGAAGAGAACATGGAGGCGCTGCGCGCCGGCGACCCCGCCGCGCTGGCCCATGCGGTGCACCGCAGCTGCGAGATCAAGGCCGCGGTGGTCGGCCAGGACGAGCGCGAGGCGGGCCTGCGCGCCATCCTCAACTTCGGCCACACCTTCGGCCACGCGATCGAGTCCGGCCTGGGCTACGGCGCCTGGCTGCACGGCGAGGGCGTCGGCGCCGGCATGGTGATGGCGGCGACCCTGTCGCAGCGTCTGGGCCTGGTGGACGCGGCCTTCGTGGACCGGCTGACCGCGCTGGTGGCGCGCGCCGGGCTGCCGACCGCCGGGCCGCGCATCGACGCCGGGGACAACGCCGGCCGCTACCTGCGGCTGATGCGGCTGGACAAGAAGTCCGAGGCCGGCGACATCCGCTTCGTGCTGATCGACGGCCCGGGCCGGGCGGTGGTGCGGGGCGCGCCCGACGCGCTGGTGCGCGAGGTGGTGGAGGCCTGCTGCGCACGGGCACCCGTCGCGGCCTGAGTGCTATCCGAACGATAGCTGGAAATGCAGGCGGAACCAAGGCGATCCCCGGTATCGATGCCTGAGGAAACCACCGCCTCCCGGCCCATCGCCGGCCGGGCGCCCTACGCCAGCGACCCGGCCCGCACCCGGGGCCGGCGCTACCCGGAAACGCCTGCGCCGACGCGCACCGACTACCAGCGCGACCGCGACCGCATCGTGCATTCCACCGCCTTCCGGCGGCTGGTCTACAAGACGCAGGTATTCCTCAACCACGAGGGCGACCTGTTCCGCACCCGGCTGACGCATTCGCTGGAGGTGGCGCAGCTCGGCCGCTCCATCGCCCGGCCGCTCGGGCTGGACGAGGACCTGGTCGAGGCCGTGGCCCTGGCGCACGACCTGGGCCACACCCCGTTCGGCCATGCGGGCCAGGACGCGCTCGACGCCTGCATGCAGGGCCACGGCGGCTTCGAGCACAACCTGCAGAGCCTGCGCATCGTCGACACCCTCGAAGAGCGCTATCCGCAGTACGACGGCCTGAACCTGACCTTCGAAGCCCGCGAGGGCATCCTCAAGCACTGCTCGCGCGCGCATGCCGAGGCCCTGGAAAGCGCCGAGCCCGGCGGGGTGGGGCGCCGCTTCCTCGACCGCACCCAGCCCTCGCTCGAAGCGCAGCTGTGCAACCTGGCCGACGAGATCGCCTACAACGCCCACGACATCGACGACGGCGTGCGCTCGGGCCTGATCACCCTGGCCCAGGTGGCCGAGGTGCCGCTGTTCGAGCGCTTCCGGCGCGAGGCGCTGGAGGCGCATCCGTCGCTCGGTGCCCGGTCCCAGCAGCGCCGGCTGCTGTACGAGGCCATCCGCCGCATGCTCAGCGCCCAGGTCTACGACGTGATCGACGCCACCCGCGCCGCGCTGGCCGCGGCCGGCTGCGACAGCCCCGAGGCGGTGCGCCGGTCGCCGCCCCTGCTGCGCTTCAGCGCGGCGATGCGGGCCGAATCGACCGCGCTCAAGCGTTTCCTGTTCAAGAACCTCTACCGCCACCCGCAGGTGATGGAGACCACCGGCCACGCCCGCACCGTGGTGCAGGAACTGTTCGACGCCTACCGCGCGGCGCCGCAGGAGATGCAGGCCGACTTCGCCGCGCGGGCGGCGGTGCCGCCGGACGCGGCCGGCACGGGCCGCAGCGCCGAGCGCGCCGTGGCCGACTACATCGCCGGCATGACCGACCGCTTCGCGGTCCGCGAGCACGAGCGGCTGACCGGCCGCCGCCTGCTCGCCTAGGCCCCGCGCCGGACCGGGAGCGCCGGGCCGCGCAGCGCTGTCAGCTTCTGGGATGACGGCGCACGGCCGCGCGCCGGCGTACCGTGCGGGGACGTGCCGGCCCCCCGCGGCCGAAGGCACGGGCCCTCGCGAACGAACCGCCCCTCCCCGGAGACGATCCATGTCCTTCCCCACCATCCGACTGTCCGCCGCCGCCCTGGCCGCGGCCGCGCTGTGCGCCTGCGGCGGCGGCGCCACCCTCCCGGCGCTGCCGACCACCTCCGCCCTGCGGGGCGAGTGCGAAGCGCTCGCCGGGTTCCGGCTCGCCGACACCACGCTGACCAGCGCGACGGCCGCGCAGGGCACCGTGGTCAACGGCGTCGCGCTGCCGGCCCACTGCGTGGTGCAGGGCCGCATGAACCCCCGCACCGGCGTGGACGGCAAGGCCTACTACATCGGCTTCGAGATGCGCCTGCCCAAGACCTGGAACGGGCGCTTCGCCTTCCAGGGCGGCGGCGGCAACGACGGCGTGGTGCGCGCGGCGATCGGCGCGCTGGCCGGCAACGAGGCCTCCTCGGCGGCGCTGCAGACCAGCGCGCTCGCCAAGGGCTACGCGGTGGTCACCACCGATGCCGGCCACCAGGTGACGGACGCCAGCTTCGGCCTCGATCCGCAGGCGCGCATCGACCACGCCTACGCCTCCTACGACAAGGTGACGGTGGCCGCCAAGGCGCTGATCGGCCAGGCCTACGGCCGGGGGCCCGACCGCTCGTACTTCGTCGGCTGCTCGGGCGGCGGGCGGCAGGCGCTGCTGTTCCCGCAGCGCTTCCCGGATTATTTCGACGGCGTGGCGGCCAACGCGCCGGCGATCAAGGTCGCCAAGGAGGCCTCGGTCGCCTCGACCTGGAACGTCCTGACCTACACCGCCATCGCGCCCCGGGACGCCGGCGGCCGGCCCGTCCTCAGCCGGGCCTTCTCGAGCCAGGACCTCGCGCTGGTCTCGGACGCCGTCGTGCGGCAGTGCGACGCGCTCGACGGCGCGGCCGACGGCATCATCGGCGTCAATCCCTCGGCCTGCGGCTTCGATCCCGCGGTGCTGCAGTGCACCGGCGCGAAGAACGACGCCTGCCTCTCGGGCGATCAGGTCGCGGCGCTGAAGAAGGACTTCGGCGGGCCGAAGGATTCCGCCGGCCGGTCCCTCTACGCGAGCTGGCCGTGGGACAGCGGCATCAAGGGCGCCGACTGGCGCAACTGGCGGCTCGGCACCTCGACCACCGCCACGCCCAATGCCCGCAACTACACGCTCATCGCCACCGACGCGATGCCGAAGGAGTTCTTCACCCCGCCCGCGCCCGCCTTCGACATCTTCACCTTCAATTTCGACACCGATCCGGCCCGCATGGACGCCTACGCGGCGATCTACCACACCACCTCGACCGACGTCGGCGCGTTCCGCGGCCGGGGCGGCAAGATGCTGATCGTCCACGGCACCAGCGACCCGATCTTCTCGGCCAACGACTCGATCGACTACTACCAGCGACTCGAAGCCGCCCAGGGCGGCGGCGCCGCGACCCGGGACTTCGCGCGGCTCTACCTGGTGCCGGGCATGAACCACTGCTCCGCCTCGGGCGGCCCCGCGACCGACGTCTACGACGCCCTCACGCCGCTGGCCGACTGGGTGGAACAGGGCATCGCGCCGGACCGCATCGTCGCCCGGGCCGCCGCGACCGCGCCCTGGCCCGGCCGGACGCGACCGCTGTGCCCGTACCCGCAGGTGGCCCGCTACAACGGCAGCGGCAGCCTGGAGGACGCGTCCAGCTTCGCCTGCCGGTAGGCGCGGCGGGCCGCCGGCGGGGCGGGGCGGGCGCCCGCCGGCCAATACCCGCGCCGCGGGCGCAGCGCGGCCCGGCCGATAGAATCCGCCCTCCCATGAACCGACCCCGCCCCCGTCCCGCGCGCCCCGCGCCGCCCCCCGCCGTGGAGCGCCCGCCGGTCGCCGCGGCCGACGCCATCGCCGACACCCGCACCTGGCTCGAACGCGCGGTGATCGGGCTGAACCTCTGCCCCTTCGCCAAGGCCGTCCACGCGCGCGGCCAGGTCCACTACGCGACCACCGACGCGCGCGACGACGCGGGCCTCCTGGAGGCGCTGGCCGACGAGCTGCGCGCCCTGGCCGCCTGCGACCCCGCCATCCGCGACACCACGCTGCTGGTCGCCACCGCCGGCCTGCGCGATTTCCTCGACTTCGCCGCGCTGCTGCGCCGGGCCGACGCGCTGCTGGCCGAGATGGGGCTCGACGGCGTGCTGCAGATCGCGAGCTTCCATCCCGATTTCCAGTTCGCCGGCAGCGACCCCGCCGACATCGCCAACGCCACCAACCGCGCGCCGCATCCCACGCTGCACCTGCTGCGCGAGGCGAGCATCGACCGCGCCGTCGAGGCCTATCCCGAGGCCGACGCCATCTTCGGCCGCAACATCGAACGGCTGCACGCGCTGGGCGCCGAGGGCTGGCGCGCGCTGGACGTGGGCGCCGGCTGCGGCCGCTCCGCCACGGCCGCGGCTGCCGGGGGCGCCGCCGCATGAAGGCCGCCCGCCAGGCCGCCGGCCGCGCCGCCGCATCCCCGGGTGCCGCGCCGGCATCGCCGCTCGACGAGCTGCTGCAGCCGGGCCAGTCGGTCGCGCTGCTGCAGGAGCTGCACATCCTGACGCGCGACGGCCGCCTCAACCAGGACTCGCGCCGCAAGCTCAAGCAGGTGCACCACCTGTTCCAGTTCATCGAAACGCTGCTGCGCGAGCTGCCCGGCGGCGGCGAGGGCGCCACGCTGGCCGACCATGGCGCCGGCAAGTCCTACCTGGGCTTCATCGTCTACGACCTGTTCTTCCGGGCGCTCGGCAGCGGACGCATCTTCGGCATCGAGACCCGGCCCGAGCTGGTCGCCCGGTCGCGGGAACTCGCCGCGCGTCTGGGCTTCGACCGCATGGCCTTCCTCAACCTGACGGTGGCCGAATCGGCGCAGTCGGACGCGCTGCCCGCGCGGATCGACGTGGTGACCGCGCTGCATGCCTGCGACACCGCCACCGACGACGCCATCGCCTTCGGCCTGCAGAAGCAGGCCCGCGCCTTCGCCCTGGTGCCCTGCTGCCAGGCCGAGGTGGCCGCCTGCCTGCGCCAGGGCAAGGCGCTGTCGCTGTCGCGCACGCCGCTGGCCGAGCTGTGGCGCCATCCGCTGCACACCCGCGAGCTGGGCAGCCAGATCACCAACGTGCTGCGCTGCCTGTACCTGGAAGCCAGCGGCTACCAGGTCACGGTGACCGAGCTGGTCGGCTGGGAGCACAGCATGAAGAACGAGCTGATCCTGGCGCGCCACACCGGCCAGAAGAAGCGCGCCGCCGCCCAGCGGCTGGTGGCCATCCTCGACGAGTTCGGCCTGTCGGCGCTGCTGCCGGTGCGCTTCCCGGGCATCGCGTCGCTGGCGGCGTCCGCGCCGGCCGGCCCGTCGTCCGCCGCGGACGCGCCCGCCGCCTGAAACCGGGTCTCGTCGGTTCCCGTCACGTCGCATGGCTAGGATGCGGCACCCCCGTGCCCGCCATCCTCCATGAATCCCGTCAAGCCCCCCGTACTTTCCTTCCGCGCTTCCTGCCTGCGCCATGCCGTTCGCTGGCTGCTGACCGCGAGCCTGCTGGTGGTGCTGGGGTACGGCGTGTATGTGGCGGTGCGCTTCCACCATGTCGACAACCGGATCTACCGGTGGTGGTCGGGCCGCGATGCGCGCACCCTGCAGGCCTCCCGGGAGCCGGGCCTGCGGCTGGAGCGCTACCGCATGGACGCGGCCGGACGGCCGGTGGAGGGCATCGACCGCAACCTCTCGGGCCTGGCCTTCGACGCGGAGCGCCAGCGCCTGATCGCGGTGATCAACCGGCCCGCCACGCTGCTCACGCTCGACCTGGACGGGCGGGTGACCGGTCGGCACCGGCTGCGCAATGCCTCCGACGTGGAGGGCGTCGCGTTCCTCGGCGGCGGCCGGGTGGCCCTGGTGGAGGAGGGCTCCCAGCGCATCCTGCTGGCGACGCTGCCGCGCGACGGCAAGGATGCCGATCTCGACCTGCGGGACGCCCCGTCGCTGCGGCTGGATCTGGGGGCCGGCACGGTGCCGGCGGATGCCGACGGCGCCAAGGCCCCGGGCCAGCGGCGCAACCAGGGCCTCGAAGGCATCGGCTACGACCTGGAGCGCGACCAGCTCTACGTGGTCAAGGAGCATTCCCCGCGCGCGCTCTACCGCATCACCGGCTGGGGCCGTCCTGCGCAGGACGCGCCCGCCGCCTTCGCCGTGGAGGACCTGAGCGCCTGGCTGCGGCAATCGGTGGGCGCGACCGACCTGTCCTCGATCGAGGTGGACCCGGACACCGGGCACCTGCTGCTGCTGAGCGACGAGTCGCAGTCGCTGGTCGAGCTGGACCGCCGGGGCGCCCGGGTCGGCGGGACGTCGCTGGAGGGCGTGCCCCAGGCCGAGGGCGTGGCGCTCGGGTCGGACGGCACCCTCTATATCGTCAGCGAACCCAACCTGTTCTACCGGCTCCGGCCCGGGGCCACCCCTCCATGACCCGGAGCGCTTTCGTCATCGTCCCGGCATCGGCCGGAACACCGCTGGTAGCATCGAAATATACATTGGGTTACCATTTGTTCCGACCATGACGTTCTTTTCCATGCGGCGCCGCGTCCGTGCTGCGGCCCGGCGGTTTGCTGGAAGCTTCGATGCGCCGTTCGCTGTCGAACCGGGGCGTGACGGCGCCCGCGCCACGCCGGTCCTGCGCTGCGGACGGGACATCCTCAACGCGGACCATGCGCGTGTCGATGCCTTCACGGCGCGCCACGGGGCCCGCGCCACGGTCTTCGTGCGGCGCGGCGCGGATTTCGTGCGCATCGCCACGTCGGTCCTCAAGGAGGACGGTTCGCGCGCCGCGGGCACGGCGCTCGACCGATCGCATGCGGCCTTCCCCGAATTGGCCGCGGGCAGGCCCTACACCGGGTTCGCGACCCTGTTCGGGCACGAGTACGTCACGCACTACCTGCCGGTGCGCGACGCGGGCGGCGCGGTCGTCGGCGCGCTGTACGTGGGGTTCGACATCGGCGGGCAGCGGACCGTGCGGGCCGGCGAGCAGCCCGCGTTGTGCGCCGGCCTGCTGGCGCTGGCGGCGATGGCGACGCTGGCCTGGGGGCTGCCGCGGCTGGGCGTCGGAATGCAGGTCGCCGCGGTGCTGGCCACCGCCGCCTGCGTGGCCGGCGGGGTGTTCCTGGCGGTCGATCGCGCCATCGGCCAGCCGCTGGCGCAGGTGTCCGCGACCGCGCGGCGGATGGCGGCGGGCGACCTGTCGCGCCAGCTGCATGTGGACCGGCGCGACGAGATCGGCCAGCTGATGCAGGCGGTCAACGGCATCGCCCTCGGACTGACCGGCCTGATCGGGCAGGTGCGCGAGGGCACCCGCCACATCGCCCATGCGGCGAGCGAAGTGGCTTCGGGCAGCCTCGACCTGTCCGGCCGGACCGAGGCGCAGGCGGCATCGCTGGAGCAGACGGCCGCCTCCATGGGCGAACTGACCGCCACCGTGGCCCGGAACGCCGGGTCCACCCTGGAGGCCCGGCAGGTGGTCGATGCGGCGGCGGCGCTGGCCGCGCAGGGCGGCGACACGGTGGAGCGGATGGTGGGCACCATGGGCGCGATCGACGGCAGCGCGCACCGCATCGCCGGCATCGTCGCGGTGATCGACGGCATCGCCTTCCAGACCAACATCCTGGCGTTGAACGCGGCGGTGGAGGCGGCGCGCGCCGGGGAGCAGGGGCGCGGCTTCGCGGTGGTCGCGGCCGAGGTCCGGGCGCTGGCGCAGCGCTCGGCCGGCTCGGCGCGCGAGATCAGGGGCCTGATCGACGCGTCGGTCGCCCAGGTCCGGACCGGCCGCCAACTCTCGGATTCCGCCGGCGCCACCATGCGCGAGATCGTCGCCGCGGTGCATCGGGTGGCCGGGCTGGTCGCCGCCATCGGCGATGCCAGCCAGGGACAGCGCGCGGGCCTGGAAGAGGTCAACCGGGCCATCGTGCAGATGGACGGCATCACCCAGCAGAACGCCGCGCTGGTCGAGGAGGCGGCCGCGGCCGCCGGCAGCATGCGCGAGCAGGCCGCGCGGCTGGAGCAGGCCGTGGAGGCTTTCCGGCTGGCCTGAGACGGCGCGGGCCGCCGTCGCGGCGGTTCAGGCGCGGCCCTGGACGCCCGGCGCATCGGCGGCGTCGCGCCGCCGCGAGAGCCGCTTGATGCCGCGCGCCACCCGGGCCGACGCGGCTTGCGCGAGTCCCAGCCGCACGACCGGGATCGTCAGGTTCGAGTAGTGGTTCTTGAACAGGGTCTTGTGCTGGTAGTCGCGGTAGATCGTGTACTGGAGCCCCAGGTCCTCCTGCGCGTCGACCAGCCGGAACGGGTGCAGGTTCAGCAGGGGCGTGATGGCCAGCGTATAGGCGATGGGCCCGGTGACGCGCAGCACGCCCCGCTTGCCGGTGCCGTGCACCACCGGGTTGTAGCGCTCGATGTTTCGCAGGATGTTCTCGATCACCGCCCGCAGGAAGGGGTGCCCCGCCACGCCCGCGACGTGCCATTGCTGGAACTCCCCGTCCGCCAGGCTGGGCAGCTCGTAGTGGATGCCCCAGCCCTCGAAAGGCTCGCCGGGCTTGTTGCGCCAGCGGGCCAGCAGGTAGCGGTCGTCGGGGCCCACGACCTCGTCGAGCGGGCGGGTGGTGGTGCTCTTGATGTCGAAGTAGATGCCGCCGCAGCGGTAGACGACCAGATAGCGGAAGAAGTCCGCCCGCGCCGCGCCGTACTGGGGATCGATCCGGTCGAAGTAGGCGAACACCCGGGGCGGGTAGTGGTCCTGCACGAAGCGCGACATCGCCGCGTCGTCGTAGAGCCGGTGCTCCCAGCCGGGATTCATCGCGCGGATGCGTTCCACGTTGGCCCGCAGCTCCTCGGGCAGCCGGGAATCGTTTCCGAAGAACACCTGGTGGATGATCTTCGGGAACCGGTCGGACGACGGGACCGGAGGCAGAATGCCTGTCCGCGGCGCTTTGTTCAGTGGCGGGAAGACCCGCTCCTTCAATGACATGGTGGCGCTCCCGGCAATGCGCTTTTTCGTTCACGGACCGGCATCCGCCGCTCCCCCCAGGGCGCATTGTCCGCAATATCGCGTTCGGGTCCTACATTCCTATCGGCGCGGTCCGGCTGTATTTCCATTTTTCGTCGGAGCGGATTCCCGCCTTTTCCCTCCGCGCTGTTCCACCAATCCGCCATGGCCCGTCTTCCCCGCCTCAGCCTTCCCGGCCAGCCGCACCTGGTGCTGCAGCGCGGCAACAACCGGCAGGCGATCTTCTCCGGGCCGGACGACCGGGAGAGGCTGCTCGAACTGGTGGCCGCCCACGCCGCCGACCAGCGGGTCGCGGTCCATGCCTACGCCCTGCTGGACGATGCGTTCCTGCTGCTGGCGACGCCGTCGCACGCCGAGGGGCTGCCTGGGTTGATGCAGTCCGTGGGGCGTCGCTACGTGCGCCATTTCAACGACCGCCAGCAGCGCACCGGCACGCTGTGGGAAGGCCGCTACCGGTCCACCGTCGTGCAGGCCGACCGCCACCTGCTCGACTGCATGGTCTTCCTCGACTGGGCGCCGGTGCGCGCCGGCCTGGCCGCCGATCCGGCGGCGTACCCCGCCACCAGCTACCGCCACTACGCCGGCCAGACGGTGGAGCGCTGGCTGGCGATGCCGGAGCAGGTCTGGGCGCTCGGCAACACGCCTTTCGCCCGCGAAGCCGCCTACGCCGCCCGGGTGCGGGACGGGATCGCCGACGACGGCCGGCATGCGATCACCGATGCGGTGCAGAACGGCTGGGCCCTGGGCGACGACGGCTTCGTGGCCGGGCTGCAGAAGACGACCGACCGGCGGCTGACGCGGGGTCGCGCCGGACGACCGGCGGCATCGGTTTCCGCTCCGACCGATGAATGAAACAGCGGGAGAGCGAGGATAGCGCCTGGGCTGAGCGCTATTGTTTTTGATATGTCCCCATTTAATTGTTGATGAAATCGTTCAGCCATTAAATGGAATCTGACCCCTATTTAAAACGCTTGGCATCGATGTTGCAGTGGTTTACCCTCAAGCTCCCCGGCGAAAGCGTCAGATACTTCTTACAGACAGGATCACTCCATGTCCACGACCCCCACGAATTCCGCGACCCCCGCGACCGCTGAAGAGATCGCGCATCTCCAGCAGCACGGCCTGTACTCCGCCTCCAACGAGCACGACGCGTGCGGCGTGGGCTTCGTGGCGCACATCAAGGGCGTCAAGCGGCACGACATCGTGACCCAGGCGCTCGACATCCTCAAGAACATCGACCACCGCGGCGCGGTCGGGGCCGACTCGCTCATGGGCGACGGCGCCGGCATCCTGATCCAGATCCCCGACGCCCTCTACCGCGAGGAGATGGCCGCCCAGGGCGTGACCCTGCCGCCGGCCGGCGAGTACGGCGTCGGCATGATCTTCCTGCCGAAGGAGCACGCCTCCCGCCTCGCCTGTGAGCAGGAGATGGAGCGCGCCATCAAGGCCGAGGGCCAGGTGCTGCTCGGCTGGCGCGACGTGCCGGTCAACCGCGAGATGCCGATGTCGCCCCAGGTCAAGAAGACTGAGCCGATCCTGCGGCAGGTCTTCATCGGCCGCGGCAGCGACGTCATCGTGCAGGACGCGCTGGAACGCAAGCTCTACGTCATCCGCAAGACCGCCAGCGCCAACATCCAGCACCTGAAGCTCAAGCACGGCAAGGAATACTACGTGCCGAGCATGTCCAGCCGCACCGTGGTCTACAAGGGCCTGCTGCTGGCCGACCAGGTCGGCACCTACTACTTCGACCTGCAGGACGAGCGCTGCGTCTCGGCCGTGGGCCTGGTGCACCAGCGCTTCTCGACCAACACCTTCCCCGAGTGGCCGCTGGCCCACCCGTACCGCTACGTCGCCCACAACGGCGAGATCAACACCGTCAAGGGCAACTACAACTGGATGAAGGCCCGCGAGGGCGTGATGTCCTCGCCGGTGCTGGCCGCCGACCTCAAGAAGCTCTACCCGATCAGCTTCGCCGGCCAGTCCGACACCGCCACCTTCGACAACTGCCTCGAACTGCTGACGATGGCCGGATACCCGATCAGCCAGGCGGTGATGATGATGATCCCCGAGCCGTGGGAGCAGCACGCCACCATGGACGAGCGCCGCCGCGCCTTCTACGAGTACCACGCCGCGATGATGGAGCCCTGGGACGGCCCGGCCTCCATCGTCTTCACCGACGGCCGCCAGATCGGCGCCACGCTGGACCGCAACGGCCTGCGCCCCTCGCGCTACTGCGTCACCGACGACGACCTGGTCATCCTCGGCTCGGAATCCGGCGTGCTGCCGATCCCCGAGCACAAGATCGTGCGCAAGTGGCGCCTGCAGCCCGGCAAGATGCTCCTGATCGACCTGGAGCAGGGCCGCATGATCGACGACGACGAGTTGAAGGCCAACATCGTCAACACCAAGCCCTACAAGCAGTGGATCGAGAACCTGCGCATCAAGCTCGACTCGGTCGGCGGCGGCGCGGCAGCCGGCAACGCCGCCGCGGTGCCCGCGTCCGACCTGCCGCTGCTCGACCGCCAGCAGGCCTTCGGCTACACCCAGGAGGACATCAAGTTCCTGATGTCGCCGATGGCCAAGAACGGCGAGGAGGGCATCGGCTCCATGGGCAACGACAGCCCGCTGGCGGTGCTCTCGGACAAGAACAAGCCGCTCTACAGCTACTTCAAGCAGCTGTTCGCGCAAGTGACCAACCCGCCGATCGACCCGATCCGCGAAGCCATCGTGATGTCGCTCAACAGCTTCATCGGCCCGAAGCCCAACCTGCTCGACATCAACCAGGTCAACCCGCCGATGCGGCTGGAGGTCAGCCAGCCGATCCTGGACGTGGCCGACATGGCCAAGCTGCGCGACATCGCCGCCCACACCCAGGGCAAGTTCCGGAGCCAGACGCTCGACATCACCTACCCGCTGGCCTGGGGCCGCGAGGGCGTCGAGGCGCAGCTCGCCTCGCTGTGCGCGGCGGCGGTGGACGCGATCCAGGGCGGCCACAACATCCTGATCATCAGCGACCGCGCGGTCAGCGCCGAGCGCGTCGCCATCCCGGCGCTGCTGGCGCTCTCGGCCATCCACCAGCACCTGGTGCGCGAGGGCCTGCGCACCACCGCCGGCCTGGTCGTCGAGACCGGCAGCGCCCGCGAGGTCCACCACTTCGCGGTGCTCGCCGGCTACGGCGCGGAAGCCGTGCACCCCTACCTCGCGATGGAGACGCTCGTCAGCCTGCACAAGGACCTGCCGGCCGACCTGTCGGTGGACAAGGCGATCTACAACTTCGTCAAGGCCATCGGCAAGGGCCTGTCGAAGATCATGTCCAAGATGGGCGTGTCGACCTACATGAGCTACTGCGGCGCCCAGCTGTTCGAGGCCATCGGCCTGAACACCGAGACCGTCGACAAGTACTTCACCGGCACCGCCAGCCGGGTCGAGGGCATCGGCATCTTCGAGATCGCCGAGGAGGCGGTGCGCACCCACCGGCTCGCCTTCGGCGACGACCCGATCCTGGCCAACATGCTCGACGCCGGCGGCGAATACGCCTGGCGCACCCGCGGCGAGGAGCACATGTGGACGCCCGACGCGATCGCCAAGCTGCAGCACGCGTCGCGCGCCAACAACTGGAACACCTACAAGGAATACGCCCAGCTGATCAACGACCAGAGCCGCCGCCACATGACGCTGCGCGGCCTGTTCGAGTTCAGGATCGACCCCTCCAAGGCGATCCCGGTCGAAGAGGTCGAGCCGGCCAAGGAGATCGTCAAGCGCTTCGCCACCGGTGCGATGTCGATGGGCTCCATCTCGACCGAGGCGCATTCCACCCTCGCGATCGCGATGAACCGCATCGGCGGCAAGAGCAACACCGGCGAAGGCGGCGAGGACCAGAACCGCTACCGCAACGAGCTGAAGGGCATCCCGATCAAGCAGGGCGACACGCTCAAGAGCGTGATCGGCGCGGCCAACGTCGAGGTCGACATGCCGCTCGCGGACGGCGACTCGCTGCGCTCGAAGATCAAGCAGGTCGCCTCGGGCCGCTTCGGCGTCACCGCAGAGTACCTGTCCTCGGCCGACCAGATCCAGATCAAGATGGCCCAGGGCGCCAAGCCGGGCGAGGGCGGCCAGCTGCCCGGCGGCAAGGTGACCGACTACATCGGCAAGCTGCGCCACTCGGTGCCGGGCGTGGGCCTCATCAGCCCGCCGCCGCACCACGACATCTACTCGATCGAGGACCTGGCGCAGCTGATCCACGACCTGAAGAACGTCGCGCCGCACGCCGACATCAGCGTCAAGCTAGTGTCCGAGGTGGGCGTGGGCACCATCGCCGCGGGCGTGGCCAAGTGCAAGAGCGACCACGTGGTGATCGCCGGGCACGACGGCGGCACCGGCGCCTCGCCCTGGTCGTCCATCAAGCATGCCGGCGGCCCGTGGGAGATCGGCCTGGCCGAGACCCAGCAGACCCTGGTGCTCAACCGCCTGCGCGGCCGCATCCGGGTGCAGGCCGACGGCCAGATGAAGACCGGCCGCGACGTCGCCATCGGCGCGCTGCTGGG
>JAKOND010000140.1 GCA_022702125.1 Burkholderiaceae bacterium
CGGGTTGCCATGCGCTTGCGGCGCGACGCCGGATGGCGGGGTGATGGATGTCACGGAATCTTCCCTCGAAATATTCTTGTCGTTGTCGTCGCCGGGATCGCCGGTCGCTTCATCGTCCTCGATCAGCGACCGTAGCAGCGCACGCCCGAGCGGCCAGGGGCCGAAACCCGATTCGAGGTTGATGTGTCCCGCGTCCTGGAGCCGTACGAATTCGCTGCCCCAGGCGCGCGCGTAGGCGCCGGCCAGGCGCACCGGACAGAAAGGGTCGTTGCCGCTGGCGACCAGCACGCTGCGGAACGGCAGCCGCGCGTGCGGCACCGGCGAGAAATCGGCCAGCACCGCCTTGCGCTCCGGGTCCGCCGGCGCCACCAGCAGCGCGCCGCGGATGTGCGCCAACGCGTCCTCCGGCAGGTGGGTGACGGCGATGCAGCCCAGGCTGTGCGCCGCGATCACCACCGGCGCGGGCTGGTCCAGGATGGTGCGGCGCAGGGTGTCCACCCAGGCCTGGCGGGACGGCGTGATCCAGTCGTCCTGCACCACCCGCACCATGTCGGGCAGCTGCTCGGTCCACAGGCTCTGCCAGTGGCCCGGACCGGAATCGCGCCAGCCCGGAACGATGACGACGCGCGGCGGGGAAGCGTGGGGCATGCGGCGGTGGCTGCTGGTGGGTGCTGCGGCGGCTGGATGCGGCTTACTTGTTGGGCTGGGGCGTGACCCGCAGGTACGGCCTGACGGCCCGGAAGCCCTTCGGGAAGCGCTGCGCCAGCTCGGCCGGGTCCTGGATGCTGGGCACGATCACCACGTCGTCGCCGTCTTTCCAGTCGGCCGGGGTGGCGACCTTGTGGCTGTCGGTGAGCTGCAGCGAGTCGATCACCCGCAGCAGTTCGTCGAAGTTGCGGCCGGTGCTGGCCGGATAGGTCAGCGTGGCGCGGATCTTCTTCTGCGGATCGATGAAGAACACGCTGCGCACCGTGGCGGTGGTGGACGCGTTGGGATGGATCAGGTCGTACAGCTCGGCCACCTTGCGGTCCGGGTCGGCCAGGATCGGGAAATCGACCGAGGTGTTCTGCGTCTCGTCGATGTCGGCGATCCACTGCCGGTGCTTGTCGGCCGGATCGACGCTGATGGCGATCGGCTTGACGCCGCGCTTGGCGAACTCGCCCGACAGCGCCGCGGTGCGGCCCAGCTCGGTCGTGCACACCGGCGTGAAGTCGGCTGGATGCGAGAACAGCACCACCCACGCATCCCCCGCCCATTCGTGGAAATGGATCGGGCCCCGGGACGAATCCTGGGTGAAGTCGGGCGCGGTGTCGCCCAGGCGAAGTGTGCTCATCTGCGTCTCCTGGCAGTCGGGAAGGGAAGGAAAGAAGGTGCTCAGTCGAAAATTGTGCAAAGAACGGCCGCCGGCGATAAGAAACGTTTTCGGGCTTCCTTATCTGTTATCCGCATAACGGCCGGCTCCGGCGCCTCAGAGCTTGGCCAGCGATACCTCGGTCGACTTCACCAGCGCGACCACGTCCGAGCCGATGACCAGCTCCAGCTGGTCCACCGAACGGGTGGTGATGACCGAGGTCACGATGCCCCACGGGGTCTCGACGTCGATCTCGGACACGACATCGCCGCGGATGATTTCCTTGACCTTGCCGCGGAACTGGTTGCGGACGTTGATGGCTTGGATGGACATGGGGAACTCCTTGGGTTGGGGGAAAACGGGGGGGGAAACGGAAAAAATCGATCGGAACGGCGTCACACCGCCCAGCGCCAGGCATGGGCCGGCAGGTCGCGCGGATGCGGCTCGGGCTCCGGTTCGCCGCCGGGTTGTTGCAGCACCCGGTCGAGGATGCGTTTTTCGAGGGCCGCGAAAGCCGGATCGCCATGCGACCGGGGACGCGGCAGGTCGATGGCCTCGTCCATCGCGATGCGGCCGTCCTCGATCAGGATCACCCGGTCGGCCAGCGCCACGGCTTCCTGCACGTCGTGGGTCACCAGCAGCGCGGTGAAGCCGCGCTGGCGCCACAGGCTCTCGATCAGGCGGTGCATCTCGATGCGGGTCAGCGCGTCCAGCGCGCCCAGCGGCTCGTCGAGCAGCAGCAGGCGCGGCCGGTGGACCAGCGCGCGCGCCAGGGCCACCCGCTGGCGCTGGCCGCCCGACAGGCGCGCCGGCCACTCGTCGCGGCGCTCGGCCAGGCCGACCTGGGCCAGCACGTCGATCGCGTCGCTGCGGCGACCGGCCGGCAGGCCCAGCGCCACGTTGTCGACCACCCGGCGCCAGGGCAACAGGCGCGCCTCCTGGAACATGACGCGGGTGTCGCCGTGCAGGCCCGCCACCGGCCGGCCGCCGGCGCGGATGCGTCCGCCCGACGGCGTCTCCAGCCCGGCGATCAGCCGCAGCAGCGTGCTCTTGCCGCAGCCGCTGCGCCCGACGATGGCGACGAACTCGCCCGGCTCGATGGTCAGGCGGGTGTCGCGCAGCACCTCGCGCGCGCCGTAGCGCTTGCGCAGGTGCTCGATCTCGATGCGCTCCCCGCCCCCGCCGATGGCATGCGAAGCGGTGTCCGCGGAGGCGCGTGCGACGTCGCCGGGGCGCTCGATGGTGCGGGCGGCGCTCATGCGGCCTCCTTGCGGGACGCGGCCTGGTAGCCCGGATGCCAGCGCAGCCAGTAGCGCTCCAGGGCGCGGGCGAACAGGTCGGCCAGCTTGCCCAGCAGCGCGTAGAGCAGGATGCCCACCAGCACCACGTCGGTCTGCAGGAACTCGCGGGCGTTCATCGTCAGGTAGCCGATGCCGGCCTGCGCGGAGATCGTCTCGGCCACGATCAGGATCACCCACATCAGCCCCAGCGAGAAGCGCAGGCCGACCAGGATCGAGGACATCGCGCCCGGCAGCACCACCTCGCGGTAGAGCCGCCAGCGGCCCAGGCCGTAGGTGCGCCCCATCTCGATGAGCTGCGGATCCACGTTGCGGATGCCGTGGAAGGTGTTGAGGTAGATCGGGAAGAACACCGCCGTGGCGATCAGGAACAGCTTGGCCGTCTCCTCGATGCCGAACCACAGGATCACCAGCGGGATCAGCGCCAGCGCGGGGATGTTGCGCACCATCTGGATGGACGAGTCGAGCAGCGTCTCGGCCCAGCGCACCGAGCCGGTCAGCAGCCCGAGCGCCAGCCCCAGCCCGCCGCCGATCGCCAGGCCCATCAATGCGCGGCCGGCGCTGATGCGCACGTGGGTCCAGAGCTCGCCGGACTCCGCCAGCGTCCAGGCGGCGCGCGCCACGTCGAGCGGCGCCGGCAGCACCCGGCTGGACAGCCAGCCGCGCGACGACGCCAGTTGCCAGCCGAGGACCAGCGCCAGCGGCAGCAGCCAGGGCAGCAGCCGCGCGCCGGCGGCGCGCGCGGTGCGCGACCAGGCATCGGTGGAGGCCGGCCGCGGGGGGCGGGCCTGGATGGCGGCGGTGGTCGTCATGGGCATCGGAGGAACGGTTCGGAACGGGGCGCCCGCGGCGTCAGGACAACGCCACCGGAGCGGCCTGGCGGGTGTCGATGCGGCGCGGGATCAGCTTCAGGTCGAGGAAGGCGTCGGCGATGCGCTGCTGCTCGGCGACGATGTCCGGGGTGACCGGCACCAGGCCGTAGCCCGAGCGGCCGACCGCCAGGTCGAGGATGGCGCGGTCCAGCCCCAGCACGCCGGCCAGTTCCTGCGCCGCCTCGGCGCGGTGGGCGCCGACCCAACGCTCGATGGCGTCGACCTCGGCCAGCGCGGCCTTCAGGACGTCGACGTTCTTCGTGGCGAAGTCGCGCGAGGTGAAGTAGTACTGCCGGTTGTTGACGACGCCGGTGCCGTCGGCCAGCACGCGCGCGCCCAGCGTCTTCTCGGCCGCCGCCAGGAACGGGTCCCAGATCGCCCAGGCGTCGACCGCGCCGCGCTCGAAGGCCGCCCGGGCATCGGCCGGCGCCAGGAAGACCGGCTTGACGTCCTGGTACTTCAGGCCCGCCTTCTCCAGCAGCTTCGCCAGGAAGAAATGCACGTTCGAGCCCTTGTTGAGGGCGACGCTGCGCCCCTTGAGGTCGGCCACGCCGCGCAGCGCGGAATCCTTGGGCACCAGCACCGCCTCGCTGCGCGGCCGGGGAACGGTGGCGGCGGCGTAGACTAGCGGCGCGCCGGCCGCCTGGGCGAACACCGGCGGCGCCTCGCCCACGTCGCCGAAGTCGATGGAGCCGACGTTGAGCGCCTCCAGCTGCACCGGGCCGGCGTTGAATTCGGTCCATTTCACCGAGACGCCTAGCGGCGCCAGGCGCTTCTCCAGCGTGCCCCGGCCCTTGAGCAGGTTGAGCACGCCCTTCTGGTTGCCGATGCGCAGCATCCGTCCGGCGGCCGGCTGCTGGGCCAGGGCGCCGGCGGCGGGCAGCCCGGCCAGCGCCGCGGCGCCGGCCGCCACCAGCAGGCGGCGGCGGCCGGGCGCGGGGGACGGATCGCGATTCGGGGAGACGTCGGAACGGGACATGGGATCGACCTCCAGGGATGGGAAGCGGAAAGAAAACGGGAAAGCGCGGAAGGACCGGATGCGCCGGCCCCGGCCATGGCCGGGCGGCTGCGGCCCGACCGTCAGTAGCTGCATTGGACGCGGGCGAAATCGATGTCGGCGAAGGAAGCCGTCGCTGCCAGCGCGGGCGTCTCGCGCACCAGGGCCGCCACCGCGTCGTCGAGCCGCGCGGAGATCTCCGGAGCGATCCTGCTCGCGTCCTCGGGCGTCAGCACGATCTGGGCGTCGCTGGCGTAGATGCCCGGCAGGATGTGGCGCGCGCCCAGCGACTGCAGCACCGGCCGCAGCGCGTAGTCGAGTGCCAGCATGTGGTGCGGGCTGCCGCCGGTGGCCAGCGGCAGCACCGTCTTGCCGCGCAGGGCGGTCTGGGGCAGCAGGTCCAGGAAGACCTTGAGCGCCCCGCTGTAGGCGGCCTTGTAGACCGGCGTCGCCACCACCACCGCATGGGCCGCCGCCACCCGGGCGGAGGCCTCGACGATGGACGGGTGCGCGAAATCGGCGCGCACCAGGGCGTCCGCGGACAGCTCGCGCACCGTCAGCACGGAGACCTGCTGGCCCAGCGCGCGCAGGCGATGGCCGGCGGATTCCAGCAGGGCGGCCGAGCGCGAGCGCTCCGACGGGCTGCCGGCGATCAGGAGGATGCTCATGGACCGGCCCGGCTCACTTCTTGGTGTAGATCTGGTCGAACGAGGCGCCGTCGTCGAAGTGCGCCTTGTTGGCCTTCTCCCATCCGCCGAAGCCCTTGTCGATGCTCACCAGCTCCAGCTTGGGGAACTGCCCGGCGTACTTCGCCCTGGCCTTCTCGCCGGTCGGGCGGTAGTAGTGGCGGCCGACGATGTCCTGCGCCTCGTCGGAGTAGAGGTACTTCAGGTACTCCTCGGCCACCGCGCGGGTGCCCTTCTTGTCGACGTTCTTGTCCACCACCGCCACCGTGGGCTCGGTCAGGATGCTGACGCTGGGCACCACGATGTCGAACTTGCCCGGGCCGAATTCCTTGAAGGCCAGGAAGGCGTCGTTCTCCCACGAGATCAGCACGTCGCCGACATTGCGCTGCGCGAAGGTGATGGTCGAGCCGCGCGCGCCGGTGTCGAGCACCGGCACGTTGGCGAACACCTTGGCGATGTAGTCCTTGGCGCCCGCGTCGCCGCCGAACTTGCGGCGGCCGAATTCCCAGGCGGCCAGGTAGTTCCAGCGCGCGCCGGCAGAAGTCTTGGGATTGGGGGTGATCACCGCGATGCCCGGCTTGGCCAGGTCGTCCCAGTCCTTGATGCCCTTGGGGTTGCCCTTCTTCACCAGAAACACGATGGTCGAGGTGTAGGGCGAGGAGTTGAGCGGCAGGCGCTTCTGCCAGTCCTTGTTCACCAGTCCGCCGGGCACCAGCGCGTCGATGTCGGGCGCCAGGCCGAGCGTCACCACGTCGGCGTCGATGCCGTCGATGACCGAGCGCGCCTGCTTGCTGGATCCACCGTGCGACTGCTTGACGGTCACGTCCTGCCCGGTCTTGGCCTTCCAGTGCTTGGCGAAGGCGGCGTTGTAGTCCACGTACAGCTCGCGCGTCGGATCGTAGGAGACGTTGAGCAGGCTCGCCTTCTGCGCCCACGCCGGCATCGCGCCGAAGGTCATGCCGGCCAGGGCGGCGGCGGCCAGGGGAATCTTGATAAAGTCGCGGCGCAGTTTCATGGGACGGTCTTTTCCCGCTCGGGGATGGTGGTCGATGGAAGAATTCTGGAAGCCGCCCGACCAAACTGAAACAAACAAGATGTCAGCTTGTTATGCGAAAAAATTATTAACAACCCTCCAAGGACACCGCACCGTATGGCACGCATGGTTCACTGCATCAAGCTCGGCACCGAAGCCGAGGGCCTCGACTTCCCGCCCTACCCCGGCGAACTGGGCAAGCGCCTGTGGGAGAACGTCAGCAAGCAGGCGTGGGCCGACTGGATGAAGCACCAGACGATGCTGGTCAACGAGAACCGCCTCAACCTGGCCGACCAGCGCGCCCGCCAGTACCTGGCGCGGCAGATGGAGAAGCATTTCTTCGGCGAAGGCGCCGACGCGGCCCAGGGCTTCGTGCCGCCGACGGCCTGAACAGCCCCCGCATGGCGGAATCGGTCGAGTGGCTGGAAGACGGCACGCCCTACAGCCCGCGCTTCGGCGACCGCTACCGCAGCGACGTCGGCGGCGGACTGCGGCAGGCGCGCGACGTGTTCCTCGCGGGCTGCGGGCTGCCGCAGGCCTGGGCCGGCCGGGACCGCTGGCGCATCCTGGAAACCGGCTTCGGCCTGGGGCTGAACTTCCTGGTCGCCTGGCATGCCTGGCGGAGCGATCCGCAGCGCCCGCGCCTGCTGCACTATGTCGCGACCGAGGCCTTCCCGGTCGCGGCCGAGGTCCTGGTGCGCGCCACGGCGCCGCACGAGGACCTGCGGCCCCTCGCGCAGGAACTGCAGGCGCGCTGGTGGGGCCTGGGCCCGGGCGTCCACCGGCTGGCCTTCGACGGCGACCGGGTGCTGCTGACGCTGTGCATCGGCGACACCCGCGCGGTGCTGCGGCAGTTCCCCTTCACCGCCGACGCGGTCTACCTCGACGGCTTCGGTCCCGCGGCCAATCCGGACATGTGGAGCGTCGACACCTTCAAGGCCGTCGCCCGCTGCTGCCGGCCCGGCACCCGCATCGCCACCTGGACCATCGCCCGCGCGGTGCGTGACGGCCTCGCGCAATGCGGCTTCGCGGTGCGCAAGACCCCGGGAGCGCCGCCCAAGCGCGACAACCTGCAGGGGGAGTACGCCCCGGCCTGGACGCCGCGCCGGCCGGCGGACGAGTGGGCCGACGGGCGCTGGGACGGCCCGCCCTCGCATTGCGTGGTGGTCGGCTCGGGCATCGCCGGCGCGGCGGTGGCGGCCGCGCTGGAGCGGCGCGGCTGGCAGGTGCGGGTGCTGGACGCGGGCGACGCGCCCGCCGCGGGCGCCTCCGGCCTGCCGGCGGGCATCGTCGCGCCGCATGTCTCGCCCGACGACAACCTGCTGTCGCGCCTGTCGCGCCGCGGCGCCCGCATCGCGCTCGACCGCGCCCGGGCCCTGCTGCACGCCGGCACCGACTGGCGGCCGGACGGCGTGCTGGAGCACCGCGTCGACGGACGTTCCGGCCTGCCGGGCACGCCGGACGACACGGCCGGCGACTGGAGCCGCGCCGCCACCCCGGAAGAATGCGCCGCCGCCGGTCTGCCCGCCGATGCCGTCGCCTGCCTGCACCGGCGGGCGGCCTGGCTGCGGCCGGCGCAACTGGTGCGCGCCCTGCTCGACCGGCCCGGCATCGCCTGGCAAGGCCAAGCCCGCGTCGCGCGCATCCGGCCGGCCGGCGACGGCGGCGCCGACTGGCTGCTGCAGGACGACGCAGGCACCGAGCTGGCCCGCGCGCCGCTGGTGGTCGTGACCGCCGGCTTCGGCAGCCGCGCCCTGCTGGACGACCGGCTGGACCTGAACGCGGTGCGCGGCCAGGTTTCCCTCGGCGCCTGGGAAGGACCGCCGCCCGCGCTGCCGGTCAACGGCAACGGCAGCTTCATCGCGGGCGTGCCGCTGGACGGGCCCGGCCCCGCCCGCAGCTGGATCGCCGGCGCGACCTTCGAGCGCGGCGAGACCTCGGCCCGGCCGTCCGGCGACGAGATCGCCGCCGCGCATGCGGCCAACCTCGACCGCCTGGCCCGGCTGCTGCCCGCCCGGGCGGCGGCGCTGGCGCCGCAGTTCGCCATCGGCATCCGGACCTGGGCCGGTGTGCGCTGCACCGCCTCCGACCGGCGGCCGGTGGTCGGACCGGTCGATGCCGCAGTCCGGCCCGGACTCTGGACCTGCACCGCCATGGGCTCGCGCGGCCTGACGCTGAGCGTGCTGTGCGCCGAGCTGCTGGCCGCCCGCCTGCACGGCGAGCCCCTGCCGCTGGAGCAGCCGCTCGCGCGCGCGCTTTCCATCGAGCGGCTGAAGAAACCCTCGTCCGACCAAGCCTCTTGATCGCCCCGGAAGCCGCACCCAGATTAGCTCATATGCTAATTTGCATAAAGCGCGAACAAATAAATCGTTGGGGTTTATAAGGAGTGCTTTTACAGTCGCCCGCCATGCATGATTTCGCATTTGTCCTGGCAGGTTTCGCGGTGGGTTTCGTGGTGGGCCTGACCGGCGTCGGCGGGGGCTCCCTGATGACCCCGCTGCTGATCTTCTTCTTCGGCATCAAGCCCCACATGGCCATCGGCACCGACCTGCTGTTCGCCGCCTTCACCAAGCTCGGCGGCTCGGTCAAGCTCGCCCGGCAGCGCGCCATCGACTGGCCGGTGGTGCTCCAGGTGGCCGCCGGCAGCGTTCCGGCCTCGCTGGCCACCCTCTACCTGCTGAGCCGCACCGGGCCGGCCAACCCCACGGTCCAGCACGCGATGACCACCACGCTCGGCGCCGCGCTGCTGCTGACGGCCGTGGCGACCTTCTACAAGGCGGTGGCCGGCAAGTCCGCGCCCCGCGACATCGCCCCGGAGGCCCTGCGCCATGCGACCCGCCCGCGCCACTGGGCGCTGCCCGTGGCCTTCGGCGCGGTCATCGGCGCGTTGGTAACATTGACCTCCGTCGGCGCCGGCGCCATCGGCGTGCTGGCCCTGATGCTGCTGTACCCCGCGCTGCCCCTGCCGCGCATCGTGGCCGCGGACATCGCCCACGCGGTGCCGCTGACGCTGGTGGCGGGCCTGGGCCACGCCTCGATCGGCACGGTCGAATGGCCGTTGCTGGCCAAGCTGCTCATCGGCTCGCTGCCCGGCATCTGGCTGGGATCGCACCTGGTGCACCGCACCTCCGACCGCGTCATCCGCTCGCTGCTTTCCGTGCTGCTGGCCTATGCCGGCAGCAAACTGATCACCCTATAAGAGTCTCTCCACGATGTACCGTTACACCGAATTCGACCGGCAGTTCGTCCACCAGCGCGCCGCCCAGTTCCGCGACCAGCTCGAACGCTGGCAGGCCGGCAAGCTGAGCGAAGACGAATTCAAGCCGCTGCGCCTGCAGAACGGCTGGTACGTCCAGCGCTACGCCCCGATGCTGCGGGTGGCGGTGCCCTACGGCGAACTGGCGGCGCGGCAGCTGCGGGTGCTGGCCCGCATCGCCCGCGAGTACGACGAGCCCGAGGCGGCCGTCTACAAGCATGCGCTGGAGACCCAGGGCCTGCTCGGCACCACCCACCTGCCGACGCACTACGCCCACTTCACCACCCGCCAGAACGTGCAGTACAACTGGATCCCGCTGTCCAAGTCGGCCGACGTGATGGACCTGCTGGCCTCGGTGGACATGCACGGCATCCAGACCAGCGGCAACTGCATCCGCAACATCACCAGCGACGAGCTGGCCGGCGTCGCGGTGGACGAGGAGATCGATCCGCGCCCCTACGCGGAAATCATGCGCCAGTGGAGCACCCTGCACCCCGAGTTCGCCTTCCTGCCGCGCAAGTTCAAGATCGCGATCACCGGCGCCGCCGAGGACCGCGCCGCCACCGGCTGGCACGACGTCGGCCTGCGGGTGCTGAAGAACGCGGCCGGCGAGACCGGTTTCCAGGTGCGCGTGGGCGGCGGCATGGGCCGCACGCCGGTGGTCGGCACGGTGATCCGCGAGTTCCTGCCCTGGCAGGACATCATGAACTACCTCGAGGCGGTGGTGCGGGTCTACAACCGCTACGGACGCCGCGACAACATCTACAAGGCCCGGATCAAGATCCTGGTGAAGGCCGAGGGCCAGCGCTACATCGACGAGGTCGAGCAGGAATTCGGCCAGATCCTCGCGCACGACGGCGCCCCCCACACCATCACCCAGGCCGAGTTCGACCGGGTCGCGGCCAGTTTCGTGCCGCCGGTGCTCACCCGCCATGTCGACGCGCCGGTCGCGGACCTGCCCGAAGACCCGGCCTTCCGCCGCTGGCTGGCGCGCAACGTCGCGCCGCACAAGAACCCGGCGCTGCGCGCGGTGACCCTGTCCTTCAAGCGCCCGGGTCTCGCGCCCGGCGACGCCGACGCGCAGGTGCTCGACGCCGCCGCCAACCTGGCCGAGCGCTTCAGCGCCGGCGAGACGCGCGTCACCCACGACCAGAACCTGCTGCTGCCTTGGGTGCACGTCAACGACCTGTACCAGGTCTGGCAGGAAGCCACCCAGCTCAACCTGGCGCGGCCCAACATCCGCCTGCTGACCGACATGATCGCCTGCCCCGGCGGCGACTTCTGCGCGCTGGCCAACGCGCGCTCGATCCCGATCGCCGCCTCCATCACCGAGCGCTTCGACGACCTGGACGAGCTGCACGACCTGGGCGAGATCGACCTGCACATCAGCGGCTGCATCAATTCCTGCGGCCACCACCACAGCGGCCACATCGGCGTCATCGGCGTCGACAAGGACGGCAAGGAGTGGTACCAGGTCACGCTCGGCGGCTCGGACGGCTCGGCGCTGTCGGGCGCGGCGCAGGCCGGCCGGGTGGTCGGCCCGTCGTTCTCGGCGGCCGAGGTCACCGACGCGATCGAAGCGGTGCTCGACGCCTACCGCGCCCAGCGCCGGACGGCCGGCGGGAACGGCGGCAAGGCCGAAACCTTCATCGACACCCTGCGCCGCGTCGGCATCGACCCGTTCAAGGCCGCCGCCAACAGCGTGCGCCAGCCGGCCGCCGCCGAGGCCCAGCCCGCCTGAGCCCGAACCGCCCCGGCCCGCCGAAACCCATAAGAAGAGCCCTCCCCATGAAGATCATCACCGCCGCAGACCATGCCGCCTGGGCCGAGCAGAACCCCGATGCCCGGACCCGCGTGCTGGAACTCGCCAACGACGCCGATCCCGCCGCCGTCTCCTTCGACGACATCGACCGGATCGACCTGCATTTCCCCAAGTTCACCGACGGCCGCGCCTTCAGCCAGGCCTTCCTGCTGCGCCGCCGCCTCGGCTTCCGGGGCGAGCTTCGCGCCACCGGCGACGTGCTGATCGACCAGCTGGTGCAGATGGCCCGCACCGGCTTCGACGTGGCGGTGCTGCGCGAGGGCGTGGACATCGCCGACGCGCGCCGCCAGTTCGAGCGCTTCTCCGCCTTCTACCAAGGCGACGCGGTCAACACGCTGCCGCATTTCAAGGAACCCCGCCCGCAGCCGCTGGACGCGGACGTTCAGCTGTCGCGGGTCGCCGCATGACCGCCGACGCCCCCCTCGCCGACGGCGCGGTCAGCAGCCTGGGCGACCGCTTCGGCGCCCCGGCCGCCGCGCCCGCCACCAGCGCGATCACGCTCTACGCCCGCGGCGCCTCCGCCGGCTTCGACCGCAAGGTGGCCGACGCCCTCGCGCTGCTGCGGGACGCCGGACGGCGCTTCTCCCCGATCACCCAGGCCTCCAGCCTGGGCGTCGAGGACATGGTGGTCACCGACCTGCTGCAGAAGAGCGGCATCGATGCCTCGATCTTCGTGCTCGACACCCGCAAGCTCCATGCCGAGACCGTGGCGCTGATCGGCCGGCTGGAGGCGCACTACGGCCGCACGGTCGACGTCTACACGCCCGACCTGGCGGTGGCCGCCGCCTTCGTCGCCGAGAACGGCGAGGACGCGATGTACCGCAGCCTGGGCCTGCGCAAGGCCTGCTGCGATTTCCGCAAGATGGTGCCGCTGGAGCGGGCCCTCGCCGGCAAGCAGGCCTGGATCACCGGCCTGCGCCGCGAGCAGTCCAACGCCCGCGCCGAGGTCCACGACATCGAGCTGCAGCGCATCGACGGCCACGATGGCGCCAGCGCCACCCGCGCCAAGGTCAATCCGCTGGCCGGATGGACCTGGGGCGACGTCTGGCACTACGTGGACCTGCACGGCGTGCCCTACAGCCCGCTGCACGACCGCTTCTTCCCCAGCATCGGCTGCGAGCCCTGCACCCGCGCGGTGACCCTGGGCGAGGACTTCCGCTCCGGCCGCTGGTGGTGGGAGCAGGAGAGCGCCAAGGAATGCGGCCTGCACGTGAGCCAGGACGCCGGCGCGGACGGCGACGGCGCGGCCCTCGAGGCGCCCGGCTTCGAATCGCTGCCCGGCGCCGTCAGCTCGCTGGCCGACCGCCCCGCCAGCCACGCCGCGCCCGTCCGCCCGATCACCGTCTCGACCGTTCCCGAGTCTTCCGAATGACCTACTCCACCGACGACACCCTGCTCGACGCGCCCGCCGCCACCGGCGCCGCGCACGACGCCGCGGCGCATCCGCGCGCGCACCTGTCCAACACCCACCTCGACGCGCTCGAGGAGGAAGCCATCTTCATCCTGCGCGAAGTGGCCGCGGCCTTCGAGCGCCCGGCGCTGCTGTTCTCCGGCGGCAAGGATTCGCTGGTGCTGCTGAAGTGCGCCGAGAAGGCCTTCGGCGCCGGTCGCATCCCGTACCCGCTGCTGATGATCGACACCGGCCACAACTTCCACGAAGTGACCGATTTCCGCGACTTCCGGGCCAGGCAACTGCAGGCCGAGCTGATCGTGCGCAGCGTCGAGGACTCGATGGCGCGCGGCACCGTTCGCCTGTCGCATCCGGGCGAGTCGCGCAACGTGCACCAGTCGGTCACGCTGCTCGAAGCCATCGAGGAGTTCCGCTTCGACGCCCTCATCGGCGGCGCCCGCCGCGACGAGGAGAAGGCCCGCGCCAAGGAGCGCATCTTCAGCCACCGCGACAGCTTCGGCCAGTGGCAGCCCAAGGCGCAGCGGCCCGAGCTCTGGACGCTGTTCAACACCCGGCTGCAGCCCGGCGAGCACTTCCGCGTGTTCCCGATCAGCAACTGGACCGAACTCGACGTCTGGCAGTACATCGACCGCGAGCGCATCGAGCTGCCCTCGCTCTACTACACCCACAAGCGCGAGGTGGTCGAGCGCAAGGGCCTGCTGGTGCCGGTCACCCCGCTGACGCCGGCGCGCGACGGCGAGACGGTCGAGTCGCGCGACGTGCGCTTCCGCACCGTCGGCGACATCACCTGCACCTGCCCGGTGGAGAGCACCGCCGCCAGCGCGGCCGACATCGTGGTCGAGACGCTCGCCGCCGACGTCAGCGAACGCGGCGCCACCCGGATGGACGACAAGACGTCCGACGCCTCCATGGAAAAACGCAAGAAGGACGGTTATTTCTGATGTCTGCTACGCAAAGCATAGCTAACAGCCAAGGCGCCACGCCCGCAGACGGGGTATTCCATGCCCACCACGGCGACACCGGCGCCGCCCTGCGCTTCATCACCTGCGGCAGCGTGGACGACGGCAAGAGCACCCTGATCGGCCGCCTGCTGGTGGACAGCAAGACCGTGCTGCAGGACCAGCTCGCCGGCGTCCAGCGCGGCGGCGAGACCGACCTGGCGCTGCTCACCGACGGCCTGTCGGCCGAGCGCGAGCAGGGCATCACCATCGACGTGGCCTACCGCTACTTCGCCACGCCGGGACGCAAGTTCATCATCGGCGACGCGCCCGGCCACGAGCAGTACACCCGCAACATGGTCACCGCCGCCTCCAGCGCCGACGCCGCGGTGGTGCTGGTCGACGCCACCAAGCTCGACTGGCGCCAGCCGGTGCCCGATCTGCTGCCGCAGACCCGCCGCCACGCGCTGCTGGTGCACCTGCTGCGGGTGCCGTCGGTGGTGTTCGCGGTCAACAAGCTCGACGCGGTCGAGGACGCGGCGACCGCCTTCGCCCACATCCGAGCCGCGCTCGACGCGTTCTCGGAGCAGGCCGGCCTGGAAGTGCACGAGACCGTGCCGGTGTCGGCCCTCAAGGGCTGGAACGTGGTCGACGGCAAGCCCGGCTGGTGCGGCTACGACGGCCCGAGCCTGCTCGCGCTGCTGGAGAAGCTGCCCTGCGCCGAGGCCGAGACCGACGCGCCCTTCGCCTTCCCGGTGCAATGGGTCGAGAAATTCTCGGATTCGTCCGACACCCGCCAGGGACGCCGCGTCTTCTGGGGCCGGGTCGCCACCGGCACCGTCGCGCCGGGCCAGGAGATCGTCGTGCAGCCGAGCGGCCAGACCGCCACCGTCGCCCAGGTGCTCGACCACGCGCGCCGCCCGCAGTCGCGGGCCGCCGGCCACAGCGCCGGCATCGTGCTCGACCGCGAGGTGGACGTGTCGCGCGGCGACTGGCTGCTGGCGCCCGGCGCCTTCCGGCCCGAGCGCACCGTGCACGCCACCGTCGCCTGGCTCGACGACGAGCCGCTGGTGCCCGGACGCGTGTACTGGGCGCTGCACGGCCACCGCTGGGTCAAGGCCAAGGTCGCGCGCATCGCGGACCGGCTCAACATCGAGACCCTGGCGCGCGAGGAGGCCATCGCCCTGCCCGCCAACGCCCTCGGCCACGTCGAACTGGCCCTGCAGGAGCCGGTCGCCACCCTGCCCTACCAGCGCGCGCGCCTGCTGGGCGCGATGATCCTGGTGGACACCGCCAGCCACAAGACGGCCGCGGCCGTCCTGGTGGACTGATCCGAACAGGCAGCGGGCGCAGGGGTTCCGACAAGGCCCTTGCGCCGCCACCCACTTCCCAATCTCCTAGAATGGCGGGTTTCCCCTGATCCGCCTGGCCGCACCATGACCCACGTCGTTACCGAGAACTGCATCAAGTGCAAATTTACCGATTGCGTGGACGTCTGCCCCGTGGATTGCTTCCGCGAAGGGCCGAACTTCCTCGTCATCGACCCGGATGAATGCATCGACTGCGCCGTCTGCATCCCCGAATGCCCGGCCAATGCCATCTTCGCCGAGGAAGACGTACCGCCGGACCAGATGGCCTTCCTGCAGATCAACGCCGAACTGGCGCGCGCCGACGGCTGGAAGAGCATCACCAAGCGCAAACCCTCGATGCCCGACGCGGACGAGTGGAACGGCAAGCCCGGCAAGCTCGCCGAGCTGATCCGCTGATCTCCGGATCGCCTCCACGGTCCGGGCCATGCCTGCAGCGCAGCCGGTGATCGAAACCGACGCCGTCGTCGTCGGCGCCGGCCCGGTCGGCCTCTTCCAGGCCTTCCAGCTCGGCCTGCTGCAGCTGTCTGTCCACCTGGTGGACGCGCTGCCCTACGCGGGCGGCCAGTGCATCGAGCTCTACCCCGACAAGCCGATCTACGACGTGCCCGGCGTGCCGGTCTGCACCGGCCGCGAACTGGTGGCCCGGCTGCGGCAGCAGCTGCAGCCCTTCGCCGTGCCGATGCACCTCGGTCAGGAGGTCGCCGAGATCGCGCCTGCGGGCGACGGCCGTTTCCTCCTCGCGACCGGCGCCGGCACCCGCTTCCGGGCGCGCACCCTCGTCATCGCCGCCGGCGCCGGGGCCTTCCAGCCGCGACGCCTGAAGCTCGACGGCCTGGAATCGCTCGACGCGTCCCAGGTCGCCTACCACGTGCCCGACCCGGCCGTCTTCGCAGGCCGCCGGCTGGCGGTGGTGGGCGGCGGCGACACCGCGCTGGAGCAGGCCCTGGCCTTCGCCGAATCGTCCGACCACCGCGCGGCCCGGGTGACCCTGGTGCACCGGCGCGACGTGTTCCAGGCCCCGCCCGAGCGCATCGCGCGGATGCGCGCGCTGGTCGCCGCCGGCGCGATGGACCTGGTCATCGGCCAGGTCACCGGGTTCGCGGCGCCCGGGGACCGGCTGCAATCGCTCGACCTCACCCTGACCGACGGCAGCGTCCGGCCGCTGGCCGCGGATGCCTTGCTGATTTTCTTCGGCCTGAGCCCCAAGCTGGGCCCGGTCGCGGAATGGGGCTTGGCCATGGAGCGCAAGCAGCTCCTGGTCGATCCCGCGGACTTCGGCACCAGCGTGCCCGGCATCTTCGCGGTGGGCGACATCAACACCTACCCCGGCAAGAAGAAGCTGCTGGTGAGCGGCTTCCACGAGTGCGCCCTGGCGGCCTTCGGCGCCGCCCGCCACATCCAGGGCCGCGAACCGCTGCTGCAGTACACCACCACCAGCAGCCGCCTGCACGCGTTGCTCGGCGTGGGCGGAACGCCGCGGGCCGACGCGCCGGACTGATCCCGGGGCGTTCAGGCGCGGATATCTGAGGGCGGGGGGGCTGCCTACACTCCAGCATCCGCCACCGCCGACTTTCCCGCCATGGACCTCGTACAAGAAATCCGCCGCTACAACGCAGGGCGCGACCCGGAACGGTTGCGCCTCAAATACCAGCGCATGCGCGCCGACCCCTTCGTGTTCCTGCGGGGCGCCTGCCACCTGTTCTACGCCCGGCTGCCGGTGCAGGGGATATTCCGGTCGGCGCCCCCGGCCTGGTGCTGCGGCGACCTGCACCTGGAGAACTTCGGCAGCTACAAGGGCGATAACCGCCTGGTCTATTTCGACCTCAACGACTTCGACGAAGCCGTGCTGGCGCCGGCCAGCTGGGATCCGGTGCGGCTGCTGGCCAGCCTGCGCGTTGGAGCGTCCAGCCTGGGCGTCCGGCCCGACGCGGTGCAGGACCTGTGCACCGCTTTCCTCTCCAGCTATGCCCGGGCGCTGGCGGAAGGCAAGGCCTTCTGGATGGAACCGCAGACCGCCCAGGGCCTGGTGCGCGAGCTGCTCGACAGCCTGAAGGGCCGCCAGCGCCCAGACTTTCTGGACGGCCGCACCGTGCTCAAGGGCAAAAAACGCACGCTGCGCATCGATGGCCGGAAAGCCCTCCCGGCCACGGATGCGCAACGGGCCGAGGTCATGGATTTCATGGAATCCTTCGCCAGAACGCAGGAAAACCCCGGCTTTTTCCATGTGCTCGATGTCGCCCGACGCATCGCCGGCACCGGAAGCCTGGGGGTCGATCGCCATGTCGTCCTGGTCGAGGGCAAGGGATCGCCGGACGGCAACTACCTGCTGGATCTCAAGCAGGCGCTTCCGTCGTCCCTGGCACCCCATGTGCCCACACCGCAACCGCGTTGGGCTTCCGAGGCCGAGCGCGTGGTGGCAGTGCAGCGCCGGGTGCAGGCCGTCTCCATGGCCTTCCTCCAACCGGCAACGATGGCCGGGAAACCCTACGTGCTACGCGGGCTGCAGCCTTCGGAGGATCGCATCACGTTGGACGGCGCCCACCAGCGCGCCGCGGATATCCAGTTCGTAGCATCCGCCATGGGCCAGCTAGTCGCTTGGGGCCAGTTGCGGAGCGCAGGCCGCCAGGGCTCCGCCATCGCCGACGAGCTGATCGACTTCGGCAGTCAGCCCCGGTGGCAGGACGAACTGCAGGACGCTGCCCTGGACATGGCCCATCGGACGATCGAGGATGCGAGCGAGTTCGGCACCGCCTACGACGACGGTGCCTTCCGGTCCTGACGGCCGTCCGTCAGTGCGTCACTGGCCGAATGCGCCCTTGAGGCGCTGGCCGGCATAGGCCTGGGCTTCCTTGGCCTTGGTGACCACCGCGGCCGTGCCGAAGAACTCGTGCGTGACGCCGGTGTAGAGCTTGCGCTCGACCGGGACCTGCGCGGCCTTGAGCGCGTCTTCCAGCTTCTCGCCGTCGCTGCGCAGCGGATCGATCGTCGCATTGATGATGGTCACCGGCGGCAGGCCCTGCAGCTTCGCGTCGATCAGCTGCAGGCGCGTGTCCTTCAGATCGTCGGGCGTGCGGACCAGGTGGTCCACGAACCACTTCACCATCGCGCGGTTCAGCGGCTTGGCCGCGGCGTTCTCCAACTCGGACGCGGTGTTCAGGCTGGTCTGCGCCACCGGATACACCGACAGCACGTGCAGCGGCGCCTGCAGGCCCGCATCACGTGCCGCGATGGCCGTCGCGACCGCCAGGTTGCCGCCCGCGCTCTCGCCGGCCAGAGCCAGCTTCTTCGGGTCACCCTTGATCGACGCCGCGTTGGCGATCGCCCACTTGTACGATGCCAGGGCGTCGTCCCAGGCTGCGGGGAACTTGTTCTCCGGCGCCTGGCGGTAGTCCACCGACACCACCACCGCATTGGCTTCCTTGGCGATGCCGCGGGCGCCCGCGTCGTAGACCTGCTTGTCGGCGATCACCCAGCCGCCGCCGTGGAAGTACACCACGACCGGGAACGGGCCGGCTCCCGACGGGGTGAAGACCCGGGCCGGCAGCTTGCCGGCCGCGCCGTCGATCTGGATGTCGTTGCTGGTCACGCCCGGCACGAGCATGGTCGGATCGGTGCTGCGGCCCTGCTTCTTGAGCAGCGCGTTGACCGCATCCGCCACCGACGGCTGCTTGCGGGCTTCCTCGGCCGACAGCTTCTCGATCGGCTTGGGCTTCAGGCCCGCGTGCGCATCCAGCACCGCCTTCATGTCCGCATCGGCGCGCAGTGCGCCTGCCGCCTTTCCGACCGCTTCTTTGACCGGATTGGGCCTGGGTTCGTCCGCGGCGTGGACCGATGCCATGGCGAGCGCGGCGAAGGTCGCGGCGGTCACGGCGCGCAGGACGGGCTTTCCGGATGCGGTACGGGAAGAGATGGCGGAACGGAATGCGGTCATGGGTATTTCCTTGTGCTTGAAGAACTTGCCGGCCCTTCGGCCGACTACGTTCCAATTTAAGGCAGGTCCGGCCGGTCGGCCGGTCGGTTCTGCGCGTCCGCTGCTGTCAGCCTGGGACGCGTGCCCGTGCCATCCGCACCGCGCCCGCGTAGGTTTTGTCCCGCGCCCTAGAATGTCCATTTCCGCGCGGCTCCGGCCGTTGCGGAGCCGCTGGGGGTGTTGCCGGCCATCGTCGGATGGCGGCGACTGAGAGAGTCCCTTCGAACCTGACAGCGCCCACGCCGTTCGCGGCGCGGGCCCGAGGTAATCCTCGCGCAGGGAAGCCGTCGCCGCCGCGCGGCCCGCCGGGGCCGCCATCGCGGACGACCGGACCTTGCGCATTCCGCCGATCGCACGCAAGGACCCCGATTCCATGGCGCCCCACGCCTTCTCCGCCGCCTCCAACCGCCCGCCGGGCGTCCGTCATGCCGGCGACGGTGCCGGCCGCGCCGCGACCCGGCCGCGTCGCCGCGCGGCGGCGGCGCGCAGGGGCCTCACCGTACCGCGTCGGCGCCGCCGGCAGGCAATCGCCGCATCGGCCGGGGCGCATGCCCGTGGTTGAGCGGACCGTGCCCGTGCCCGGTGCGCACCGCCGCGCCGCTGGCGATGGCCTGCAGCACGTAATCGCGCGCGTCGCCGAAGGCCTGCGGCAGGTCCGCGCCCAGCGCCAGTCCCGCGGCGATGGCCGACGACAGCGTGCAGCCGGTGCCGTGCAGGTTGCGGCTGGCAATGCGGTCGGAGGTGCGCCGCAGCCGCAACCCGTCGGCCGTGGCCAGCAGATCGACCACGCGGTCGCCGGGCAGGTGTCCGCCCTTGACCAGCACCGCCCGCGCGCCCAGCGCCAGCAGCGCGTCCGCCGCGCCGTCCAGGTCGTCGATGCTGCGCACCGGCCGCCCGATCAGCAGCGCGGCCTCGTCCAGGTTGGGAGTGACCAGCGCAACCCGGCCGAACAGCCGGCGCACCAGCGTGTCGACCGTGCCCGGCGCGATCAGCCGGTCGCCGCTGGTGGCGATCATCACCGGATCGAGCACCACCCGCTCCAGGCGGTGGCGGTCGATGGCGTCGGCCACCGCTTCGACGATCTCGGTGGTGTGCAACATGCCGATCTTGACCGCGTCGACGCCGATGTCCTCGACCACCGCGTCGATCTGCGCCGCCAGGATGTCGGCCGGCACGCTGTGGATGCCGCGCACGCCCAGCGTGTTCTGCACCGTCACCGCGGTGATCGCGGTCATGCCGTAGCAGCCGAAGGCGCTGAAGGTCTTCAGGTCGGCCTGGATGCCGGCGCCGCCGCCGCTGTCGGAGCCGGCGATGGACAGCACGCGCGGGTAGCGCAGGATCGCGGCGGGCGGGTCGGAGAGTTCCGCGTCGGGGCGGAGGGTCGGAGCGGCAGTCGAATTCATGGCAAAAATTATGCGCCAGCGCACCGGGGCATCGTCGCTGCCGTCCGCGGATGCCGGGGGCGGCATCGGACGACGGCCGGCGCGATGACACCGGGGTATCCTTCCGGCCAGCCCGCGGTCGCCAGACCCGCGTTTCTGTTTCGCCGACGGCGCATGCGGCACATGGCGCACCACCGCATGGGCCTCGTGCCGGGAGGCGCCCGGCACGGGACGCCTCTGCCATGGAGCCTGGCCCGCGGCCACCGCGCACGGTCGGGCGCGTCCTCCGGCGGCCTTGCCCTCCTTCCCCTATGTCCCTCATGACCCTCGAATCCTCCGGCGGCGTCGCCCGCCCGTCCGTCGCCATCCTGGGCGCAGGGCTGATGGGCCGCCTGCTCGCCTTCGCCCTGGCACGGCGCGGCCATGCGGTCCGGCTCCACGAAGCCGGCAGCGCCGCCGGCGAAGGCTCGGCCGCCCGGGTCGCCGCGGCCATGCTGGCGCCGCTGGCCGAGTCGGCGGTGACCGAGCCGCCCGTCGTCCGCATGGGCCACCATGCGCTGGCGCGCTGGCCCGTCCTGCTGACGGAGCTGAACGACGTCCTCGGCACCGACGCGCGTCCGGTCTTCTTCCAGCAGGAAGGCACGGTCATCGTCTGGCACCGCCAGGACGCTTCCGACGCCGACCGCCTGGCCCGCCAGCTGCGCGCCAACCAGCGGGCCCTGCCCATGCTGCAGGCGCCGGTGGCGCTGGACGCTGCCGCGCTCGGCGCGCTGGAGCCGGCCCTGCAGGGGCGGTTCGCGCAAGGCCTATACCTGCCGGGCGAAGGCCAGCTCGACAACCGCCAGCTGCTGTCCGCGCTCGGCGCCGCGCTGCCGCGGATGGGCGTCGCCCTCCACTGGGACAGCCCGCGCTCGCCCGACGACTTCACCCCGGGCGCACCGGGCCAGCCCGACCGGGTCGTCGATTGCCGCGGCCTGGGCGCGCGGCCCCAGCTGGCCGACCTGCGCGGCGTGCGCGGCGAGGTCATCCGGGTGCATGCGCCCGAAGTGGACCTGCGGCGCCCGACGCGGCTGGTGCATCCGCGCTATCCGCTCTACATCGCGCCCAAGCAGGACCACCTGTTCGTCATCGGCGCGACCGAGATCGAATCCGACGACGACTCCCCGCCCAGCGTGCGGTCCACGCTCGAACTGCTGAGCGCCGCCTACACGGTGCACAGCGGCTTCGCCGAAGCCCGCATCGTCGAGATCGCCACCCAGCGCCGGCCGGCGCTGTCGGACAACCTGCCCGCGCTCGTGTCGCCGCGCGACGGCGTGCTGCAGATCAACGGGCTGTACCGCCACGGCTTCATGATCGCGCCGGCCCTGCTCGACGTGGCGCTCGAATGGATCGACGCCGGCCATTCGGCGCTGGCCGCGACCTTTCCCCTGGCCGTCCCGCCCTGGCCGCGCGCCCCGGCCGCCGCGCCCTGACCCGGACGGAGAATTCCGCCATGCACATCCTGATCAACCAGCAACCCCACGACTGCCCCGCCGGCGCCACGCTCGCCGATGCCATCGCCCTGCTCCAGCCCGCCGGCCCGTTCGCCGCCGCGGTCAACGCCACCTTCGTGCCGCGCTCGCGGTACGCCCAGCATGCGCTGCAGGACGGCGACCGCGTCGAAGTCATCGCGCCGGTCACCGGCGGCTGACCCGCCCCGCTCGCCCATGTTCCCCGCCCACCGTGCCCCGCCCGCCATGAGTACCACGCCCGACCTCCCCGCCGATCCGCTCGTCCTGTACGGCGAAACCTTCGCGTCCCGCCTGCTGCTGGGCACCTCCCGCTATCCCTCGCCCCGGGTGCTCGAAGCCGCCGTCGCCCGCGCCCGGCCGGCGATGCTGACCGCCTCGCTGCGCCGCCAGCAGGGCGCCGCGCCCCTGGGCGGATCGGGCGAGACGCCCAACGCCTTCTGGGACCTGCTGCGCCGCCTGGCGGTCCCGGTGCTGCCCAACACCGCCGGCTGCCACAGCGTGCAGGAGGCGGTCACCACCGCCCAGATGGCCCGCGAAGTCTTCGAGACGCCGTGGATCAAACTCGAACTCATCGGCGACGACTACACGCTCCAGCCCGACACCCTGCAGCTGGTCGATGCCGCCGAGCGGCTGATCCGCGACGGCTTCAAGGTGCTGCCCTACTGCACCGAGGACCTGGTGGTCTGCCAGCGCCTGGTGGACGTGGGATGCCAGGCGGTCATGCCCTGGGCCGCGCCCATCGGCACCGGCCGCGGTCCCGTGAACCCCTACGGCATGCGGATCCTGCGCGAGCGCCTGTCGGTGCCGATGCTGGTCGACGCCGGCCTGGGGCTGCCGTCCCATGCCTGCCAGGTCATGGAATGGGGCTACGACGGCGTGCTGCTCACCACCGCGGTCGCGCTGGCGCAGGACCCGGTGGCCATGGCCGGCGCCTTCGCGGACGCGGTGCAGGCCGGCCGCACCGCGCGTCAGGCCGGCGCGATGGCCCCGCAAGATGCCGCGCAGCCCAGCACTCCGGTGCTCGGCACCCCTTTCTGGCACCAGGACGCCCCGGGAGCCGCGAATGCATGAACCTTCGTCCATCGCAGAGGAAATCCGTCGCCTGGCGTCCGCCCTCGTGGAGGCGCACGCCCCGGTCTTCTGCGATCCGGCCACCGGCGGCACGCCCCTGCCCGATCCGGTCGCGGGCATCGACCGTGCACTGAACCGCCTGCCCGATTCCGGAACCACGGTGCGGCGTGCCGCCTGGGCCGGCTGCCATGCCCTGGGATTCATCCCGCGCGATGCGGCCTGCCTGGCCGACGCCTGGGAGGCGGCCAGCGCCCGCACGGGAGGCTTCGCACCCGATCGCTGGCCGTCCGACCCGGCCGATTTCGGCATGCGGCGCCGTCCCCGTGACGCCACCTTCCCCCCGCATCCGGACCGCACCGGGCTCTATGCCGTCCTGCCCGATGCGGCATGGGTCGGCCGCATGGCGCGGGCCGGCGTGCCGGTGGTGCAGCTGCGCTTCAAGTCGGACGATCCGGAGGCGATCTCGCGCGAGGTGCAGGCAGCGGTCGATGCGGTGCGCGGCACCGACGCCCTGCTCTACATCAACGACCACTGGCGGCAGGCCGTCGCGGCCGGAGCCTACGGCGTCCACCTGGGCCAGGAAGATCTGGATGCGCTCCCCACGGGCACCTTCGATGCGCTGCGCGGCGCCGGTCTGCGCCTCGGACTCAGTACCCACGGCTACGCGGAAATGGTCCGTGCCGAACGGGCCGGCCCGAGCTATATCGCGCTGGGTGCGGTCTTTCCGACCACCCTCAAGAAGATGGAGACGGCACCGCAGGGCCTGGCGCGCCTGAACGCCTACGCTCGGCTGCTGCAGGCTACAGGCACGCCCCAGGTGGCCATCGGCGGAATCTCGACAGCGCAGATGCCGCAGATCCTCGGTACCGGCGTGGGGTCGGTCGCGATGGTGCGCGCATTGGTCGCAGCGACCTCTCCCGAAGCCGAGGCCAGAAAGCTGCAAGAAATATGCGATAATTTTTGGATCGGCCAAGATGCTGAATGAATCTTCAGTGAACATTTCGTTTTACGAGATCACTGGAAAATCAGCAAATTTTCTGTATATAATCTAGGTCTTGTTCCTCAATAGCTCAGTTGGTAGAGCGCCGGACTGTTAATCCGTAGGTCCCTGGTTCGAGCCCAGGTTGAGGAGCCA
>JAKOND010000145.1 GCA_022702125.1 Burkholderiaceae bacterium
GGTGGGGGGCAATCCGCGCGCCGCCCAGCTCGTGGGCCTGCCGGCCGGCCGGCTGATCGTGGCGTCCTGCGCCGTCGGCGGCGCCTGCGCGGGGCTGGCCGGCGCGGTCGAGGTGGCGGCGGTGCACGGCAACGCCAACGCCGCGCTGATCGCGGGCTACGGCTACGCGGGCATCCTGGTGGCCTTCATCGCCCGCCACAACCCGGTGGCGATCGTGCCGGTGGCCATCGTCTTCGGCGGCTTCGGCGCGGCGGGCAGCCTGCTGCAGCGCCGGCTCGGGCTGCCCGACGCGTCGGTGCTGGTGCTGCAGGGCATCGCCTTCGTGCTGGTGCTGGCGAGCGAGTCGCTGCGCGGCCGCGACTGGGCCGCCTTCTTCGCGGCGCGGCGTCCGGCCGCACCCGTCCCGCCCGCCCCGGAGGCCGCCCGATGACCGCCGACACCTGGATCACCCTGCTGGCCGCCATCGTCGGCGGCGCGCTGCGGGTGGGCACGCCCTTCCTGTTCGTGAGCCTGGGCGAGTGCCTCACCGAGAAGTCCGGCCGGGTCAACCTGGGCCTGGAGGGCGTGCTGGTGCTCTCGGCCATGGCGGCCTTCGGCGGCGCCTATGCGAGCGGCTCGCCGTGGGCCGGCGTGCTCTGCGGGGCGCTGGCCGGCGGGCTGCTGGCAGCGCTGCATGGCGTGCTGTGCTCGCTGCCGCGGGTCAACGACATCGCCACCGGCATCGCGCTGATGCTGCTGGGCACCGGGCTGGCCTTCTACCTCGGCAAGCCGCTGATCCAGCCGCAGGCGCCGCAGCTGCCCGCGCTGGCGCTGGGCGGCTGGAGCGACCTGCCGGCGGTGCGGCAGGCGCTGCAGGTCAACGCGCTGCTGCCGGTCGGCCTGGCGCTGGCGGTGCTGATGCGGTGGGCGCTGGCGCGCACCCGCGCCGGCTTGCTGGTGCGGCTGGCGGGCGACTCGGCCGACACGGCGCGCGCGCTGGGCTATCCGGTGGCGGGCATGCGCATCGCGGCCACCGCGCTCGGCGGCTGCATCGCGGGCCTGGGCGGCGCCTCGCTCACGCTGTTCTATCCCGGCAGCTGGAACGAGGGCATCTCCAGCGGCCAGGGCCTGATCGCGGTGGCGCTGGTGATCTTCGCGCGCTGGAGCCCGGTGCGCTGCATCGGCGCGGCACTCCTCTTCGGCGGCGCGGGCGCCCTCGGCCCAGCGCTGCAGTCCATCGGCATCGGCTGGGGCTACCACCTTTTCTACACGGTGCCCTACGTGCTCACGCTGCTGATCCTGGTCGCAACCTGCCGTCCCGGCACCGCGGCCCAGGGCCAGCCGGGCGAGCTGACTTCCACTTTCTCAACCAAATAGACCGGAGAACCCACCATGAGCGGATTGGGCGGACTCAACAAATCGCCGCAGGGCGTGGTCATCGGCCTGGTGCAACTGCAGCTGCCGGTGATCGAAACGGCGGCGGACCTGGCGGCGCAGACCCGGCGCATCTGCGAGATGGTGGGCAAGGCGCGGCGCAACCTGGGCACCATGGACCTGGTGGTGTTCCCGGAGTACGCGCTGCACGGCCTCTCGATGGACACCCGGCCCGAGATCCTGTGCCGCCTCGACGGCCCGGAGGTGGCCGCGTTCCGGGCGGCCTGCGTGGAGCACCGCATCTGGGGCTGCTTCTCGATCATGGAGCACAACCCCGGCGGCAACCCCTACAACAGCGGCCTGGTCATCGACGACCGGGGCGGGATCAAGCTCTACTACCGCAAGCTGCACCCCTGGGTGCCGGTGGAGCCGTGGGAGCCGGGCAACCTCGGCGTCCCGGTGTGCGACGGCCCCAACGGATCGAAGCTCGCGCTCATCATCTGCCACGACGGGATGCTCCCCGAGATGGCCCGCGAGGCCACCTACAAGGGCGCGGAGATCATCCTGCGCACCGCCGGCTACACCGCGCCGATCCGCCACGCCTGGCGGATCACCAACCAGGCCAACGCCTTCTGCAACCTGGCCTACACCGCCAGCGTCTGCATGTGCGGCAGCGACGGCAGCTTCGACTCGATGGGCGAGGCCATGTTCTGCCACTTCGACGGCACGGTACTGGCGCAGGGCGGCGGCCGGCCCGACGAGATCGTCTCGGCCGAGCTGCGGCCCGACCTGCTGCGCGAGGCGCGCACCGGCTGGGGCGTGGAGAACAACCCCTACCAGTTCCACCACCGCGGCTACGTGGCGGTGCGCGGCGGCGCGCAGGACTGCCCCTACACCTACATGCAGGACCTGGTGGCCGGCCGCCACCGCCTGCCGTGGGAGGACGCGGTACGCGTGACCGACGGCACCGGCTGCGGCTTCCCCGCGCCCGTCCGCGATTACCGCGGCCCCGAGGACGCCCGGCCCGCGGACGCCGGCCGGGGCACGGAGGGCGCGCCATGAGCGCCCCCGCCACCGTTGCCGCCGAGCCCTACGCCTGGCCCTACGACGCCTCGCTGCGGCCGGAGACCACCGCGCTGGTGGTGATCGACATGCAGACCGACTTCTGCGGCGTCGGCGGCTACGTGGACGTGATGGGCTACGACCTGTCGCTGACCCGCGCGCCGATCGCGCCGATCCGCCGGGTGCTCGACCGCATGCGCACGCTGGGCTACCCGGTCATCTACACCCGCGAGGGCCACCGGCCCGACCTGTCGGACCTGCCGGCCAACAAGCGCTGGCGCTCGCGCCGGATCGGCCGCGATGGCCTGGGCATCGGCGACGACGGCCCCTGCGGCCGCATCCTGGTGCGCGGCGAGCCGGGCTGGGAGATCATTCCCGAACTGTCGCCGCTGCCCGGCGAGACCGTGATCGACAAGCCCGGCAAGGGCTCCTTCTGCGCCACCGACCTGGAGCTGATCCTGCGCACCCGCGGCATCGCGAACCTGGTGCTTGCCGGCATCACCACCGACGTCTGCGTGCACACCACGATGCGCGAGGCCAACGACCGCGGCTTCGAATGCCTAGTGTTGTCCGACGGCACCGCCGCCACCGACCGGGGCAACCACGAGGCGGCGCTGAAGATGATCACCATGCAGGGCGGCGTGTTCGGCGCCCATGCGCCCTCGGCCGCGCTGCTCGACGCGCTGGCCGGCGCCTGACGGACGGCCCGCGATGGAATCCCCCGCCTCCGTCCCCGCCGGCGCGCCCGCGCACCCGGCTATCGGCGGCCTGCCGCCCGCCACCGGCGCGCTGGCGCTGTCCACCTACCGGCTCACCAAGCGCTTCGGCGCCTTCACCGCGCTCGACGCGGTGAGTCTCGACATCGCGCCCGGCAGCGTCCACGCGCTGCTCGGCGAGAACGGCGCGGGCAAGAGCACGCTGGTCAAGTGCGTGGCCGGTTTCCAGCGGGCGGAGCAGGGCAGCCTGCTGGTCGACGGCCGCGAGCGCGAGATCGCCAGCCCGGCCGCCGCCCGCGCGCTGGGCATTGGCATGGTCTACCAGCACTTCACCCTGGCGCCGGGCATGACGGTGGCCGAGAACCTGCTGCTGGCCGGCGGCCGGGTGCCAGCGGTGATCGACTGGCGTGCCCAGCGCGCGGCGCTGGCCGACTTCCTGGCCGCCACCCCGTTCCGGCTGGACCTCGACGCGCATCCGTCCGGGCTGGCCGCCGGCGAGAAGCAGAAGCTCGAACTGCTCAAGCAGCTCTACCTGCGCCCGCGCCTGCTGATCCTGGACGAACCCACCTCGGTGCTCACCCCGCAGGAGGCCGACGAGGTGCTGGGCCACGTGCGCGCCATCGCCCGCGCCGGGCAGTGCACCGTGCTGCTCATCACCCACAAGTTCCGCGAGGTGAGCGCCTACGCCGACGCGGTCACCGTGCTGCGACGCGGCCGCGCGGTGCACGGCGGCCCGGTCGCGGGCAGCACGCCGGAGCGACTCGCCGCTGCCATGGTCGGCGCCGAGGACGCGGCGGCCGGGATGCGCCAGCAAGAACCGGCGCCTCCGCAGGCCGCACCGGGGCTCGGCGCGTATCGGACAAGCGCGGACGCGCCCGTCGTGCTGCGGGTCGAGG
>JAKOND010000148.1 GCA_022702125.1 Burkholderiaceae bacterium
ATGACCAACATCGAGACATTGGAATTCACCAGTGCCGCCTCGGCTGCCCTCACGGACAGCACTCCGTCCTCTGCCATTTACTTTACGACTTCGTTCTTCAACACTGCCGTCATCAAGATCGTATTCAACACGACCGATACCCAGGGCACCGATACCGTCAATGCCGCCAACACGACCCGCACCTATGCTTTCGGGGGCCTGAACGAGGGGGCTGCGACTCTGAACCTCGACTCCGGTGTCACGACCATCAACGTGTCGCTGGAGGGGGCTGCTGCGGGCGCCGCGACCGGCGGAACCGCGACCGTGACGACGCTGACCATCGCCCCGCGCGCGACCGATCTGGCGGCCGACCCGTCGTTGACCACCACCGTCCACATCGCCTCCTCCGGCGTTGCCGGCGTGGGGGCGAACGCCATCTCCACCGTTACTGCGCAGGCGGGCTCCACCCTCAAGGTCACCGGCTCCAACGACCTGGCGATCGCGGCATTGACCAACCGGGCCACCGTGGACGCATCGTCCTTCGCCGGCAAGCTGGCCATCGCGGGGTCCGCCGGCGCGGACACGATCATCCTGGGATCGGGGCAGGACACGGTCACGGTGGGCGCAGCAGGTTCCACCTTCGCCCATATCGACACCATCGCAGGCTTCACCAGCGCCGACACGCTGATCCTGGCGGGGGCTCCCGTTGCGGCAGCCGCCGACCTGGTCAAGCAGGACGTATCCGCCGCGGGCTCGCTGGAGCAGGCCTTGGCTTCCGTCGAGGCTGTGACGGCCGCCAACGGCGTCTCCTATTTCAACTACGCCGGCAACACCTACGTTCTGGCCAACACCGGTGCCGGAAGTGTGACTGCACCGGGATCCGACGATTTGGTCGTCAGGATCGTCGGCGTGCAGGTGCTGACCGCCGACGCCTCCGGCATCCACGGAAAGATCGCCGCCTGATCGTGCCGGGCGCATGGGTGAATCGGTGGTGCCGCGATACGGCCGACGCGCGGAAAACGGATGACGGGCGAATGACCGCGCTCCTCGGCAGGATAGCCGGTCGCTCAGAAAGCCAGTCGAACGGAATGGATCATCAAGCCGGCCAGGGACGGGCGGCGCATCGATTGGTCGAGGAAGCTGGAGATGCCCACCACGGCGGTCGAGACCGTCACGGCGGCGATGGCCAGGAGGTCTGCGATCGGGAGGGAGGTGGCTTCGGCTTGCATGGGCCCATGGTCTCGTGGCGGAGGTCCATGCCGTGGCGGGCAGCGCCCCCTGTGGATGAAAGCCGAACAGCCTCCCGCCTGTGCTGCCGGTGCCTCACGCGTGCGTCAGCGGATCGTGCGGAGCCATGGCGGTCAGGACTACAGCGCGTAGTCCCGGGGAACCATCGGCATTTCCTGCCCGTCCCGGAGCGGGACGCGTGGCGCAAGCGGGTGGCGGAAGCAAGAAACCGGCTTCCGGGTGCCGCGCACCGCGTGTTCCCGCGCGCCGGCACCGGCCCGGCGGTTCGTCGCCGTATGCTTCGCACCATGTCTCCCGCCCTGCTCCGCTGGCTTCCCTTCCTGCGCTGGCCCCGCCCCGACCGGTCCCTGCTGTGGGGCGAACTGATGGCGGGGCTGACCGTCGGGCTGATGGTGGTGCCGCAGGGCGTGGCCTACGCGGACCTGGCCGGCATGCCGCTGGTGACCGGCATCTACGCCTCGCTGCTGCCGGCGCTGGTGGCGGTGCTGTTCAGTTCCTCGGCGCGTCTGTCGGTGGGGCCGACCGCGCTGAGCTGCCTGCTGGTGGGCGCCGCGCTGACCGGGCTGGCCGAGCGCGGCAGCCCGGAGTGGGTCGCGCTGGCGATCTGGCTGGCGCTGCTGTCGGGCGCGATGCAGCTGCTGCTGGGCGCGTTCCGCTTCGGCTGGCTGCTGAGCCTGGTGAGCGCGCCGGTGCTCACCGGCTTCACCCAGGCCGCGGCCTGGCTGATCCTGGCTTCGCAACTGCCCGCGCTGCTGGGCTTCGCCCACGCGCCGGCCAGCCTGCTGCATCCGGCATTGCCGCCGCTGGACCTGGCGTCGGCCGCCTTCGGGCTCGGCGCGCTGGCCGCGCTGGCGGCGGGCAAGCGCTGGTTCCCGCGCTTCCCGACGGTGATGGTGGTGATGGGCGCCAGCGCGGCGATCAGCGCGGCCCTGGGCTTCGCGCGGGGCGGCGGCGCGGTGGTCGGCGTGCTGCCGTCCGGCCTGCCGCACCTGGCGCCGCCGGCGCCGGTGCCGTGGTCGCTGCTGGGCGAGCTGCTGCTGCCGGCCATGGTGGTGACGCTGGTGAGCTTCCTCGAGACCGCTTCCAGCGCCAAGGTCGACAACCAGCGCGGCGGCACCCGCTGGGACGAGAACCAGGACCTGATCGGCCAGGGGCTGGCCAAGCTGGCCTCGGGCCTGTCGGGCGCATTCCCGACCAGCGCGTCCTTCTCGCGCTCGGCGATCAACCTCTACGCCGGCGCCCGCACCGCCTGGGCCACGGTGTTCTCGGTCGGGGTGATCGTGCTGGCGCTGCTGTGGCTGATGCCGGCGCTGCGCCACGTGCCGCAGTCGGTGCTGGCGGCGGTGGTGGTGGCGGCGATCACCGGGCTGATCCGGCCGTCGGTGCTGCCCCGGCTGTGGCGGGTGTCGCGGGTGGAGGCGGTCATCGGCGCCAGCACCTTCGCCATCACCCTGGCGACGGCGCCGCGGCTGTACTGGGGCGTGGTCGCGGGGCTGCTGATGAGCTTCGCGCACTTCCTCTACCAGCGCATGCATCCGCGCATCATCGAACTGGGCCTGCACCCCGACGGCAGCCTGCGCGACCGCCACCTGTGGGGCCTGCCGCCGCTGGCGATGGGGGTGTACGCGCTGCGGATGGACGCGGCGCTGGACTTCGCCTCGGCCGCGAGCTTCGAGCGCACGGTGATGGACCATGCGATGGCCGACGCCGGCGTCCGCCGGGTCTACCTGGTGGCGCAGGGCATCAACCGGGTCGACGCCACCGGCGCCGAGGTCTTCGCCGGGCTGCGCGCCCAGCTGGCGGCGCGCGGCATCGGCATGGTGATCAGCGGCCTGAAGCTGCCGGTGGAGCAGGTGCTGCGCAAGGCCGGCGCGCTCGATGCCGGACCGTCGCTGGAGCTGCACCGCACCGAGGTCCAGGCGCTCGCGGCCCTGGCGGCGATGGAATCGCAGGAACTGCCCTACTGGCCGCAGATCTGAGCGGACGGCCTGCTATCGAATCCGTAGCTGGCGACAAAGCACGGACGCCGGCATGGACGGGATTTCTTCCCCCGACCGGTGCGCCGGGCGTCAATCGTCCGGCACCTCGGCCCGCACCGCCAGCAGGCCCCAGACCATCCGCACCAGCTCGTCCTCGAAGGCCCGGGTGCCCAGCAGCGGCGAGGCCTCCAGCGAGGCGCTGCGGATCGCGCCCATGACCGCGCGGGTCGCCACGAACATCACCGCCGGCGTCGGGGGACGCACCCGGGGGTCGGTGAGCTGCGCCAGGGCGACCGCGTTGCGCTCGGCGCCCTCGCGCAGCGCCTGCGCGATATTGTCGTGGTGGTCCAGCCGCCAGCCCAGCCGCACCATGGCGCGCCGCGCGGCCGGACCGGCGCCGAAGGAAGCGACCAGCATGCGCACCAGGTCGCGCACCACGCCGGGCACCGGGCGCTGCCGGGCCACCGCGTCGTCGAGCATGGCCTGGATGTCGATCTGCACCTGCTCGCGCTGGCGCCGGATCATCGCCGACAGGATGGCTTCCTTGGACGGGAAATACTGGTAGAGCGTGCCGATGGAGAAACCCGCGCGGCGAGCCACCTTGTTGGTGGTCAGCCCGGCCTCGCCTTCGGTGTCCACGATCTGAGCGGTGGCATCGAAAATCGCCTCGATGGTGCGCTGCGCGCGCTCCTGGACGGGCTGCTTGCGCATGGTTTCCGAAGGCGGCGGGTCGGTGGGTCGGGTCATGGCGGGGCGTGGTGAAAACCGAGCGGGAAGCGAGTTGCGGGGGGCGTACCAAAACTGAATACTGCTCATAAACAGGCTCCGCCGCAAGGCGAACGCATCCTTCTCCGGGGCGATCGCCCTTGCCCGGACCCTGCCGGTTCTTTTCGAGGAGCACCTTCCATGACCCATCCTTCCCGTCCGGACCCCGAGGTCGCAGCCCGCGCCGACCGCGCCCTGCGGCTGACCATCCGCAAGCTGGAGATCGACCTGTCGCGCGGCTTCCCGCGCCGCTGGCACGGCGGGGACGCCTTCCGCAGCCAGTTCTTCAACGCGCTGTCGATGAGCTTCCCGGTGGGCGAGCAGTTCTTCATCGACTCGGTGCGCGAGGCCGCCCGGCGGCTGCCCGACACGCCGGAACATGCCGCGCTGCGCGACACGGTGCAGGACTTCATCGGCCAGGAGGCGACCCACCGGCGCATCCACGGCCTGTTCAACGAGGAGCTGGCGCGCCAGGGCCTGGACAACCGCTGGCAGGACTGGGCGAAGCGCCGCGCCGAACGCGCCCGCCGGCTGCCTCCGCTGCATGCCCTGGCCGCCACCTGCGCCTACGAGCACCTGACCGCGGTGCTGGCCGACGGCACGCTGCGGTATCCGCGCTGGCTCGGAGATTCGGGCCCGACGATGCAGACCCTGTGGCGCTGGCACGCGGCCGAGGAAACCGAGCACCGGTCGGTCGCCTTCGACCTGTTCCGCGCGCTCGGCGGCAGCCACCGGCTGCGCATCGGGTGGTACCTGTACGTGCTGGCGACCTTCGCGGCGGACAGCGGCCGGCAGACCTGGATCAACCTGCGCGGCGACGCCAGCCTGGCCCGGCCCCGCACCCTGCGCGAGGCCGCGAGCCTGCTGCTGGGCCGCGACGGGCTCGTCTGGCGCTGCGCGGCGCCGCTGGCGCGCTACCTGCGGCGCGGTTTCCACCCGGACGCCGACCGGGATGCCGCCTCGGCCATGGCGCTGGCGCGGCGATGGCTGGCGGACAACGCGGCCAGCTACCGGGTGGTGCGCTGAAGCGCTGAACCTCCTGCCCGGGCGCCCCGACGTTCCGGGGTGCCGGGTCGTCAGCGCACGGCCGAGCCCGCGCCGCTCGACGCGAGGCGCGCCGGCCCGTGGCAGCCGGCGAAGGCATCGAGCGCCGGCCGGTAGGCGGGCGTGCCCACGTCGAGCGTGCCCAGCACCGTGTGGAACAGGTTGTCGTGGGTCAGCGCCGCATCCCGCAGGGCCTGGATGCAGCCCCGGTCCAGGCCCTGGCGCGACGCGAAGCCGTCGCCCAGCCACAGCACCATCGGCACGTGCTTCTGCACCTCGGGCGCCAGCGCGTAGGGCAGTCCGTGCAGGAACAGGCCGTACTCGCCCAGCGATTCGCCGTGGTCCGACAGGTAGAGCATGCCGGTCGCGAACCGGTCCTGGCGCGCCTTGAGCCAGTCGATGGCGTGGCCGAGGAAACGGTCGGTCTCGGCGATGGAGTTGTCGTAGACGTTGACCAGCGCCTGGTGGTCGCACTTGGCCAGTTCGTTGGTGGCGCATTCGGGCAGGAAGCGCTTGCTGCCGGGCGAGGACCGGCGGTAGTAGGCCGGCCCGTGGCTGCCCATCTGGTGCATCACCACCACGATGCCGTTGCGGCGCCGCGCCTCGGGCAGCGCCGCGATGCGCTGGTCGAGGTTCTGCAGCATCACCATGTCGAGGCACTCGCCGCCGTCGCACAGCGCCCGGGCCGCCGGATCGCGCGCGCCCAGCGCGTCGTCGGTCGAATAGGTCAGCACCCGGTCGCACACCGTCTTGCAGCCGGCCTGGTTGTCGATCCAGACCACGCCCAGGCCGGCGGCCTGCAGCACGTCGAGCAGGTTCTCGTAGTCGACCTTGCGCGATTCGTAGCCCTGCTTGCCCAGCGGCGAGAACATGCACGGCACCGACGCCAGGGTGTTGGTGCCGCAGGAATGCACGTCGCGGAAGCTGGTCACCTGCCGTGCGGCCAGCTCGGGCGTGGTGTCGCGCGGGTAGCCGTTCAGGCCGAAATGGTCGGCACGCGCCGTCTCGCCCACCACCAGCACGAAGAGCGGCGGCTTGGGGGGCGCGGCACCGGCCGCGTAGCTGGGGCCGAGCTTGGCCCCCGCGCTGATCGCGACCAGCTTGCGCGGGCCGCGCTTGCGCAGCGGCTTGGTCGCCACGTTCAGGGTCGAGTAGACGCTGGAGACCGGGTTGGTCATGAAGCGCAGCTGGTCGTTGTTGCGCAGCAGCGGCGCCAGCTCGCGGTAGACCCCCAGGCTGGCCAGCGACACGCCCGCCACCACCAGCGCCATCAACGCCGCGTTGCGCCAGAGCTGCCCCCAGACGCCGAAGCGCCGCAGCGGCGTACGCACCAGCACCAGCGTCGGCGGCCCCGCCACCAGCAGCACCTGCCCCAGCAGCGACAGGTTGAGCAGGTCGCGCACCTCGCGAGGATCGGTCTGCAGGACGTTGGCCATCATGCCCGGGTCCATGACCGTGCCGTAGGACAGCATGTAGTGCTGCGCCACCCCGGCGATCACGGCGAGCGCGATCCAGACCGGCTTCATGCCGCGCGGCCACGCTAGCAGGGTCAGCAGCACCGCATTTAGGCCGAAGACCAGGATGCCCATGGCCGCCGCCAGCAGCCCCGGATGGCCGCTGCTGAAACGGCCCTGCTCGATCAGGCCGAGGATCTCGCGCCACATCGCCCAGTTGCCGACGGTGGAAAACCACAGCGCCAGCGCCAGTGCCACGGTGCGGGGGGACCGCGGCGTGCCCGCGGGGCCCCGGACCGGGGCGTGCGGGCTGCGGAAAACGGGGGGTATCAACCGGAAAGGCATGCCTGGAGAAGTCGAGGAAAGAAGCGGAGAAAGGATGCCATAGGGGGCAGTTCAGTCGCCAGTCATGAAACCCGACTGAACAACTGCCTCAGACTATATTCATCCTGCGTTTTCTTTGTTTTGGCGAAGCTCTACACTGACGGTCACAAAGGGTCACAAATTAGAACCCGTTTTTCTACGCTTCAACCATCCGATCCGGAGATCCCTCCCGTGCGAGTCCTGCTTGTCGAAGACGATGCCCCCCTGGCCGATGCGGTCTGCAGCTATCTGCGCGCCAAATCTTTTGTGGTCGACGCCGCCACCGATCTGACCAGCGCGCGGGCGGCCATCGCCGGCGCCCACTACGCGGCGGTGCTGCTCGACCTGCACCTGGGGGACGGCGACGGCCTGACCCTGCTGCCGGCGTTGCGCGCCCTCAAGGAGCGTCCGCTGGTCATCGTGCTCACCGCCCGCGACCAGGTCAGCGACCGCATCCGCGGCCTCGACGCCGGCGCGGACGACTACCTGGTCAAGCCCTACGACCCGGGCGAACTGCTGGCCCGGCTGCGCGCCATCGAGCGCCGGCGCGGCGCGGGCGACGCGCCGGTGGTGCAACTCGGCAACCTGGAGATCGACCTCACCCGCGACCTGGTCCGCCTGTCGGGCGTGCCGGTGGTGCTGACCGCCAAGGAATGGGCGCTGCTGCGCGTCATGGCCACGCGCCCCGACCGCATCCACACCCGCGAGGTGCTGCAGGACGCCCTCTACGGCTTCGAGAGCGAGACCGACAGCAACACGCTGGAAGTCTTCATCAGCCGGCTGCGCCGCAAACTCGGCCGCGAGCACATCCAGACCCTGCGCGGTCTGGGCTACCGGCTCGCCTTCCTGCCGGAGTCGCCGTGAACCCGGCCGGCGCCCCGCCGGCCCCCGCGTCCGCCGCGCCGCCGGCGGCAACCAGCATCGTCGCCCGGCTGACCCGCGCGCTCATCCTGTGGGTCGGCGGCATCTGGCTGGCCTGCATCCTCGGCGTCGCCTGGTACGTGCAGCGCGAGATCAAGCACTACTTCGACAGCGAAATGCGCGAGAGCGCCCACCGGCTGATCGATGTCGCCGTCGGCCAGCTCGATCTCGACGACCTGCCCGGTCCGGGCGACCCGCCGGTGATCGCCCCGCCGCCGCTCATCGCGGGCGACGCCGTCGTCTACCAGCTGGTCGATACCCGCGGCCGGGTGCTGATGCGCCCGCAGGAGGCGCCGGCCAGGCCCTTCGACAGCGCGCTCACGCCCGGCTTCTCCACGACCGGACCGTGGCGCATCTTCACGGTCCAGCATCCCACGCTGCCGCTGATGCTGCGCCTGGCCGAACCCCTGGGCGAGCGCCGCGACGCGGTGCGGCGGGTCATGTTCGGGCTGATCCTGCCGATGGTGGCGATGCTGCCCCTGCTGGCCTGGACGCTGCGCGGCATCGCCCGGCGCCAGCTGCGCACGCTGCAGCGCATCGAGGCCGAGATCGGCCAGCGCGGCAGCAACGACCTGCGCTCCATCCCGCTCGACGGCCTGCCGCGCGAGCTGCGCTCCATGGGCGAGCACGTCAACCACCTGCTGGCGCGGCTGTCGCATGCGCTCGACGTGGAACGCGCCCTGTCGGCCAATGCGGCGCACGAGCTGCGCACCCCGCTGGCCGCCACCCGGCTGCGGCTGCAGACCGCGCTCGACCACACGATCGACCGGGCCGACGTGCAGGCCGCGGTCGATTCGCTCGGCGTACTGAGCCAGCGCACCGAGAAGCTGCTGCAGTTCTCGCGCGCCGAGTCGTCCGCATCGCTCAGCCAGGCGCCGGTGGACCTGGTGCAGCTCGCCGCGGTGGTGGCGCAGGACTTCTGGCAGACCGACGCGGTGCGCCAGCGCCTGACGCTCGACGTGCCCGACGACGATCTGCCCTCCGCGCTCGGCGACTTCGACACCCTGGCCATCGCGCTGCGCAACCTGGTCGAGAACGCGCTGCGCTACAGCAGCGGGCGGGTCGAGATCCAGGTGGTTCCACCCTGCTCGGTGCGGGTCCGGGACCACGGCCCCGGCGTCCCGGCGCGACGGCTCCAGTCCATGCGCCAGCGCCACGTGCGCCATTCCGAGGACCAGGTGGGCTACGGGCTGGGCCTGTCCATCGTCACCTCCATCGTCGAGCGCCACCGCGGCCGCCTCGAACTGGTTTCGCCGCTGACCGACGGCAGCCCGGGCTTCGAAGCCCGGCTCGAACTGCCGGCGCAACCGCACGCCCCGACCGGCGCCTGAGCACCGGGGCCGGCCGGACCGCCGCCGACCGGCGCGGCCCGCCCGTCGCCGTGGGGGCGGCAGGCACGCGCGCGACATCGCTCCGGGCGGGGCTGGGTCTAGAATTTGCGGCTCCCTCCGGTCCGCTCGCGCAGCGGCACCGCAGGAAAACGAGACAACATCCGACTTCCCGCCCCCTAGCATCCCCACTCCATGACCCACGACGAAATCCTGGCCCAGTACGGCCCCCGCGAATCGATGGAATACGACGTGGTCGTCGTCGGCGCGGGCCCGGCCGGCCTGTCCGCCGCCATCCGCCTCAAGCAGCGCGCCGCCGAAGCCGGCTCCGAACTGTCGGTGGTGGTGCTGGAGAAAGGCTCCGAACCCGGCGCGCACATCCTCTCGGGCGCCATCATGGACCCGATCGCGCTGAAGGAGCTGTTCCCCGACTGGAAGAAGCGCGGCGCGCCGCTGAACCAGCCGGTCACCGAGGACGCCTTCATGTTCCTCGGCGAGAAAGGCGGCACCCGCACCCCCGAATTCCTGCTGCCCGACTGCTTCAAGAACCACGGCAACTACATCATCAGCCTGGGCAACTTCACCCGCTGGCTGGCCCAGCAGGCCGAGGAACTCGGCGTGGAGATCTTCCCCGGCTTCCCGGCCGCCGAGGTGCTCTACAACGACGACGGCTCGGTCAAGGGCGTGGCCACCGGCAACCTCGGCATCGGCAAGGACGGCGAGCCGACCGACGAGTTCCAGCTCGGCATGGAACTGCACGGCAAGTACACCGTCTTCGCCGAAGGCTCGCGCGGCCACCTCGGCCGCCAGCTCATCGCCCGCTTCAACCTGGCCGAGGACAAGGACCCGCAGAGCTACGGCATCGGCATCAAGGAACTCTGGGAGATCGACCCGGCGCGCCACACCCCCGGCCTGGCGCTGCACAGCGCGGGCTGGCCGCTGGACGCCGACACCTACGGCGGCTCCTTCATGTACCACGCGGAGAACAACCAGGTCATCGTCGGCTTCGTGGTCGGGCTGGACTACCAGAACCCCTACCTGAGCCCGTTCGAGGAATTCCAGCGCTGGAAGACCCATCCCAACATCCGCTGGTACTTCGAGAGCGACGGCAAGGACCCGGCCTGGAAGAAGCCCCGGCGCATCTCCTACGGCGCGCGCGCCCTGACCGCCGGCGGCCTGCTGGCCCTGCCCAAGACGGTCTTCCCCGGCGGCGCGCTGATCGGCTGCGAGGCCGGCTACCTCAACGCGAGCCGCATCAAGGGCAGCCACGCCGCCATCAAGACCGGCATGCTGGCCGCGGACGCCGCCTTCGACGCCATCGCCGCCGGCCGCCGGCACGACGAACTGTCCGCCTACCCAGAAGCCTTCGAGAAGAGCTGGCTGCACACCGAACTGCACAAGGCGCGCAACTTCAAGCAGTGGTTCAAGAAGGGCCGCGGCATCGCGACGATCATGACCGGCTTCGAGCAGTTCGTGCTCAAGGGCAACATCCCCTGGACCATCCACCGCCGCGAGGCCGACCACGCGCGCCTGAAGCCGGCGCGCGAATGCAAGCCCATCGTCTACCCCAAGCCCGACGGCGTGCTGACCTTCGACAAGCTCTCCAGCGTGTTCATCAGCAACACCAACCATGCGGAGAACCAGCCGGCGCACCTGACGCTCAAGGACCCGACGGTGCCCGAGCGCATCAACCTGCCGGTGTATTCCGGCCCCGAGGGCCGCTACTGCCCGGCCGGGGTCTACGAGTACGTCGAGGCCAACGACCAGGGCGACCGCCGGCTGCAGATCAACGCGCAGAACTGCGTGCACTGCAAGACCTGCGACATCAAGGACCCGACGCAGAACATCGTCTGGGTGACGCCCGAAGGCGGCGGTGGCCCGAACTACTCCGGCATGTAGGCGAGCCGCCACCGCCCATGCGCCTTCCTCGTCCATGACGCCTCCGCAGGAGCCCGCACCCGCCGACACGCCCGCAGCACCGGATGCGCCGACCAGCGCTGCGGACCCCGCGGTCCTGCTCGAAGCCCTGTCGGCCCGGCTGGCGCAACTGCAGGCGCGCCACGACGACCTGGAGGCCCAGAACCGGGTCCTGCGCTACAGCCAGCGCGCGGCCGAAAGCGCCTCGGTCCGGTTCGAGACGCTGTTCTCCAGCGTGCCGCTGGCGCTGATGGTGATCGACGAATACGACATGGTGGTGCAGAGCAACGCCATGGCGCAGCGCCTGTTCCAGCCCACGCTGCACGACCGGCCGCTGACCTCGCTCATGCCCTTCGTCAGCGCGGGCCACATCGGCAAGGTCACGCACGGGTTCTCCGAGGCGCGCCGCCAGGGCCGCAGCGAGACGGCCGAGGTGGTCTTCACCATCGGCGATTCGGGCGGCACCATGACCGGCGACCTGCAGATCCGCCGGATCGACGTTCCGCGCGGCCTGGTCGACGACGCGCACGAGGCGCCGTCGGCCAGCGGACACGACGAGGGGGAGCCGGCGTACCACTACATCTGCGCCATCGTCGACCAGGGCCCGCTGCTGGCCGAGCGCCGGGCGCTGCAGCACAGCGCGATGACGCTGCAGCAGCGCAACGAGCAGCTGCGGGCCAGCGAGAGCCGCCTGGAGGCGGTCATCGATTCGGCGCTCGACGCCATCGTGTGCGTCGACGCGAACCAGTGCGTCACCGTCTTCAACCCGGCCGCCGCCGCGCTGTTCCAGTGCCCGGCGTCGCAGGCGCTGGGCACCCCGCTGTCGCGCTTCCTGCCCGACGCGCCGCATGTGCTGTCGTTCTCGCAGATCTCGACCAATGCCATGCTCGGCGAGATGACGGCGCGCACCGCCACCGGGCACGAACTGATGGTGGAGATCAGCGTCTCCTTCGAGCAGCGCGACGGCGACGCCACCACCACGCTCTTCGCCCACGACCTGACCGGCCGCAGGAAGGCCGAAGCGCACCGTGCCACGCTGGAGGCGCAGCTGCGCGAGTCGCAGAAGATGCAGGCGGTCGGCACCATGGCCGGCGGCATCGCGCACGACTTCAACAACATCCTGAGCGCCATCCTCGGCAACGTGGAACTCGCCATCGCCGACGCCGGCCCGGACTCGCCGGCGCAGCTCAGCCTGGTCGAGATCGGCAAGGCCGGACGGCGCGCGCGCGATCTGGTGCGGCAGATCCTGACCTTCAGCCGCAACGAACCCAGCCGGCGCCAGCCGGTGTCCATCGCCGAGGTGGTCGCCGAAACCGGCCGGATGCTGCGGGTGACCCTGCCGCCGCACATCGAGATGCGCCTGAGCGCGAGCACCGACCTGCCCCCGATCCTGGGCGACGCCACCCAGGTGGAGCAGGTCCTGCTCAACCTGGGCACGAACGCGGTCCATGCGCTGGGGACCGCCCACGGCAGCTTCGCCATGACCGCCATCGCGCAGAACCCGCCGCAGAAGGTGCGCGACCGGCTCGGCCTGCGCGAGGGGCGCTATGTCGCGGTCTCGGTGGCCGACACGGGCAGCGGCATGGACGCATCGACGCTCGAACGCATCTTCGAGCCCTTCTTCACCACCAAGCCGGTCGGCCAGGGCACCGGCCTGGGCCTGGCGGTGGTGCACGGCGTGATGCGCAACCACCAGGGCGCCATCGACGTGCGCAGCGAGCCCGGCCGCGGCAGCGTCTTCACTTTGTATTTCCCGGTGCTTCCGATGCCGGAGCCGATCGGGGGCGGGGCCGCGCCTGGCGGAGCGCCGGCCGAGCCCGCCCCGGCTTCCGCGGCGCCGGCGCCCGGCGCCGCGCCGCAGCCGGTCGCGCAACCCGCCAGCGAGGGCGAGGGCCGCCACGTGCTGTACGTGGACGACGACCATGCGCTCGTGTTCCTGGTGCGGCGGCTGCTCACCCGCCGCGGCTACCGCGTCACCGGCCTGACCGATCCCTACGAGGCCGAACAGGCGCTGCGCGACACGCCCGGGGCCTTCGACCTGCTGGTGACCGACTACAACATGCCCGGCTACTCCGGCGTGGACCTGGTGCGCACCGCCAAGGCGCTGCGGCCCGACCTGCCGGTGGCGCTGGCCTCGGGCCACATCACCGCCGAGATCGAGCGCGCCGCGCGCGAGGCCGGCGCGCTGGAGCTGATCTACAAGCCCAACGACGTCGAGGAACTGTGCGCCACCGTGCAGCGGCTGGTGGCGGGACCCGATGCGGCCTGAGGCGCCCGTCGCGGTCGCCAGCCTGGCGCGGCTGGAACCGTTGCCGCCGCCGCCGGCCTGGGAGCCGGTCCCGCTGCATGCCGACGACGACCTGCTGGTCTTCGACAAGCCCGCCGGCCTGCTGTCGGTGCCCGGGCGCGGGGCCGATGCGCAGGACTGTCTGGCGCACCGCGTGCAGGCCGTCTTCCCCGAAGCCCTGGTGGTGCACCGGCTGGACCTGGCGACCTCCGGCCTGGTGGTGATGGCGCGCGGCCCCGCAACCCAGCGGGCCCTCGGCCGGGCCTTCGAGACCCGCCGGGTGCGCAAGCGCTACCACGCGGTCGTCGCCGGATTGCCCGAGGCGGACGGCCCCGAGGACGCCGGGGGCTGGTCCCGCATCGACCTGCCGCTGGCGGTGGACTGGCCGCGCCGGCCGCTGCAGAAGATCGACGCCGTCCACGGCCGCCCCAGCCTGACCCGCTGGCGCCTGCTGTCGCACGATGCCGCCGCCGGCACGAGCCGTCTCGAACTCGAACCCCTGACCGGGCGCAGCCACCAGCTGCGCGTCCACCTGCTGGCCATCGGCCACCCGATCCTGGGCGACGCGCTCTACGCGCCGCCGGCGGCGCGCTCCGCCGCGCCCCGGCTGCTGCTGCATGCGGCCGAACTCGGCGTCGCGCACCCGTCCACCGGCGCGCCGCTGCGCTGGACCGCGCCGCCGACGTTCTGACGGGCCGATTTCCGACCGCCCGCCCGCAACGGCGGGGTACGCTCGGTGCCTCCGGTTTTTTCTTTCCATTCCCCGACCATGCGCATTTCCGTTCCCCTGCCCCAGGCCTACCGCCTGCTCAACCACGGCCCGACGGTGCTGGTCTCGGCCGCGCACGCCGGCCAGGCCAATGCGATGGCCGCCGCCTGGGCCATGCCGCTGGATTTCGACCCGCCCAAGGTCGCGGTGGTGCTGGACAAAGCCACCCGCACCCGGGAGCTGGTCGAGGCCGCCGGCGGCTTCGCGCTCAGCGTGCCCTGCAGCGGCCAGGCCGCGCTCGTCGTCGCGCTGGGCACCGAGACCGGGAAGTCGCTGCCCGACAAGCTCGCGGCCCTCGCCGTTCCCACGTTCCCCGCTAGCGAAACAGAAGCGCCGCTGATCGACGGCTGCGTCGCCTGGCTGGAATGCCGTCTGCTGCCCGAAGACGGCATCCAGCAGCGCTACGACCTGTTCCTGGGCGAGGTGGTGGCGGCCTGGGCCGACGACCGGGTCTTCTCCGGCGGGCGCTGGCATTTCGACGCCGCGCCGGATGCGCTGCGCACGCTGCACCACGTGGCGGGCGGGCAGTTCTTCGCCATCGGCGCGCCGGTGGACGGCAAGGCGCCGGCGAGCGCCCCGGCCGCCGCCGACCCCGCCTGAACCGCGCGACCCGCCATGAACGCTTCCGCGGCCCTCGCCCACCTCTACATCCTGACCGGCGCCTCGCGCGGCATGGGCCGCGCCATGGCCTCGCAGCTGCTGCGGCCCGGCCACCGGCTGGTCTGCATCGCCCGCAACGACGATCCGTCGCTGGCGGACGAGGCGCGGCGGGCCGGCATCGAGATCGACCAGTGGCGGCTCGACCTGGCCGACGGCGCTGCCGCCGCCGCCCGGCTGCGGGCATGGCTGGCCGGCCGGCCGTCCGGCGCCTGGTCGGGCGCCACGCTGATCAACAACGCCGGCGCCATCCCGCCGGTGGTGCCGCTCCATGCGGCGGACGCCGGGGACACGGCGCATGCCCTGCGGGTCGGACTCGAGGCCCCGATGCTGCTGAGCGCCGCTTTCCTGGCCGCGACCCGCGGCTGGACGGTGCCGCGCCGGGTGCTCAACATCTCCTCGGGCCTGGGCCGCCGGCCGATGGCCTCGCAGGCCGCCTACTGCACCGCCAAGGCCGGCATGGACATGTTCACCCGCTGCGCCGCGCTGGACGAGGCGCGGCGCCCGGACGGCGCCCGGCTGTGCTCGCTGGCGCCGGGCGTGATCGACACCGACATGCAAGCGCACCTGCGCGGCGCCGATGCCGGCGACTTCCCCGACCGCGGCCGCTTCGCCGCGCTGCAGGCCCAGCGGCAGCTCACCTCGCCCGAAGCCGCCGCGCGGCAGGTGCTGGCCTACCTGGCGCGGCCGGACTTCGGCGACGAGCCGGTGGCCGACGTGCGCGGCTGAGCCGGGCGCCCCGTGTCCTCGGGGCCCGGTCCCGCCTCAATCCCGCACCACCAGCACCGGCAGGTGCGAACCCGACAGCACCCGCTGGGTCACGCTGCCCAGCACCAGCTTCTCCAGCGCGCTGCGGCCGTGCGAGCCGACGACGATCAGGTCGGCGTGCTGCCGGGTCGCGGTGTCGAGGATGCCGGCCTGGATGCTGTCCGCCTCCACCCGCAGCACCTGGTGCGGCACGCCCTGGGCGCTGGCGGCCAGGACCGTCTCCACTTCGGCCAGCGCCGCGTCGGCTTCGCCGTTGGCCGCCTGCAGGTACTGCGCCTGGCCGTAGGCGAAGTCGGTGCCCACGCCGACGAAGGGATACGGATTGACCACGAACACCACCGTCATCCGGCTGCCGCAGGTGCGGCTCAGGTCGGTGGCGGCGCGCAGCGCCTGCAGCGCCAGTTCCGAACCGTCGATGGCGACGAGGATGTGCTTGAACATGGGGCGACTCCTTCCTGCGTAGTGGCGACCTGCCCATCTTGCCGCATCCGACCGCCGCCGCCGCCCCCCAAGACCCGGGCCGGACGCCGGTTATTCCGCGCCGGAAACCGCGGGCGTCGCGTCCTCGCCCTGGAAGCCCCGGGACCGCAGGGTCACCACCAGGGTGTCGCGCCAGGCGGTCGCGCCATCGGCCGGCTCACCGCCGCCGTGCGCCGGCGCCAGCGGCTGGATCGGCGTGGATTCGTGGATCATCCGCGCGTCGTCGAGCAGGAGCACCGACCACGGCTCGGTCAGCGTGAAGCGGCTGCCGCGCGGGCCGTGGGCCTCGAAGACACGGGTTTCGCCGCCCTTGATCCCCCGGCGGCCGACCAGGAACACCGCCACCAGGTCCACGCCGTCGCGGTGCGCGCCTTCGGGCGTGGGCCGGCCGATGCCGTCGGCGGTGTCGATGCGGAACTGGTGGGCTTCGATGTACCAGGGCCGGGATTCCGGCGCGCCGGGTTCGGCGGCCTCCGGGGCGGGCGCGGGAGACGGCCCGCCCTCGTCCGACGCCCGCATGCGGGGCGCCAGATCGGCCAGCGCCCGCAGCAGCCGGCCCCAGGCGGGCGCCGCCACCGTCTCGGGCAGCATCGGCGCGAACCAGCGCTGCATGCCGCCGTGCAGCGCGTTGTATTCCACCGGTTGCCAATGCGCGCGGTGCGGCACCGGATGGATGCCCGCGCCGTCGGCGACGAAGCAGGCATGGCGCCGCTTGCGGTAGCGGCCGCCGTCGCGCAGGTAGTCGTCGGGCGGCAGGCCGTCCCAGGCAGCGCGCAGGGCATCGAGCGCTTCCGGCGTGGCGCCGGTCCAGCGCGCGACGTCGGCGGCCGACAGGACGGCATGGCCGTGCGCGCGCATCTGCGACACGAGGTGGTCGAGGGGGGTGTAGGGGGGTGCGAACGTGGCGGCAGTCATGGTGTCTGCGACTGTAACGCCGCCCACGGCCGGCCGCCGCCGCGCTTCCCCGGCCGGTCCGGCGCGGGCGGGCGCCCCCTCCGGCGGATCGCCGCGCGGGCCTTCAGGCGATCGCGCCGGCCAGGCCGAATTCCTGCGCGAGCAGCTCGTAGGAACGCCGCTGCGCCGCGGGATCGTGCGTCCAGGTGATGACGGCGACCTCGTCCACCTGCAGGCGCGCCGCCAGCGCGCGCAGCTTCTCGCCGACCTGCGCCGCGGTGCCCACCAGCGCGCGATCGCGCAATCCGTCGCGCTCCGGACGCTCGGACGGCGCGTAGTCGCGCAGCGCCTCGTCCGGCGGCAGCAGGGGCCCGAGCCGGCCGGCGTTGCGGTCCATGCGCCAGCGCTCGCGGCTCTGGAACAGGCGCCAGGCCTCGTCCTCGGTGTCGGCCGCCAGCGCCCAGACGCAGACCACCGCCTGCGGCCGGGCCAGCACGGCCGAGGGCTTGAAGGTGCTGCGGTAGAGCGCCAGCGCCTGGTCCGCCCCCGGGCCCTCGGTGATGAACCAGGCGAAGGCGTACGGCAGCCCGAAATGCCCCGCCACCTGGGCGCCGTAGTCCGAGCTGCCGAGCATCCACAGCGCGGGCGCGGTGTCCGACTGCGGATGGGCCTGCACCCCGTGGCCCCGGTGCCCGGGCGGCATCTCCTGGCCGTCGATCCAGAGGCGCAGTTCGGCCACCTGCTGGGCGAAGCGCTCGGCCGCGCCCAGGTCGGGATTGAGCAGCGCGGCGGTGCGCCGGTCGCTGCCGGGCGCGCGGCCCACGCCCAGGTCGATGCGGCCGGGCGCCAGCGCGTCGAGCACCCGGAACTGCTCGGCCACCTTGAAGGAGGCGTAGTGCGGCAGCATCACGCCGGCGCTGCCGATGCGGATGCGCCGGGTGCGCATGGCGATGGCGGCCAGCAGCACCTCGGGCGCGCTGCCGACGATGCTCGGATGGCCATGGTGCTCGCTGACCCAGAAGCGGTCGTAGCCCAGCGCCTCGCAATGCGCGGCCAGCGCCACGGTCTGGCGCAGCGCGTCGGACTGCGGCCGGCCGGCGGCGGCCACCGACTGGTCCAGCACGGACAGGCGCAGGGGCGCGGCGGCGGAAAGGTTGTCCGGAGAGACGGTTGTCATGGGATGGGGCTTCGGGTGATGCACGGGAATGCGGCGCCGGGAACGGCCGCCGGGCCGACTCGCGCGCCGGGCCCGGCGCGGGTCCGGGCCCGGATACCGGTCTGCCCGACGATTCCGCGGACGATGCGGACAGGACGCTGCACGGCCGGCGAGCTTCGCACATGATGCCGTCGCGCGCCGCACGGATGCCCATAATCCTTGGCATGAACATGCACACGCTCTCGCCGGAACACGATCCGGCGGCCCGTCCCCGGACCGACGACGCCTCGTGGGACACCGCGCCCGGTCCCGCCGCCCCGGAGAACGCGCCGCCCGGCAAACCCCGGGTGGCGATCGTCGGCTGCGGTTTCGGCGGCCTGGAGGCGGCGCGCGCCCTGCGCGACGCGGACGTGGCGGTGACGGTGGTCGACAAGACCAACCACCACCTGTTCCAGCCGCTGCTCTACCAGGTGGCGACGGCGGGCCTGTCCTCGACCATGATCGCGGCGCCGATCCGCCACCTGTTCCGCAACCAGCCCAACGCCACCGTGCTGATGGGCGAGGTCTCCGGCGTCGACCTGCGCGATCGCCGGCTGCTGCTGGCCGACGGCGGCGAACTCGCGTACGACCACCTGATCGTCGCCGCCGGCTCCACCCACAGCTATTTCGGCAACGACGCATGGGCGGCGTCGGCGCCGGGCCTGAAGACCCTGGAGGACGCCCTGCGGATCCGCCGCAGGGTGCTGCTGGCCTTCGAGGCGGCCGAGCGCGAGAACGATCCGGCCCGCCGGCGCGACTGGCTCAACTTGGTGGTGATCGGCGGCGGCCCCACCGGCGTCGAGATGGCCGGCACCCTGGCCGAGATCGCCCGCCACACCCTGCCCGGCGAATTCCGCAACTTCGATCCCGCCAGCGCCAACATCCTGCTCATCGAGGGCGGCGACCGCGTGCTGTCCACCATGCCCGAGGAACTCAGCGAGAAGGCGCTCCAGCAGCTGAAGAAGCTGGGCGTGCAGGTGCGCCTGCGCCACCGCATCGTGGGCGTCGATGCCGAGGGCGTGGACGTGCAGGTCGGCCCCGACGCGGACCAGCGCCAGCGCATTCCCAGCCGCTGCGTCATCTGGGGCGCGGGCGTGGCCGCCTCGCCGCTGGGCAAGCTGCTGGGCACCGCGTCCGGCGCCCCGACCGATCGCGCCGGCCGGATCGAGGTGCTGCCCGACCTGTCCCTGCCGGGGCACCCGGAGGTCAGCGTCATCGGCGACCTGGCGGCCGCGAAGAGCTACCCCGCCGGCACCCCGGCCGACGCCGCCGCGGCCCTGCGCGATGCCGCGTCGGCGGTCCCCGGCGTGTCGCCCGCCGCCAAGCAGATGGGACGCGTCGCCGCCGCCAACCTGCTGCGCCGGCTGCGCGGCACGCCGACGCAGGCCTTCCACTACCAGGACTACGGCAACCTGGCGACCATCGGCCGCAACGCGGCGGTGGTGGACCTGGACCTGCCGGGCAACCGGCGCCTGCGCTTCAGCGGCTACCCGGCCTGGCTGTTCTGGCTCTTCGCCCACCTGTACTTCCTGATCGGCTTCCGCAACCGGATGCTGGTGATGTTCGACTGGGCCAGCGCCTACTACAGCTTCCGGCGCCAGGCCCGGGTGGTGATGGGCAGCGCGCCGCGGCCGCCCGCGGATCCGCCGAGGGAGTGAGGGCCCTCACCCCCTGCGCAGCGTGATCCGGGTCAGCTCGGCCGGCTTCCCGAGCCGCAGCGCGAAGCCGGGCCACAGCGCCGTGCCGTTGTTGACGTAGAGCTGCATGCCGTCGAGCCGGTAGAGGCCCGAGACGAAGCCCTCGTTGAACAGGGCCAGCAGCCGGTCCAGGCCCAGGACCATGCCGCCGTGGGTGTGGCCCGACAGCTGGAGCGCGACGCCCCGCGCGGCGGCCCGCCGCGCCTTGCGGGGCTGGTGGTCCAGCAGGATGACGGGCAGGCTGGCGGGCGCGCCGACGAGCGCCTTCTCCAGGTCGGGGCCGGGCAGCCCGACCTGGGGCGCGGACAGGTCCGTCACCCCGGCCAGCACCAGCCGGGCGCCGCTGCGCGCGAGGATCGCGTGGCCGTTCTCCAGCGGCCGGAAGCCCAGCACCGGGTAATGGTCCATCCAGCGCCGGTAGTCGAAAAAGTACTCGTGGTTGCCCGGAATCACATAGATCCCGTCGGGCGCGCGCAGGCCGGCCAGCGGCGCCACGTCCGCCCTGCGGGCGTCCACGGAGCCGTCGATGACATCCCCGGTGACGACGACGAGATCGGCGCCGAGCGCGTTCGACGCATCCACCACCGCCTGCGTCCATGCCCTGTCGAACAGGCGGCTGATGTGCAGGTCGGTGAGCTGCAGCAGGCGGTAGCCCTCGAACTGCGGCGGCAGGTCGGCGATCTCGATCTCCACGTCCTTGAGCGCGGGCACCCGGATGGCCTGGCCGACGCCGATGGCCGCCAGCGCCAGGGCGGCGCCGCCGATGGCGTACCGCACGCCGCCGGGAACGGCCAGCCGCTGGCGCCGCGCCGCCATGGCGACCAGCATCGCCAGGTCCGTCAGGATCTGGAACACCGCCAGGAGCACGAGCGCCGCGAACGCCCAGTTCAGGACGACGACCACGGCGCGCGGCATCTCCGGCGAGAACGGGCTGCCGGAGGACATCCGGCTGAACAAATGGTATTGCGAGGCCAGCAGCGCGACGACGGCCATGCCGACCCTGGCATGCAGCGGCCACGGCAGGGGCCACAGGAACCGGCCGACGACATAGAGGCCCGGCAGGCTGAAAATCAGATGGAACATCTCGGCGATCTCGGACAGGCTTTTCGGAAGCCTTCCAGCATGCCCGTGTTCATCGCCCGCCGTCGGGCCGCGCGGTCATTCGGGATCGCCCCGCCGGGATACTTCCGAAGCGCCGGCATCCGCGCGTTCCGGGGCCCGGTCCCCGCCCCGGGATCGGGCGCATGCCTCCATCCGGTGCGCGCGCCGGGCAGGCCGGGAGACTCCGTGTGCAGTTTTAGTGCACTTGTCTTGCATACCAGTTCGCGAAGCGGCTGCATACCACTGGCACGCTTCCTGCTGAACGGGATGCATGCCCTCTCCCACCGCCGCCGTCGACATCAGCGACCGCATCATCGAAGCCGTCATGGCGCAGAAGCTCGCGCCGGGCATGCGCCTGGGCGAGCAGCAGCTGGCGATGCTCTTCGACTGCAGCCGCACCATCGTGCGCGAAGCGCTGGCGCGGCTGGCGACGCGGGGCCTGGTCACCGTGAGCGCCCGGCGCGGCTGGTACGTCATCGATCCCACCGAAGCCGAGGCGCGCGAGGCCTTCGAGGCCCGCCGGGTCATCGAGACCGGCCTGATCCGCAGCCTGCGCGGCGTCGACGCCGAGGCGCTGGCCCGCCTGCGCCAGCACATCGCCCGCGAGGAGTCGGCGGTGGCCGGCCAGGACGTGGGCGCGCGCAGCTTCCTGCTGGGCGACTTCCACGTCTGCCTGGCCGAATGCCTGGGCAACGGCCTGCTGGCCGACACCCTGCGCGACTTCACCGCGCGCACCACGCTGGTGGCGATGCGCTACCAGTCCTCGCACGACGCGGCCCAGTCCTGCGCGGACCACGTGCGCATCGTCGCCGCCCTGGCCGCCGGCGACATGCCGGAAGCCGAACGCCTGATGGCCGAGCACATCGGCACCGTGCAGTCCGCCCTCCAGGTGCCGCCCGCGCCCGACGGCGATCCCCTGCGCCAGCTGCGCGACGCCCTGGCGCCGGTCGCCAAGGCGCCCGCGCCGCCCGCCTCTTCCACGGCCCGCCGCGCCCCGTCCGGCGGAGCCGCCTCCGATTCACCCGACGAACCCTCGACCTATCTAGGAGCCTTGCTATGACCCCGACTTCCGCCCGCACCCGTCCGTTCTCGCGCGGCAAGCGCCGCCTCGCCCTCGGCCTCGTCGCCCTCGCCGCGGCCGCCGCTTCCGGCGCATCGATGGCGCAGGACGCGCTCGACGCCATCGCCAAGTCCAGGCAGGTCAAGATCGGCATCCCGACCGACTACCCGCCCTACGGCTTCGTCGGCACCGACCTGCAGCCCCAGGGCCTGGACGTGGACATGGCCAAGCTCGTGGCCGCCAAGCTCGGCGCCAAGGTCGAGCTGGTGCCGGTCACCAGCGCCAACCGCATCCCGTACCTGCAGACCCGCAAGGCCGACCTGGTCATCTCCACGCTGGGCAAGAACCCCGAGCGCGAGAAGGTGATCGACTTCACCTCGTCCTACTCGCCCTTCTTCCAGGCGGTGTTCGCGGCCAAGAGCCTGCCGCTCAAGACCTGGGCCGACCTGGGCGGCAAGACCGTCGCCGTGACCCGCGGCGCGATGGAGGACCAGGAGCTCGGCAAGGTCGCCCCCGCGAACGCGGACGTGAAGCGCTTCGAGGACAACAACGCCACCGTCGCCGCCTTCGTCGCCGGCCAGACGCAGGCGATCGCCACCGGCGCCTCGGTGGCCGGCAACATGATGGCCAAGAACCCGAAGCTCGACGCCGAATACAAGCTGCTGCTCAAGGACAGCCCCAACTTCATCGGCGTGGCCAAGGGCGAGGACAAGCTGCGCGTCCGCGTCAACGAGATCATCGCCGAGGCGAAGAAATCGGGCGAACTCGACAAGATGGCGCAGAAGTGGCTCGGCCGTCCGGCCGGCAGCCTGCCCGAGTAAGCGCGCCGCCCGCCGCGCCCATCCCGCAACGAACGCCGCCCCGCGCCCGCACAGCCTCCCATGCGCATCGAACTCGATTTCCCCGCCGTGCTGGCGCAGTGGCCGCTGCTGCTGCACGGCCTCTACTGGACCGTCGGCCTGACCGCCGTCGCCACCGTGCTCGGCATGGCGCTCGGCATCGCCTTCGCCTGGGCGCGCGCCAGCGGACCGGCCGCGCTGCGCTGGGTCGTGGGCGGCTACGTGGAGCTGGTGCGCAACACGCCCTTCATCGTGCAGCTGTTCTTCGTGTTCTTCGGGCTGCCGGCGGCGGGCGTCAAGCTCTCGCCCGAGACGGCCTCGGTGATCGCGATGGTGGTCAACCTCAGCGCCTACGCCACCGAGATCGTCCGCGCCGGCGTCGAGGCCACGCCGCGCGGCCAGATCGAGGCAGCGCAGAGCCTGGCCCTCGGCCGGGTGCAGATCTTCACCCGGGTGGTGCTGCCGCCGGCGCTGGCCAACGTCTGGCCGGCGATGGTCAGCCAGATCATCATCGTGATGCTCGGCTCGGCCGTCTGCGGCCAGATCTCGACGCCCGAGCTGGGCTACGCGGCCAACTTGATCCAGAGCCGCAACTTCCGGGCCTTCGAGGCCTACATCGTCGCCACCCTCCTCTACCTGGCGCTGGCGATCGCGCTGCGCCGGCTGCTGTACTGGGCCGGCCCGCGCTTCCTGTTCGGCCGCTGATCCCCGGAGCCCCGCACCATGGTCGAATTCACCCTCTGGGACATCCTGCGCAACCTGCTGCTGGCCGCGCGCTGGACCGTCGCCCTCTCCCTCGTCGCCTTCGTGGGCGGCGGCATCGTCGGGCTGGCATTGCTGCTGCTGCGGCTGCGCTCCGGCAAGGCGGCGCAGCGTTTCGTCGGCGGCTACGTGCAGCTGTTCCAGGGCACGCCGCTGCTGATGCAGCTGTTCCTGGCGTACTTCGGGCTGGCGCTGTTCGGCATCGACACCTCGGCCTGGGTGTCGGCGGCGCTGGCGCTCACGCTCTACACCAGCGCCTACCTGACCGAAATCTGGCGCGGCTGCGTGGCCGCGGTGCCGCGCGGCCAGTGGGAGGCCTCGTCGAGCCTCGCGCTGACCTTCGGCGAGCAGATGCGCCACGTGGTGCTGCCGCAGGCCGGCCGGCTGGCCGTCGCCCCCACCGTCGGCTTCCTGGTGCAGGTGGTCAAGGGCACCGCGCTGGCCTCGGTCATCGGCTTCGTCGAGCTGACCAAGGCCGGCAGCATGATCTCCAACGCCACCTTCAAGCCCTTCGTGGTCTACAGCTGCCTCGGGCTGATGTATTTCGCGCTGTGCTTCCCGATCAGCCTCTACGCCCGCTCCCTCGAAAGGAAACTCCATGCCCACCGCCGCTGAAGCCCTCCCGCCGTCCGCGACCGCCGCCGCCGCGCCGGCGCCGGGCGCGCCCATCGTGGACATCCACGGACTGCGCAAGTCCTACGGCGCGAACGAGGTGCTCAAGGGCATCGACATCCAGGTGCGGCGCGGCGAGGTGATCGCCATCATCGGCAAGAGCGGCTCGGGCAAGAGCACGCTGCTGCGCTGCATCAACGGGCTGGAGGTGTTCCAGGAAGGCGCGCTGTCGGTGGACGGCCGGCCGCTGGTCTACGACAGCCCGATGGCGATGCGCGAGCTGCGCCAGCGGGTGGGCATGATCTTCCAGGGCTTCAACCTGTTCCCGCACCTGTCGGTCGGCCGCAACCTGATGCTGGCCCCGACGCTGGTCAAGAAGAAGTCGCAGGCCGACGCCGCCGCCCACGCGCGCCGGCTGCTGGAGCGGGTCGGCCTGGCCGAGAAGTTCGACGCCCGGCCCGACCAGCTCTCGGGCGGCCAGCAGCAGCGGGTGGCCATCGCCCGCGCGCTGGCGATGGAGCCGGCGGTGCTGCTGTGCGACGAGATCACCTCGGCGCTGGACCCGGAGCTCGTCGGCGAGGTGCTGCGGGTGGTCGAATCGCTGGCGCACGAGGGCATGACGCTGCTGATGGTCACCCACGAGATGGCCTTCGCGCGCAAGGTCAGCGACCGGGTGGTGTTCATGCACCAGGGCCGGGTGCACGAATCCGGCCCGCCGGCGCAGCTCTTCGGCAATCCGCAGACGCCGGAGCTGCGGCAGTTCCTGTCCTCGCTGCAGGACTGAAGCCCGGGGCGGGCCGCCGGCCGGGCCGGGCGCGGGGCCGACGGGGTGTAGCATGCCGCTGCGCCGAACCGGCCGGCGCGTCTTCCGGACCTTCCCGCACCCGCACCCCATGGACCACCCTTCCGCCCCCGGCGCCACCGCGCTGGATGTCGACCTCTACGACCAGCCCGGCCACCTGATCCGCCGGGCCCAGCAGATCGCGGTCTCGATGTTCCACGACACGCTGGGCCGCGAGGTCACGCCGGTGCAGTACGCGGTGCTGCGGATGCTGCACGAGTGCCCCGGCCTCGACCAGGTGACCCTGGCGCAGCGCGTCGCGCTCGACACCTCGACCACCGCCGACATCGCGGTGCGGCTGGAGGCCAAGGGCTGGATCCTGCGCGAGGTGCTGCCGCGCCGCCAGCGCCGCCTGGTGCTCACGCCGGCCGGCGAGGCGCTGATGGCCGGCCTGATCCCGGCGGTCAACGCGCTGCAGCACGGCCTGCTCGACAGCATGGGGCCGGACGATGCCCGGGAGCTGCTGCGGCTGCTGCGCAAGTTCGTCCACCTCAACAACGGCCAGAGCCGCGCCCCGCTGCGCACCGGCGGCGAAACCGCCTGATCCCCCGGACGGATCCGCGCGCCGGGCGGCCCGGCGGCGGGTTTGGCATGCGCTTCCCCCGGGAAAACGAGGATGCCGGACGGCTTGTGCCGCGGCGCGGCGCTTCCTACACTGCCAGTCATTCAGTATACGGATTGACTCCGCGGCGCCGATGGCTTGCCGCTGCTCTTTCCAACTGCTGGACCCCACGACGAAACCCTCCGGAGAAAAACCATGTTTCCCAAGAACGCCTGGTATGTCGCGTGCACGCCCGACGAGATCGACGGCAAGCCGCTCGGCCGCAAGATCTGCGGCGAACCCATCGTCTTCTACCGCGGCAAGGACGACCGGGTCGCGGCGCTGGAGGATTTCTGCCCGCACCGCGGCGCGCCGCTGTCGCTGGGCTTCGTGCGGGACGGCACGCTGGTCTGCGGCTACCACGGCCTGGAGATGGGCTGCGACGGCAAGGCCACCGGCATGCCCGGCCAGCGGGTGCGCGGCTTCCCGGCGATCCGCAGCTACCCGACCATCGAGCGCTACGGATTCGTCTGGGTCTGGCCCGGCGAGGCCGACCGGGCCGACCCGGCCAAGCTCCACCACCTGGCATGGGCCGAGAGCAGCGAATGGGCCTACGGCGGCGGCCTGTACCACATCCAGTGCGACTACCGCCTGATGGTCGACAACCTGATGGACCTGACGCACGAGACCTACGTGCACGCGTCGAGCATCGGCCAGAAGGAGATCGACGAGGCGCCGCCCAAGACCGTGGCCGAGGGCGACACCGTCGTCACCAGCCGCTTCATGCGCAACGTCGCCCCGCCGCCCTTCTGGAAAATGGCGCTGCGCGGCAACGGCCTGGCCGACGACGTGCCGGTGGACCGCTGGCAGATCTGCCGCTTCACGCCGCCCAGCCACGTGCTGATCGACGTCGGCGTGGCGCACGCGGGCCACGGCGGCTACGACGCGCCGGCCGAGGTCAAGGCCTCGTCCATCGTGGTCGACTTCATCACGCCCGAGACCGAGACCTCGATCTGGTACTTCTGGGGCATGGCGCGCAATTTCCGGCCCGACGATGCGGAGCTGACCGCCAGCATCCGCGAGGGCCAGGGCAAGATCTTCTCCGAGGACCTGGAGATGCTCGAACGCCAGCAGCGCAACCTGCTGACCTGGCCCGACCGCAACCTGCTCAAGCTCAACATCGACGCCGGCGGCGTGATGTCGCGCCGCATCATCGACCGGATGCTCGCCGAGGAGCAGCAGGCGCGGCAGGCGCGCGACGGCGACCCGGCGCCCGCGCGCCCGGCGGTGATCCCGATCGCCCCGGCGAGCCCCGCCGCCAGCGCGCAGGCCGCGGCATGAACGACGCGCTGCTCACGGTGCGCGTCGCCCGCAAGACGCCCGAGGCGCTGGACATCTGCAGCCTGGACCTGGTGCGCGAGGACGGCGGCCCGCTGCCCGCCTTCGCGGCGGGATCGCACATCGACCTGCACCTGCCCGGCGGGCTGGTGCGCCAGTACTCGCTGTGCAACCAGCCGGGCGAAACCGACCGCTACCAGATCGGCGTGCTGCGCGACGCGGCCGGGCGCGGCGGCTCCCGCGCGGTGCACGACGCGCTGCGCGAAGGCGACACGCTGACCATCAGCGCGCCGCGCAACCATTTCGCGCTGGCGCGCGACGCCAGGCACCACCTGCTGCTGGCCGGCGGCATCGGCATCACGCCGGTGCTGTGCATGGCCGAGCGGCTGGCCGTCGCCGGCGAGCCGTTCTCGATGCACTACTGCACCCGCTCGCGGGACCGCACCGCCTTCGCGGACCGGATCGCCGCGTCCGGCTTCGCGACGGCGGTGGCGCTGCACCACGACGACGGGCCGGACGGCCAGAAGTTCGACCTGGCCGGCACCCTCGACGGCGCGCCCGCCGGAAGCCACCTCTACGTCTGCGGGCCACGCGGCTTCATGGACGCGGTGCTGGGCGCGGCGCGGGCGTGCGGCTGGCCGGAGGAACGGCTGCACTACGAGTTCTTCGGCGCGGCGGTGGAGGCGTCGGCCGACGACGCGGGCTTCCGGGTGCGCATCGCCAGCTCCGGCGCGCTGGTGGACGTGCCGGCCGGCACGACGGTGGTGCGGGCGCTGGCCGCCTGCGGCATCGAGGTGCTGACCTCCTGCGAGCAGGGCGTGTGCGGCACCTGCCTGACGCGGGTGCTGGAGGGCGAGCCGGACCACAAGGACTCCTACCTGACGCCGGAGGAGCAGGCCGCGAACGACCAGTTCCTGCCCTGCTGCTCGCGGTCCCGGTCGCCGGTGCTGGTGCTCGATCTGTGATGGGGAGCGGCGCCGCGCCGTCGATCCGACGCGGCGCGCTTCTCATGGGTTGTGATCCAAATCTGACGTAACTTACTTTTTTCGATGATTCGGATTCGCCGCATCCGCTCCCGGGCTGCAGGCAAAATCGGCGGATGCCACCGTCCGCACCGCCTTCGCCCCCGTCTCCTGCCGCTCCCGCCGTCCAGCCGCGCAACCCCTTGCACGGGCTGACGCTCGAGCAGATCGTCACCGCGCTCGCCGACCATTACGGCTGGGACGGCCTGGGCGCGCGCATCCCGCTGCGCTGCTTCACCCACGACCCGAGCGTCGCCTCCAGCCTGAAGTTCCTGCGCAAGACGCCGTGGGCGCGCGCCAAGGTCGAGAGCCTCTACCTGTTCATGCTGCGCGACGCGCGCCGCGGGGGCCGAACCCCATGAGCCGGCTCGCCCTGACCCGCCTCAAGATCTACCGCACCGTGGCCCGCCAGCTGCACGGCACGGTGCCCTGCTGGGTGTGCGGCGCGCATGTCCCGCCGGAAGACGCCACCCTGGAGCACATCCAGCCGCGCAGCGAAGGCGGCAGCGGCCACCAGGACAACCTGGCGATCAGCCATGCCGCCTGCAACGCCGGGCGGCACCTGGCGTCCGCCGACGCGCCGGCGCCGAGCAGTCCGGCGTGATGCGGATCGGCCGGTCCACCCCCGGCCGGTCCGGCTCGGAGACGCGTCAGGCGTCCAGCACCCGCGCGAACAGCTGGCTGCGGAAATGGATGCCCAGCCGCGCGAAGGCCCGGTTGCGGTAGGTCTTGACCGTCGCCAGCGACAGGCCGAGGTCGCAGGCGATGCCGTCCTGCGTCATGCCGCGCAGCAGGCGCAGGCAGACCTCGCGTTCCCGCGCCGTCAGCGCGGGGCACAGCGCCTGCAGCCGTGCCGCCCGCGCATCGTCCGGCGGCGGCGGCCCGCCCGGGGACGCGGCGCCCGGTCGCAGCGCCAGCTGCTTGCGCACCAGCGCCAGCAGCGCCGGCGCCAGCTCGCCGACCCGCGCGATGGCGGCGTCGCTGAACGGCCGCTGGTGCTGGTGGCGGTAGAAATTCACCGCGAACACCGCGCCGTCGCCCTGCCGGTCCATCACCGACACCCGCTCCAGCACGCCGTGGGATTCGTAGATCTTGGCCCGGTGCTCGCGCGGCACTTCCTGCGCGGTGAGATGGCAGACCACCGCCGCGGCGTCGCCGTCGCCGTCGCCGCAATCGCCGCCGTCGCCGTCCTGCGGCCACAGGCGCAGCGTGCGGTCGTCCCGGTGCGGCCCGGTCAGGTAGGCACGCCAGCAGTCGCGGGTGGTGTCGGGCACGCCCCGGCTGCCCGACAGGAAGAGGACCGGCGTCGCCGTGGGGCCGGCGCGGTAGACCGACCAGGAGGCGGCCGGTACCGCGTCGTGCAGGTCGTCGAGCACGCCGGTGGCGAAGCCCGGCTCGCCCAGGCGGCCGATGAGGCGGGCCAGCAGCGCGCCGTCGGCCGCGGCGGGCGCCGAGGGGATGGTCCAGCGTCGCATGGGATCAGGGAAGGTCGGCAGGCATGGGGCTGTCATCTTCCGGGATGACAGCCCGGGACGGCACGGGGACTTACGCTGAGGACCGGCACGCGACACGGCCGCCGCGCCGCGCTCCGGCCCCGCCATCGATCCACACCGCAACGGCACGCACGCCCACGCCATAGCCACCGCCCATGACCGCCCACGACGCCCTTCCCCCTCTTCCGACCGGCGCCGCGCCGCTGGCCGTGCCGGCCCTCGACCATTTCGCCGACCTGTCGGTCGAGGTGGGCACGCCGCAGCACGTCGGCGCGGTGCCGCGCGGCATCCGGCGGCTGGTGCCGATCCTCGGCGGCACGGCGCGGGGCCACGGCTGGCGGGCGCGGGTGCTGCCGGGCGGCGCCGATTTCCAGCTGCTGCTGCCCGACGGGCTGTCGGAGCTGGATGCGCGCTACACGCTGGAGACCGACGCGGGCGACCTGGTGTTCGTGCAGAACCATGCGCTGCGCTGCGGCCCGCCGGACGTGATGGCCCGCCTGGCGCGGGGCGAGCCGGTGGACGCGTCGCTCGTCTACTTCCGCTGCGCGCCGCGCTTCGAGACGGCCAGCCCCGCGCTCGCCTGGCTGCACCGGCGGCTGTTCCTCGGCACCGGCGCGCGCCACCCGGACCGGGTGGAGATGCGCTTCTTCGTCGTCGGGTGACGCCTTCCGCCTTCCGTCTTTCTTTCGCGATTCCCCCGTCCCAAAAATCCAGGAGACCGTTCCATGCCCCCGCTCCACGCCCTCGCGAACCCGTCGCGCCCTCCGGTCCGTTCCACCCGCCGCGCGCTGCTGGCCCTGGGCGCCGCGCTGCCGGCCGCCGCCGCACTGTCCCCCTTGACGGCCCTCGCGCAACCGGCGGCCGACGCGGCGGCCGGCTACCCGGCGCGGCCGGTGCGCATGGTGGTCGGCTTCCCCGCCGGCACCGGCCCGGACATCGTCGCCCGCATCCTGGCGAACCAGCTCAGCCAGGCCTGGGGCGGCGTCGGAGTGATCGTGGACAACAAGCCCGGCGCCGGCGGCCTGATCGCCGCGGCCGAGGTGGCGCGCGCCGCGCCCGACGGCTACACGGTGATGCTGGGCGAGACCGGCCAGATCGCCATCGCGCCCAGCAGCTACCGCAAGCTGGCCTACGACCCGGCGCGGGATTTCGTGCCCGCGAGCCAGGTCGCGACCTCGAACTTCGTGCTGCTGGTCGACCCGCAGCGGGTGCCGGCGCGCAACCTGCGGGACTTCATCGCCTGGAGCCGGCAGCGGCCGCAGGGCCTGTTCATGGCCACCTTCGGCGCCGGCACGCCGGGGCATTTCGGCGCGGCCCTGTTCGGCGAGGCGGCGGGGATCAAGATCGAGCCGGTGCACTACAAGAGCACCGGCGACGCGCTGGCCGGGCTCTTCGGCGGCGACGTGCAGGGCGTCTTCGCCAGCGTCGGGCTGGCGGTGCCCAACGTGAAGGCGGGCAAGCTGCTGGCGCTGGGCTCCTCGGGCGAGACGCGGTCGCCCGCGCTGCCCGACGTGCCGACCTTCCGCGAGCAGGGCCTGAACGGGCTGGCCTTCAATTCCTGGTTCGGCATCCTGGCCCCGGCGAAGACGCCGCCGGCCATCGTCGCCAAGCTGGCCGCCGACGTGCAGCGCGCGGCCGGCGCGCCCGACGGCCGCCAGCGCCTGGGCGACGCCGGCTTCCAGGCCACCGGCACCACCGCGCAGGACTTCGCCCGCACCATCGCGGCCGACACCGCCACCTGGGGCAAGGCGGTGGCCGCCACCGGGTTCAAGGCGGATTGAGCCCGCCGTCCCGCGGCATCCGGACCGCGCGGGGGCTTGCTCTCATCATGAGAGCGCCCAGCCCGCATTCCGCCTTCGCTCCGGGCCGACCGGAGCGGGAATTTCCTTTCGGCGCCCTCCACCGGCCCGGACGATGCGCCGGTCCGCGGGAACCATCGGCCGGCTGCGATGATCGGACTCCCGCCGCATCCGCAGGAGCCCGCGTCCGCATGATTTCCCCCGAGCCCTTCCCCCCGTCCTCCGCGCGCCGCCGCGCCGTGCTGCGCGGCATGGCCGCCGCCGGCGCCGCCCTGTCGCTGGCGCCCGCCGCCCGCGCCGGCTACAACGTCTGGACCGGCGAATACACCGTGCCGCGCAAGGAGCTGCAGGCGCAGATCGAGACGCGCTTCCCGGTCACGCTGCGCTACCTGCAGTTCCTGGAGGTGCGTCTGACCCAGCCGCAGCTGGGGCTGGACGCGGCGGCCAACCGGGCCACCATCCAGGCGCTGGCCGAGGTGCGCAATCCGCTCACGACGCAGCCGCTGGCCGGGCGGCTGGCGATCAGCAGCGGGCTGAAGTTCGACGCCGCCGCGCTGGCGCTGCGGCTGGACCGCCCGACCGCCGACCGGGTCGAGCTGCAGGGCGTCTCGCCGCGCGACGCGCAGCAGCTGCAGGCGATCGGCGCGGTGGTGGCCGAGGAGGTGCTGCGCGACTACGCGCTGCACACCTTCAAGCCCGAGGAGCTGAAGATGGGCATGCGGACCTTCAAGCCCGGGGCCATCACCGTGGTGGCGGACGGCATCAAGGTGCAGCTGGACTGACCGCGGCGCCGGTGCCGGACACCCAGCGCCCGGCCTCGGCCTCCTGCAGCTTGCGCCACATCACCTTGCCGCTGCCGCTCTTGGGCATGGCGTCGACGAACTCGATGCTGCGCGGGGTCTTGTAGACGGCCATGTTCTCGCGGCACCAGTCGAGCAGTTCCTGCCCGGTGGTGTCGCGGTGGCTGGAGCGCAGCACCACGATGGCCTTGACGCTCTCGCCGCGGTAGCTGTCGCGGCTGGCGATGATGCAGGCCTCCTGCACCGCCGGGTGGCGGAACATCAGCGATTCCACCTCCGCCGGCCAGACCTTGTAGCCCGAGGCGTTGATCATCCGCTTGAGCCGGTCGGTCATGTAGAAGTAGCCGTCGGCGTCGCGCCGGCCCAGGTCGCCGGAGCGGAAGAAGCGCTTGCCGTCGATGGTGGCGAAGGCGGCGGCGGTGGCCTCCGGCTGCTTCCAGTAGCCGCCGAAGACCTGCGGTCCGTGCACCACGATCTCGCCGGATTCGCCGACCGGCAGCTCCTGCAGCGTCACCGGATCGACGATGCGCGCGTCCACGCCGACGAAGGCCAGGCCCAGGCACTGCTGGCGGGCGGCTTCGGGCGGGTTGGTGTGCGAGGGCGCGGCGGTCTCGGTCAGGCCGTAGCCTTCGCAGTAGCGCAGCCCGAACTGCTCGTAGATGCGCTGCGCCACCGCCTGCGGCATCGCGGTGCCGCCGCCGCCCAGGTAGACCAGGCTCGACAGGTCGTAGCTGCCGTAGTGCGGGCTGGCCATGAGGTCGATCATCATCGTCGGGATGCTGGTCCAGTGGGTCACCCGGTGCCGCGAGATCATCCGGCCCGCGTAGTCGCGGTCCCAGCGCGGCATGACCACCAGCGTGCCGCCGAGGTGGATGGTGCCGTGCATCACGCTCACCATGCCGGTGATGTGGAACATCGGGATCACCGCCAGCGCCACGTTGGCGGCCGAGCCGCCGCTCCAGAGCGCGCCGGCCACCGCGTTGTGCATGATGCTGGCATGGGTGTGGATGCAGCCCTTGGGCAGGCCGGTGGTGCCGCTGGTGTAGGGCAGGATCGCCAGGTCGTCCGGGCCGGCGGCGGGAGGCGGCAGCGGCGCGTCGCAGGCCAGCGCCTCGGACCAGCGGTGGATGCGGCCGCCGTCGAGCGATGCGGGCTCGGCCGGCGTGGCGAGCCAGTCGCGCCAGGCCGGCGGCAACGCGTCCGGCCCGGCGGCCTGCAGGTCGACGCCTTCGGCCAGGTCGGCCACCACCAGGTGGGCCAGCCGCTGCACGGGCGGCAGCGCATTGCTGGCGCGGGCCAGTTCGGCCGCCAGGTCGGCGCTGGTGATGGCGACGCGGACCTCGGGGTCCGCCAGGTAGTGCTTGAGTTCCTCGGCCCGGTTCATCGGATTGACCGGCACCACCACCGCGTCGGCGCGCAGGATGGCGAAATGCGCCACCACCAGCTGCGGGCAGTTCTGCAGGTCCAGCACCACCCGGTCGCCCGGTCGCACGCCGGCCGAGCGCAGGAAGCCCGCCAGCCGTTCGCACTGGTGCCGCAGCTCGCGGTAGGAGAGGCGCTGGCCCAGGAAAGCGACCGCCGTCTTGCCGGGATAACGTCGCGCGGACACGTCCAGGTTGTCCCACAGGCCGACGGCCGGCGCGGGCAGGGCATGCGGCACCCGGCGCGGCCAGGCGGCGGGAACGACAGGGGTCGGGGTCATGGTGGCGGGCTCCTTCGGCACGGAAGCGTGGATGAATCCGGCAGGTCCGGGCGGGGTGCGCGGGCCCGGCAGGCTCGTTCGCATCGTGGTCAAAGCCTATCGCCGTGTTTGCTGCGGTGCATCAGGGATGCCACCAAGCGGCGGGCGCGGCAAACCCTCGGAGAAATCGATTCCATCGGCATCGGCTGACGCTTCCGTGGCCGGCTTTCCTGCGCTGCCGGCGTGGATCGCGGCACACCATTCGATTGCGCATGCGGCGATCGTCCGCATCGCCGGGCCAGCAGCGCCAGCGGCCGCGACACCGAACCACTACACCAAAGCCCTAGAGGAGTTCCGCCATGTCCCTGTCCTTCATCCTGCTGATCGTCCTGATCCTGCTCCTCGTCGGCGCGCTGCCGAGCTGGGGCTACAGCCGTTCCTGGGGGTACGGTCCGAGCGGCGGGCTGGGCCTGATCGTGGTGATCGTGCTGGTGCTGCTGCTCCTCGGACGAATCTGACGCCCCGGTCCGGAGCGCCCGGCGCGGCACTCCGGACCGCGCGGCGCGGAGCGCCGCGCCATGCGGCTCACCCGGCGAGCCGGGCCGGCAGCCAGCCGCGCAGGCTGTTGAAGAAGGCCAGTTCTGACGCTTTCCCCAGTTCTTCGCGCACCAGCCGCCTTTCTTGCAGCCGGCCGCTGCGCAGCCAGTGCCCCCGGCCGACGCCGCCGAGCAATCCGCACGACAGCGGCGGCGTGCACCAAGTCCCTTCCATCCTCAGCGCGATGTTGCCGCGGGTGCATTCGGTCAGTTCCCCGTCCGGGTTCCACAGGATCGTGTCGAAGACCGCCGGGTCCGTGGGCGCGAAGCGGTCGTAGTGCGCCCGGCGCGTGGTCTTGAAGCGCACGAAATCCGGATGGTCGGGTGCCATCGCGGCCTCCGCCAGCCGCAGCGCGACGGCGCCCCGGGTCTCTTCCATCGGGAAAGCCTCCGCCCGGACCGCGCCGTCGGGCGCATGCAGCAGCCGCAGCCGCCACAGTCCCCGGGGATGCGCCGCGGCCTGCTCCAGCGCGGCCCGCCGCGCCGCCGCGCCGCCGTCGGCGAAGCCGAAATGCCGTGCGGCCTCGGCCATGCGCGCCAGGTGGGCGTCCAGCGCCGGCAACCCGCCGTCCTGCAGCCGCAGCGTCTCCAGCAGGTCGAAGGGCTCCCGCGCCCGCATGAGGAAGGCGCGCTTGTTGCGCCACTCCCGCCATTCGCCCTCGGCGTCCGCATCGATGGTGATGCCGCTGCCGATGCCGCACACCGCCGCGTCGCCGCGCACCTCCACCGTGCGGATCGCCACGCTGAAGGTGGCGTCGCCGCCGGGCCGGATCACGCCGATCGCACCGCAGTAGACACCGCGCGGTGTCGGCTCAAGCTCGCGGATCAGGCCGGTGGCCCGCACCTTGGGCACGCCGGTCACCGAGCCGCACGGGAAGATCGCCCGGAACACGTCGGCCAGCGTGGCGCCGGGCAGCGCCTCGGCCTCGACGTCGGAGGTCATCTGCCAGACGGTGGGCCAGGCGCGGGTCTCGAACAGCGCCGGCACCTTCACCGAGAACGGCCGCGCCACCCGGGACAGGTCGTTGCGCAGCAGGTCCACGATCATCAGGTTCTCGGCGCGTTCCTTCTCGGAGGTGCGCAGGTGGAGCGCCTGGGCGGCGTCCTCCCGCGGCGTGGCGCCGCGCGGCGCGGTGCCCTTCATCGGGCGCGCCAGCAGGCGCGCGCCCCGCCGGGCGAAGAAGAGTTCCGGGGACACCGACAGGACCTGCTCCCCGCCGGTGTCGAGGAAGGCGGCATAGCTCGCCGGCTGCGCCCGGTGCAGCGCGTGGAACAGCGCGCGCGGATCGCCGGCGAAGCGGCTGCGCAGGCGCGAGGTCAGGTTGATCTGGTAGGTCTCGCCGTCGGCGATGGCCCGGTGGATGCGGCCGATGCGGGCGTCGAAGGCGGCGCGGTCGAGGTCGTCGAGCCAGTCCATCGGCGCCCAGCGGCCGGCGCCTTCGGGGGTCCCGGCGCCGTCCGCGGGCCAGGGCGTCGCCGCCTCGGCGTCGAACACCGCGAACCAGGCCAGCGGCCCGTCGGCTGCCGGCGCGCCGTCGCGCAGATGCACCGCGAAGGCCGCGTCGAAGGCCGGCGCCGCCTCGTAGCGCACGAAGCCCACGCACCAGCGGCCGGCGGCGGCATGGCGCTCGGCCGCGTCGAGCACCCCCGGCACCTCCGCCGGCGACGCCGCGCGCAGCACGGCGCGCGGCGCGCCGAAGGCCAGGCGCAGCGCCGGCTCATTGGCATCGCTGCCCACGAAATCGACGAGCGCGGTCGGCCCGCGGCGCGGCGCGTCCGGCGGCAGGCCCGGCGCGCCGGGCGCCGGAGGGGTCGGAACGTCGGCCATGCTCAGCTGACGATCAGGGCCCAGGCCTTGTCCAGCCGCTTGACGCTGACCGGCTGCGGCGTGCGCAGCTCCTGCGCGAAGAAGCTCACCCGCAGCTCCTCCAGCAGCCAGCGCAGCTCCTGCATCCGGGCATCGACCGCGCCCTTGCGCTCGGCCACCAGGCGCCAGTAGCGCTGCTCCTGCGGCTTGACCTCGGCCATGCGCTGGGCGTCGCGGGCCGGGTCGGCGCGCAGCTTGTCCAGCCGCAGCACGATCGCCTTGAGGTAGCGCACCAGGTGCTGCAGCTGCGGCCAGGGCGTGACGGCGAGGAAGTTCTTCGGCACCAGGCGCTGGAGCTGCTGCTGCGCGTCGGCGACCGCGTCCGGCTGGATGCGGGTGTCCTTGATCTTGCGCGCCGCGGCGGCGTATTCCGCCAGCACGCCGGCGGCGAGCCGCGCCACCTCGTTGGCGATCAGCGTGAGCCGGCCCCGGCCCTCGTCCACCCGGCGCTGGAAGTCGGCGGCGTTGGTGGGCAGCGGGTCCTGCAGGAAGGCCCGGTCGATGGCGATGTCGACGATCTGCTGGCGCAGCTCCTCCTGCGTGCCCAGCGGCATGTAGGCGACGGCCATCTTCTGCAGGTCGGGGATATTCTTCTCCAGGTACTTGAGCGCGTCGCGGATCTGCAGCGCGAACAGGCGCCGCAGGCCGGCGCGGTGGCGTCCGGCGGCCGCGTCGGGCTCGTCGAAGACCTCGATGCGCACCGCGTCGCGGTCGTCGATCAGCGCCGGGAAGCCGACCAGCGTCTGGCCGCCCTTGCGGATCTCCATCAGCTCGGGCAGCTCGCCGAAGGTCCAGGCGGCGTAGCGCTGCTCGGCGGGCGCGGCCGGCTTTGCTTCCTTTTTGAGAGCTGCCTGCGAAGGTTGCTCCTGGGCCCCGGCCGGTTTCTGCCCGGAATTCCGGGCCGCATCCGGCGCCGCGCCGCCCTCCCCGCCCAGCCGCAATCCGGCCAGCGCCTGGAAGGCCCCGCGCGCCTTGCCGCCCAGCTCGGCCTTGAGCGCGCCGAGGTTGCGCCCGGCGCCCAGCTGCCGGCCGTGCTCGTCCACCACCCGCAGGTGCATGAACAGGTGCGGGCTCAGCATGTCGGCCTTGAAGTCGGCGCGCTTGACGTCGAGCTGGGTCAGCGCGCGCACCTCGCGCAGCAGCGCGTCGGTCAGCGCGCCGTGGCCGAAGGCCTCGGGCGCGTTGAGCCGCTCGGCGATGCGCGCGGCCGATTCGGGCAGCGGCACCAGCCGGGCGCGCGGCTTCTGCGGCAGGCTCTTGAGCAGGGCCTGGATCTTGTCCTTGAGCATGCCGGGCACCAGCCACTCGACCCGGTCCTCGCTCACCTGGTTGAGCACGAAGATCGGCACCGCCACGCTCACGCCGTCCTTCGGGTCGCCCGGCGCATGCAGGTAGGTGGCGCCGCAGTCCACGCCGCCGAGCCGGACGGTGCGCGGGAAGGCGCTGCCGGTGATGCCGGCGGCCTCGTGGCGCATCAGCGCGTCGCGGGTCAGCAGCAGCAGGTCGGGCTGCGCGCGCACCGCGTCGCGGTACCACAGCTCGAACTCGCGGCCGGTGGCGATGTGCTCGGGCACCTGCCGGTCGTAGAAGGCGTAGATGAACTCGTCGTCCACCAGCACGTCCTGCCGGCGCGACTTGTGCTCCAGGTCCTCGACCTGCTGGATGGTCTTGCGGTTGGCGGCCAGGAAGGGCAGCTTCGCATCCCACTCGTCGCCCACCAGCGCCTGGCGCACGAAGATCTCGCGCGCGCCGGCCGGGTCGATGCGGCCGAAGGGCATGCGCCGGTTGTTGTAGACCACCAGCCCGTAGAGCGTGGCCCGCTCCAGCGCCACCACCTCGGCCGAGCGCTTCTCCCAGTGCGGGTCCAGCAGCTGCTTCTTGAGCAGGTGGGCGCCGATCTCCTCCAGCCACTGCGGCTCGATGGCGGCGATGCCCCGGCCGTAGAGCCGGCTGGTCTCGACCAGCTCGGCCGCCACGATCCAGCGGCCCGGCTTCTTCGACAGGTGCGCGCCCGGATGGCGGTGGAAACGGATGCCGCGCGCGCCGAGGTAGACGTCCTCCTCCTCGGGCTTGTAGCCGACGTTGCCCAGCAGGCCCGAGAGCATCGCCAGGTGCAGCTGCTCGTAGCTGGCCGGCTGGCGGTTGAAGACCCACTTCTGCTCGTTGACCACCGTCAGCAGCTGGCTGTGGATGTCGCGCCACTCGCGCACCCGGCGGATGCTGATGAAGTTCTGGCGCAGCAGCTGCTCGTACTGGCGGTTGCTGAGCTTGTGGACCGGCGCCCCGGCGGCCGGCGGCGCGGCCACGACGGGCGGCGGCGGCGGCGCGGCGGGCGCGACCAGCCGCTGCGACACCGGGAGCGCCGCGGCGTTGGCCCGGCGGCCGGTGGCGGCCGGGGCGTCGCGGGCGGCCATCTCGCGCCGGCTCGTCGCCACCGGCGCGCCGCCCCGGGCGTCGGCCAGCCATTTCCAGAGCTTGAGGTAGCCGCTGAACTCGCTCTTGTCGTCGTCGAACTTGGCGTGCGCCTGGTCGGCCTGGGTCTGCAGCTCCATCGGCCGGTCGCGCACGTCCTGCACCGACAGCGCCGAGGCGATGACCAGTACCTCCTCCAGGGCGCCGCGCTCGCGGCCCTCCAGGATCATGCGCCCGATGCGCGGGTCCAGCGGCAGGCGCGAGAGCTGCTGGCCGATGGCGGTCAGCTCGTTGGCCTCGTCCACCGCGCCCAGCTCGGCCAGCAGCTGGTAGCCGTCGGCGATGGCGCGGCCGGTCGGCGCCTCCAGGAAGGGGAAGCGCGAGACGTCGCCCAGTCGCAGCGACTTCATCCGCAGGATGACGCCGGCCAGGGACGACCGCAGGATCTCCGGGTCGGTGAAGCGCGGCCGGCCCTCGAAGTCCTTCTCGTCGTAGAGCCGGATGCAGATGCCGTTGGCCACCCGGCCGCAGCGGCCGGCGCGCTGGTTGGCCGCGGCCTGGCTCACCGGCTCGATCAGCAGCTGCTCTACCTTGCTACGAAAACTGTAGCGCTTGACCCGCGCCGTGCCTGCGTCCACCACGTACCGGATGCCCGGCACGGTGAGCGAGGTCTCGGCCACGTTGGTCGCCAGCACGATGCGCCGGCCGGTGTGGCCGTCGAAGATGCGGTCCTGCTCCGCCTGCGACAGCCGGGCGAAGAGCGGCAGCACCTCGGCGTTGCGCATCACCGGCTGGTGCGCCAGGTGCTTGCGCAGGTGGTCGGCGGCGTCGCGGATCTCGCGCTCGCCGGGCAGGAAGACCAGGATGTCGCCGGTCTGGCGCGGATCGGACCAGAGTTCGTCCACCGCGTCGGCGATGGCCTCGTCGAGACCGTAGTCGCGCGACTCCTCGAAAGGCCGCCAGCGCTGCTCGACCGGGAAGGTCCGGCCCGAGACGTAGATGATCGGCGCGGGGACCGGATCGCCGCCCTTCTCGGCCGGCGGCGACGCGAAATGCCGCGCGAACCGGTCGGCGTCGATGGTGGCCGAAGTGACGACGACCTTCAGGTCCGGCCGGCGCGGCAGGATCTCGCGCAGGTAGCCCAGCAGGAAGTCGATGTTGAGGCTGCGCTCGTGCGCCTCGTCGATGATGATGGTGTCGTAGGCCTTGAGCAGCGGGTCGGTCTGCGTCTCGGCCAGCAGGATGCCGTCGGTCATCAGCTTGACCGAGGCGTCCTTCGACAGCCGGTCCTGGAAGCGGACCTTGAAGCCCACCACCTCGCCCAGCGGCGTCTTCAGCTCCTCGGCGATGCGCTTGGCGACCGAGGACGCCGCGATCCGGCGCGGCTGGGTGTGGCCGATCAGCCGGCCCTGGCCCGGCGGCCGGCCGAGCTTGCCGCGGCCCATCTGCAGCGCGATCTTGGGCAGCTGGGTGGTCTTGCCCGAGCCGGTCTCGCCGCAGACGATGACCACCTGGTGCGCCTCCATCGCGGCGCGGATCTCGTCGCGGCGGGCGGAAACGGGCAGCGATTCCGGGAATTCGATGCGCAGCGGCGGCGGACCGGCCGGACGGGGCGCGCCGGCGGACCGGGCGGGAAGGGTCGGGGTGTCGGGATGGTCGGGCAAGGGGCGGGTTCCGCGCGGATTCTTCGTGGACAATCGCGAATTATCCCCGTCCGGCCCCGGCATTTCAGGATGCCGCGGCAGAGTCCCTCGCCGCCCCTCCGGCCTCCAGCCCGGCCCGTCCGTCCGCAATGTCCGCCGTCTTCAATTTCACCTTCGTCCCCTGGTTCCGGTCGGTCGCACCGTACATCCACACCCACCGCGGCAAGACCTTCGTGGTCGCCATCGCCGGCGAGGCCATCGCCGCCGGCAAGCTGCAGGCCATCGCCCAGGACCTGGCGCTGATCCAGAGCATGGGCGTCAAGGTGGTGCTGGTGCACGGATTCCGCCCGCAGGTCAACGAGCAGCTCGCGGCCAAGGGCCATGCGGCGCGGTACTCGCACGGCATCCGCATCACCGACGGCGTGGCGCTCGACTGCGCCCAGGAAGCCGCCGGCCAGCTGCGCTACGAGATCGAGGCCGCCTTCAGCCAGGGCCTGCCCAACACGCCGATGGCCGGCGCCACGGTGCGGATCGTCTCGGGCAACTTCATCACCGCGCGGCCGGTGGGCATCGTGGACGGGGTGGACTTCCTGCACTCGGGGCTGGTGCGCAAGATCGACACCGCCGGCATCCTGCGCTCGCTGGACTTCGGCGCCATGGTGCTGCTGTCGCCCTTCGGCTTCTCGCCCACCGGCGAGGCTTTCAACCTCACCATGGAGGAGGTCGCCACCAGCGTCGCCATCGAGCTGCAGGCCGACAAGCTGATCTTCCTGACCGAGGTGCCCGGCATCCGCAAGGACCCGGCCGCGCCGGAGTCCGAGGACAACCCGGTCAATACCGAGATCACCCTCGCCAGCGCCGAGCGCATGCTGGCCGCCCTGCCCCCGGCCCAGCAGCCGACCGACACCGCCTTCTACCTGCAGCACTGCGTCAAGGCCTGCAAGGCCGGGGTGGACCGCAGCCACATCCTGCCCTTCGCGGTGGACGGCGCGCTGCTGCTCGAGATCTACGTGCACGACGGCATCGGCACCATGGTCATCGACGAGAAGCTCGAATCGCTGCGCGAGGCGACCCAGGACGACGTGAGCGCCATCCTGCAGCTGATCGAGCCCTTCGAGAAGGACGGCACCCTGGTCAAGCGCGACCGCACCGAGATCGAGCGCGACGCCGACCACTACACCGTGGTCGAGCACGACGGCGTGATCTTCGCCTGCGCCGCGCTCTACCCCTACCCCGAGGAGCGCACCGCCGAGATGGCCGCGCTGACCGTCTCGCCCCAGAGCCAGGGCCAGGGCGACGGCGAGAAGGTGCTGCGCCGCATCGAGCAGCGCGCCCGCGCCATGGGCCTGGCCAGCATCTTCGTGCTGACCACCCGCACGATGCACTGGTTCATCAAGCGCGGCTTCCAGCCGGTCGACCCCGACTGGCTGCCGGAATCGCGCAAGCGCAAGTACAACTTCAGCCGCAAGAGCCAGGTGCTGGTGAAGAAGCTCGGCTGAACGGGCGGACGGCGACCGCCACCGTCCGCGCCCCGTGCCGTACAGTCCCCGAACCATGCTGTCGTCCGTCCCGTCCGATCCGCCGATGTCCGAAGCCATGGACCCCCGCCTGGTCTGCGGCATGCTCGACAGCCTGGGCATCGCCCTGTGCACCTACGACGCGCAGCTGCGCGCGGTGCGCTGGAACCGGACCTTCCTGACGCTCTTCCCCGAGCACGCCGGCAGCATCCACGTCGGCGAGCACTACCGCGAGAACCTGCAGCGCTTCTACCGGAGCCGGCTGCCCGATCCCGACCGCCAGCCGGTCGATCACTACGTGGCCGAGGGCATCCGCCGCCACCTCCACCAGACCCGGCCCTTCACCTTCTTCCACCGGGACCGCTGGCTGCGCGTGACCTGCGAGCCGGGCGCGGACGGCAGCCGGACCCGCGTCTGGGTGCCGCTGCCGACGGTGACCACGGCCGACGATCCGCTGGAGGCGGATGCCGCCCCGTGCGCCGGCCCGTCGGCCGCCACGCGGCACGCCAGCTTCGAGAACGTGGCCGACGGCGTCATGGTGCTCGACCCGCGCGGCCGGATCGTCTCCGTCAACGAGGAATTCGTCCGGCTGTACGGCCTGGCGACCCGCGAGGCGCTGGTCGGCCTGGAGTTCCGCGACGTCCTGGCAGCGGTCTGGCGGCGCGCCGATCCGATGGTGGCCCGCGTCCACGACAGCGAGGACGGCGGAGCCGGGCACCAGCCCGCGTGGCAGTTCGCGCTGGCGGACTACTCGCATTTCGCCGGCGCACCTTTCGAGCTGCCGTTGCCGGACGACCGCTGGATCCGCGTCATGGCCCACGAGACGACGGACCACATGCGCTACAGCGTCCATGTGGATATCACGGCCTTCAAGCGCCAGGAGAACGACTTGCGCGCCGCCGAACGGCAGGCGCGCCAGAACGAGGCGCGCTTCCGGGCGGCGTTCGACCATGCCGGCATCGCCACCGGCCTGATCGATGCCGACACCGTCTTCGTCGACGTGAACACCGCGCTGTGCGACATGCTGGACCGGCCGCACGACGCCCTGGTGTCCTCCCGCCTGGACCACCTGCTCTACACCGACGACACGCTGGCGCTGCACCGGGCGGTCGCCGACCTGCGCACCGGCCGGACGCAGCGTTTCGAGTACGACATGGCGCTGCGCGGTCCCGCCTCGCGTCCCCCGGTGTGGGCGCGCCTGTTCTGCACGCCGGTGGGGGGCGAACCCGACGCGCCGGCCGCCCTGCTGGTGGTGCAGCTGCAGGACATCACCACGGTGCGCATTGCCGAGGTCGAACGCAACCGGCTGGTGGAGCGCCTCCAGTACCAGGCGACCCACGACCCCCTGACCCGCCTGTTCAACCGCACGCATTTCGAGGTGCAGGTCTCCGAGGCGATCCATGCGCTGGCCGAGGCCGGCACCGGGACGCCGCGGTACGCGGCGCCCGCCTGCCTCTGCTTCTTCGACCTGGACGGCTTCAAGGCGATCAACGATACCGCCGGGCATGCGGCCGGCGATGCCGCGTTGCAGCAGGTGGCAGCGCTGTTCGCCGAGGAAGTCGGGCGCGACGGGCTGATCGCACGGGTCGGCGGCGACGAATTCGCCGCGCTGCTGCGGCACCACGACCCCGACCAGGCCCGGGCGCTCGCGGCGCGCATCATCGCCCGGCTCCACGGCGCCGAGTTCCGCTGGAACGACACCGCGCGGCGCCTGGGCGTGAGCATCGGCATCACCGCGCTCTACCGCCCGGACACCCTGGCGGACGCGCTGCACCGCGCCGATTCGGCGTGCTACGCGGCCAAGCGCTCCGGCAGCAGCCAGGTGCGCACCGCGGCGGCGCCCGCGGGCCTGCCGCCCGCGCACCGCAACGCCTGACTCAGGCCGTGCCGCCGGTGGCGGCGGCCACCGGACGTTCGGGACCGGGCAGCGGCGCGCGCTCGCGGCGGCGCTGGCGCCATTCCATGACGTTCTTGACCACCAGCGTGACCATCGCCATGCAGGCCAGCAGGGCCGCCGCGCTGAAGGCGGCGGCGGTCTTGTAGTCGTTGTTGAGCTGCTCCACCAGGAGCGGCAGGGTCAGCGTCTGGTTCATGATCGTGCCCGAGACCACCGACACCGCGCCGAACTCTCCCACCGCCCGCGCGTTGGTCACCACCACGCCGTAGAGCAGCGCCCAGCGGATGTTGGGCAGCGTCACCCGCCGGAACACCTGCCAGCCCGAGGCGCCGAGCGTGAGCGCCGCCATCTCCTCGTCGCTGCCCTGCGACTGCATCAGCGGGATCAGGATGCGCGCCACGTAGGGCGCGGTGACGAAGATCGTCACCAGCACGATGCCCGGCCAGGCGAACACCACCTGCACCCCGTGGCCGTAGAGCCACTTGCCGAGCGTGCCCTCCAGCCCGTAGACCACCAGGTAGCACAGGCCCGCCACCACCGGCGAGGTCGCGTACGGGATGTCCACCAGCGTCGTCAGCAGCCGGCGGCCCCGGAAATCGTAGTGCGTCACGCACCAGGCCAGCAGGATGCCGAAGACCAGGTTGACCGGCACGGTGATCGCGGTGGCCAGCAGCGTGAGGCCGATGGCGTGCAGCGTGAAGTCCGCGCCCAGGTTGGCGACCAGCGCGGCCCAGCCGCCTTCCAGCGCCCGGGCGAAGATCAGCGCCAGCGGCAGCACCAGCAGCAGCCCGGCGCACGCCAGCCCCAGCCCCACCAGGAACCACTGCCCGGCGTTCGCGGGCCGGGCCGCCTTGTGATCGACAGCGTTCATACGGCCCCCCTGCGCTGCCAGCCCAGCAGCCGGCCCTGCGCCCAGCGCAGCAGGAACAGCAGCAGCAGCGAGGCGAGCAGCACCACCGAGGCGATGGCGGCGGCCGCCGGGTATTCGAATTCCTGCAGGCGCACGAAGATCATCAGCGAGGTCACCTCGGTCTTGAACGGGATGTTGCCCGCGATCATGATCACCGCGCCGAATTCGCCCAGGCTGCGGATGAAGGCCTGCGACGAACCGGTCACCAGCGCCGGCACCAGCGTGGGCAGCACCACCCGCCAGAAGGTCTGCCAGTTGTCCGCGCCCAGGGTGGACGCCGCCTCCTCGTACTCCGGCCCCAGGTCCTGCAGCACCGGCTGCACCGAGCGCACCACGAACGGCAGGCTGGTGAAGGTCATCGCGATCACGATGCCGGGGAAGGCGTAGGCGATCTTGTACGGCGCGAAATACTGGCCGAGCCAGCCGCCCGGCACCAGCAGCGCCGACAGCGTGATGCCGGCCACCGCGGTGGGCAGCGCGAACGGCAGGTCCACCAGCGCCTCCAGCACCCGCCGGCCGGGGAAGTCGTAGCGGGTGATGTTCCAGGCCAGCAGGAAGCCGACCAGCGTCGCGGCGATGGTCGAGTACAGCGCGCCCTGCAGCGTCACCGCGTAGCTCTGCACCACCCGCGGGTCCGAGATGGCGCGCCAGTACTGCGCCGGGCTCATGTCCGCCACGTAGAGCAGAAGCGCCGAGATCGGGAACAGGATGATCAGCGCGATGTAGAGCGCCGACAGCCCGAAGCTCAGGCCGAAGCCGGGCAGGGGCGAATGCTGCCGCAGCAGCCAGGAGGTCGGGGACCGGACCACGGACGGCGGGTCAGCGCTTCTGCGCCAGCAGCTGGTCGACCAGCCCGTTGGAGCCGAAATGCTTCGCCTGGATCTGCTCCCACGTGCCCAGCACCTCGGTCGGGTTGATCAGCCGGACCTTCGCGAACTGCGCGGCGGTGGCCTTGACCACGGTGGGCTCGTGCACCCGGTAGTTGAACGAGGTCAGCAGCAGCTGCATCTCGCGGCTGTACTGGAACTTCAGGTATTCGGTGGCCACCTTGCGGGTGCCCTTCTCGTCGACCACCTTGTCTACCACCGCCACCGGGAACTCGGCCAGCACGCTGACCGGCGGCACCACCACCTCCAGGCCCATCGCCTTGAACTCGTCGCCCTTGGCGATGTTGACCACCTCCGACTCGAAGGTCAGCAGCGCGTCGCCCTGGTTGTTCTGGGCGAAGGCCACGGTCGCGCCGCGTCCGCCGGTGGGGAAGTTCTCGACGTTGCGCAGCAGGCTGCCGACGAACTCGCGGGTCTTGGCCTCGTCGCCCTTGAACTTCTCGTGGGCGTAGAGCCATGCGCCCAGGTAGCTGTAGCGCGCGTTGCCGGAGGTCTTGGGGTTGGGGAACACCAGCTTCACGTCGTTGCGCACCAGGTCGTCCCAGGTCCGGATGTTCTTGGGGTTGCCCTTCCTCACCAGGAAGGCGATGGTGCTGTAGTACGGCGAGCTGTTGTTCGGGAACTGCCTGGCCCAGTCCTTGCGGACCAGGCCGCGCGCGGCCAGGATGTCCACGTCCGGGACCTGGTTGAAGGTGACGGTGTCGACCTTCTTGCCCTGAATGATGTCCTGCGCCTGCCGCGAGGTACCGGCGTAGGACTGGTCGATCTTGACCGGCGGATTGCCCTGCCGGGTCCAGTAGTCCTGGAACTTGGGGTTGATCGCGGCGAAGAGTTCGCGCGCGACGTCGTAGGACGCGTTGAGCAGCGGCTTGCCGCCCTCCTGCGCCCGGGCCGGCGCGGCGGCGGCCAGCGTGGCGGTCGCCAGGCCGGCGAGCACGATGTTCTTGAACATGGAAATCCTTTTCTCGGTGGCACGGGGGACGCCGCCCCCGGAATGAAAAATTCAGGCCCGGACGCGCCGCGCGGACACGGCCAGCGCCGCCAGCGCCACGGCGATCAGCGCGAAGCAGACGAAGGACCAGTTGGCGATCGACAGGCCCAGGAAGGTCCAGTCCACCTGGGTGCAGTCGCCGCCGCCGCGGAAGATCATCGGGATCGCCCGCTTGAGCGGGAAGGTCTCGATCATCCCGTAGAGGTCGCGCCCGCAGGACGGGAATTCCGGCGGATACCACTGCAGGAAGCTCTGCCGCGCCGCCACGAAGGCGCCGCCGAGGGCCGACAGCCCGGCCAGGGCACCGAAGATGCCTCGCCAGCCTTTTCCGGTCCCTGCGGAGGCCAGGCCTGCGAAGACAGCTACCAAAACAAGAGCATAGCGCTGCACGATGCACATCGGGCAGGGTTCGAGCCCCACGACATGCTGCAGGTACAGCCCGAAGGCCAGCAGGCCGATGCAGGCGAGGGACACGGCCGCGAGGACGCGGCGGGGAGCGGAGGCAAACCAGTACGGCACGGTGCGGGGTCCTTGAGGCGAAACAGGATCGATCCCGCGCGCGGCGAATGGTTCAGATGTTGGCCCCGGCGTCCAGGAAGACGCGCGTCTTGCGCGGGGTCGCCACCAGCATGTCGCCTTCGCGCAGGCCGAGCTCGCGGAACTGCTGCGAAGGGATGCGGGCTTCGAACAGCGTTTCCGGCGCCCGATTGTCCACGGGTTTCCCCGTCTCCTCGGGGATCAGCTCCAGGCGTGCCACCGGACCGACCACGATGGCCCGGTCGAGCCGGGCGACGATGCCCTGGATGCGCCCGTCCGCGTCGAGTTCGCCGCCCGGCGCGTAGCGCTGCACGTCGAGGTCGTGCGGACGCACGTAGGCCAGCGCCTTGGCGTCCTGCGCCGCATGGTGCTCGGGCGAGTCGATGCGCACCCCCTCCACATGCACCGCGCCTTCGTGCGCCCGGCCGTGGAACAGGTTCACGTCGCCCAGGAAGCCGTAGACGAAGGGGCTGGCCGGATGCTCCCAGACCTCCTGCGGCGAGCCGATCTGCTCGATCCGGCCCTTGTTCATCACCACCACCCGGTCGGAGACCTCCAGCGCCTCCTCCTGGTCGTGGGTCACGAAGATGCTGGTGACGTGCAGCTCGTCGTGCAGCCGGCGCAGCCAGCGGCGCAGTTCCTTGCGCACCTGCGCGTCGAGCGCGCCGAAAGGCTCGTCCAGCAGCAGCACCTTGGGCTCGACCGCCAGCGCCCGGGCCAGCGCGATGCGCTGGCGCTGGCCGCCCGAGAGCTGCGACGGGTAGCGGTCGGCCAGCCAGTCGAGCTGCACCAGGCCGAGCAGCTCGTGCACCTTGGCCCGGATCGCCGCCTCGGAGGGCCGGTCCTTGCGCGGGCGCACCCGCAGGCCGAAGGCGACGTTCTCGAACACCGTCATGTGCCGGAACAGCGCGTAATGCTGGAACACGAAGCCGACCTGGCGCTCGCGCACGTGGACGTCGGTGGTGTCGTTGCCGTTGAACAGGATGCTGCCGGAGTCCGGCGTTTCCAGCCCCGCGATGATGCGCAGCAGCGTGGTCTTGCCGCAGCCCGACGGGCCGAGCAGCGCCACCAGCTCGCCCGGCTCGATGTCGAGGCTGACGTCCTGGAGCGCCTGGAAGCTGCCGAACTGCTTGTGGACGTGTTGGATCTGGATGCCCATGGTGGTGAGGTCTCTTGACGCGTGGAGCGGGCGCCGCGCGGCGGCGGCGGAATCGGGAATGGGAGGGCTTCAGCGCACCGCGGCGCCGGCGGGACGAGCATAACCAGCGGTGGCGGCCGGGGGCGTAACAGGCGTGGCGGCCGTCGGCCGCTCCGGCGGCAGCGCGGCGGCCTCGCGCCGTTCGCGCTCCTGGCGCCATTCGGCGACCGACTTGATGACCAGCGTCACCAGCGCCAGCAGCGCGAGCAGCGACGCCACCGCGAAGGCGGCCTGCAGCTGGTACTCGTTGTAGAGGATCTCGACCTGCAGCGGGATCGTGTTGGTCTCGCCGCGGATGTGGCCCGAGACGACCGATACCGCGCCGAACTCCCCCATCGCCCGGGCGTTGCACAGGATCACCCCGTAGACCAGGCCCCACTTGATGTTGGGCAGCGTCACCTTCCGGAAGGTCTGCCAGCCCGAGGCGCCGAGCACGATGGCGGCCTGCTCCTCGTCGCTGCCCTGCGCCTGCATCAGCGGGATCAGCTCGCGCGCGACGAAGGGGAAGGTCACGAAGATCGTCGCCAGCACGATGCCCGGCACCGCGAAGATTATCTTCAGGTCGTGCGCCGCCAGCCACGGCCCGAACCAGCCGTGCGAGCCGAACAGCAGCACGAAGGACAGGCCCGCCACGATCGGCGACACCGAGAACGGCAGGTCCACCGGCGTGGTCAGCACCGCCTTGCCGCGGAACTCGTACTTGGCGATGGCCCAGGCCGCGGCCACGCCGAAGACCAGGTTGAACGGCACCGCGATCGCCGCGGTCAGCAGCGTGAGCTTGATCGCCGACCAGGCATCGGGTTCGCGGAGCGCATCGACGTAGGCGTCGACGCCCTTGCGCAGCGCCTCGGTGAACACCGCCGCGAGCGGCAGCACCAGGAACAGCAGCAGGAAGGCCAGCGCGCTGCCGATCAGCAGGCGGCGCACCCAGGGGGATTCGGCGGTGCCCGCCGAAGCGGATACGGCCGGCGCGGACGTCGCGGCGTTCATGCGTTGGCCCCTCCGGTCAGGCGGCGCTGCCAGGACTGCAGCGCGTTGATCAGCAGCAGCAGGACGAAGGACACCACCAGCAGCACCACCGCCACGGCCGAGGCGCCCGCGTAGTCGAACTGTTCGAGCTTCACCAGGATCAGCAGCGGCGTGATCTCCGAGACCATCGGCATGTTGCCGGCGATGAAGACCACCGAGCCGTACTCGCCCACCGCGCGGGCGAAGGCCATCGCGAAGCCGGTCAGCAGCGCCGGGGCAATGGCCGGCAGGATCACCCGGACGAAGGTCTGCAGCCGGGTCGCGCCCAGGCTGGCGGCGGCCTCCTCCAGCTCCTTCTCGACGTCCTCGAGCACCGGCTGCACCGTGCGCACCACGAAGGGCAGCCCGATGAAGATCAGCGCCACCACGATGCCCGCCGGCCGGAACGCCAGCGTGATGCCCAGCGGCTCCAGGTACCGGCCGATCCAGCCGTTGCCCGCGAGCAGCGCGGTCAGCGAGATGCCGGCCACCGCCGTCGGCAGCGCGAACGGCAGGTCCACCAGCGCGTCGACGATCTTGCGGCCCGGGAAGCGGTAGCGCACCAGCACCCAGGCCACCAGCAGCCCGAACACCAGGTTCACCAGCGCCGCGATCAGCGAGGCGCCGAAGGTCACCCGGTAGGACGCCAGCACCCGGGGCGACGCGACCGCCACCCAGAAGGCGTCCCACGACAGCGTGGATGCCCGGAGGAAGAGCGCCGCCATCGGCAGCATCACGATCAGGCCCAGGTAGAAGAGCGTGTAGCCCAGCGTGAGGTGGAAGCCCGGCAGCACCCGGCGCTTGCGGCGCGCGGTCGGGATGGCGGACAGGCCGGCGGCATCCAGGCTGGCAGCGGCGCTCAACGCTGGACCTCGGGGGTGCGTTGGGCCTTCGGGTTGCCATGCGCTTGCGCCGCGAGGCCGGAT
>JAKOND010000150.1 GCA_022702125.1 Burkholderiaceae bacterium
GCCAGCACGATCCGCGCTCGCAGCGCCAGAGCCTGAGCAGTCTTGCGACGACGTACCCACTCGATTAGGACCGCCCGATCGGCATCCTGCAAATCGATGGTGACTGCATACGGTCGGGCCATGGTGCGCTCCTCAACCACAGGGAACGCAGAGCATGGCACATCGCTCAACCTATGAAGAACTTGCGGTTCGCACCACTAGAGCGTGTTATGAACTTTAAGCGTCACAACCGCGTTGGGGCTAGAGTGCGGTGATGCCCCGCAAACCCTACCCGACAGACGTCAGCGACGAAGAGTGGAGCTTCGCCGGCCCGTACCTGAAGCTGATGGAGGAAGCCGCACCGCAGTGCCGCCACGACCTGCGCGAAGTCTTCAACGCCCTGCACTGATCAGCAGAGCCGCCGCTGGGTAGAGGCTGGTTGCTTCGAAACAATGGTCTCGAATTTGCGCTCGATCATCCGCGTGGCCCAGGGCCGCCAGGGCTAGCCGAGCGCGATCGTGCTCGATAGCCGCACACTGCAGTCGAGCTGCGAAAGCGGACCTCGCGCAGGCTACGACGCCTACAAGCGCAGGGAGGAAGCAAGTTGCACATGGCTGTCGACACGCCCGGCCATCTGTTGGCGGTACACGTCACGCCGGCCGACGAACAGGAGCGTGCCTAAATCGAGCATCTCTGCGCGGCGGCGCAGCAGGCCACGGGCCACACGGTCGAGCTGGCATGGGCGGACCAGGGCTACGCCGGTGAGAAAGCGCGGGAGGCCGCACAGGAACACGACATCACGCTGCAGATTGTGAAGATGATTGAGGCGAAGAAAAGCTTCGTGCTACTGCCTAAGCGCTGGGTGGTCGAGCGTAGCTTCGGTTGGCTGGCGCGCTTTCGACAACTGTCTCGGGACTACGAGCGCTTGCCCGAGGTGCTCAGCGGATTGCACTTCCTCGTCTTTGCCGTGCTCATGCTGCCCCATGCCGCTCGTCTACTGGCTTCTGCCGGTAGTTCACAACACCCTCTAACTATCGCTTTGGACTGTAGCAGTCAATCGAATCACCCGGCACTACTCTCCTAACGATAACGGGTTGGGCATTCCACCGGCATGGCTACTTTCGAAGCGGTGCTGCTGCAGCTATGGCTGCACAAGGATCATTCATCAAAAAGAAACTTTCTAGTCAAGCTTCTTTTTCATAAAGCGTAAAGTCACAAATGACACAATTTGTGTTGGCACGTTTTGTGCGGTTTTAGGGATTCCCATGAAGACTAGGAAACTGACTCGTCCAGCCGCAACAGCAATTTTGATGCTGTCGCTGGCTGCCTGTGGTGGTAGTGGTGGTGGTAACTCCGCATCGTCCGCTTCGGACGCAAATACAGGAACGAGCATCGAAACTGCTGGTTCTAACGTGGGAAATCAGAGTTCAGCTCAGATGCAGCTCAAAGGAGTAGCTGCTACTGGCATGGCTCTAGCCAACGCCACCATCACGGTTACGGATTCAACAAACGCAACAGTCTGCAATACCCAGACCGATACCCAGGGCGCCTATAGCTGCACACTGCCGGTGACTGTCAAGTCGCCAATGGTTGTCAAGGCCAGTCGCGACGAACTCACCTTCTATAGCGTCACCGCTAGCGCTGTTGGAGGTGTCGTCAACGTCACGCCCCTAACTACCATTGTGGTAGCCCAACTATCACCCGACGGTAATCCCGCCAACCTAGCCAGCGCGATCGTCTCTAAACCTGGATTGGTAACAGAAACAGCCATCTCTCAAAAAGTCGCCAAATTGCTGACTACATTGCAGCCACTGCTGAGCGCACTGAACACCACCATCCCCGATCTGATTTCCAGCGTCTTCGCCGCAAATGGCACTGGCGCTGACAAAGTGCTCGACGCGATTTCCGTGAGCGTGTCTCCTTCTGGGCAAACCGCCAACATCGAAATCACCGTCAAAGCACAACCGCTGACCACTGACGCTGCTCCTCTGTCTGTAGCTTTCCGCACTGATGCCATGACGATGCCAGTGCTACCTGTCGTCACCGCAGGCCAGCTTTCAGCAATTCCAGCGCCTAGTCTAGTAGCCAATCTGCTGGCACGTCTGAACGCCTGCTATGCGCTACCTGCATCGCAGCGGGTCGCTAACGGTAGCGACAGTGGCATAGTCACTGGTACGGCTGCCAGTGTCACAGCCTCGGCCTGTCGCACGCTCTTCCTTGGCGATGATCCGAGCAACTATTTAGATAACGGTAATCGCGTTGGCCGCGACGTCAGTGATACAGGAGCTTTCGCAAGCCTGTTCCGAAGTGAGTTTACCGGACTGAAATGGGACCGTGGAAACTTCGAATCCTTGTATAGTAACAACGATATTGAATTAAGCTATCGCCGAGTGGATGCCACGAGCAGTACCGACAACGGCACTCTCGTTGCACGTAATGTCAATGGCACCCTCAAGCTTGTGGGCAATGGATATAAATATGCAGCGAGCGTGCGTCCCGCCTCGGAAAATAGAGATTTAGTTTATACACCAGCATACAACTCATTCACCACAGGATACAATATCATAATTGACAACCGGCTCAATGACAGCGGATATCCAGCATTTAAAAAAGTTATAGTGACGCCACCTTTTGGCGACCCCCTTATCTACGTAGCAAACCTAGGTACATCCTCCTTGGTTGCCATGAAAAATAATAGGATTGTCAAGGGCACATCCTTTTATCGACTGGCTGCCAGCTACCAGAATGCCGATACAACTGGAAACCCAGTCGATAAAGAAACGGACCTCTTTTTATCGAATCTTCAGTACACGGATACACAAATACAAGAACTGAAGGCTAGAGACATTTGGAAAATGGAGTTTTTCCATTCCGACAGTCAAGTCGCCAATGTCGTACAGACTTACAGAACGTTAGCGCGAGCCCAGTCAATTTACGAAATCAAGCAACTTTTATTTGCCGATGTCACACCAGCCGTGCGCAATGAAATTCATTCAGCATTGGCTAGTGAAATCAGTTCTGACATAAGCATGACTGGTCTTATAGTATTCGAAGGGCCGGCTTTGAGAAAAGAACTAAATATCTTTGATTTCAGTGGACTTGAAGATACTCCTGCTTGGATAGTGCCCAACGGAGCTGCAGCACCAACCAAGCTGACTGTTTATGGACGCTCACCTAAGGTGAATGGTGCGCTAGTCAACATTTTCGATGACAGCACTCGAGTGTCCACCCTATCACGCAAAGCACGCCTTTACTGTTCGAAACACACTTTGGGAGACAGGCACTGCGATGATTTTTATCAAAGTCAATTCGCGCAAGGCACCTCAATAAATTCGATCGAACTATCCACTACAAATTCGCAGCAAATCGAACTAAAAAAGACGTTTGTGTTTGAAAACGCTCCATTGCCATCGAATCGCTAGTTCAACATAGCTATTTTTGATTCAAACACTGTTTCGACAGGAATTTTTAAAAATTTAAAAGAAACCATATAACCCATTGAGCCGATGGGACTGGTAAAGGGAGACACGCCAAGGATCTGAGACGATGGGAAGTGTAGTGCCAGCGGATTACAAAACTGAACCAAGCCCACAGAAAACAGTGGGGGGGGAACGGTTCTACAGCGTATAGCTGTCTGCATGCGCGGATGCCAGCTTGTGCCCCAGCGCATGCACCGCAAACTCGAAACATATGGGGCAAGGCCGGAGATACATACCTCCCCGATCCGCGCGTTACCGGCACGTACCCCTCCCGCCCTCTGAAATCAGGCGTCCGACGCCCCGCGTTCCCGCAGCGCGAGGCCGAGGCGATTGAAGGCGCACAGCGTCGCCAGCACCGAGGCCGTCGCGATGCTCGGGTGGACGCCGACGCCGAACCGGCTCCCCGCGATGGACGGGTGCGCGACCTCCACGACGGCCATCGACACGGCATCCGTTCCCGCCGACAGGCTGCGCTGCTCGAAGCCGTCGACCCGGATCGACGGGTCGAGCGCGGCGACGGTCGCGGCGATCGGACCGTTGCCCCGGCCTGCCACGTCGATCGGGCGGCCGGTATCGCGGGCATCGAGCCGCAGGCGCAGCGCGTCCCCGTCGGGCCCCTCGTCCAGCGCATGCTCCCGGTAGCGGTAGCGTCCCTGGCGCACGGGTTCGACATAGGCCTCCTGGAACAGGCGCCAGAGGGCGTCGCTGCCGATCTCGGCCTCGCTCGCCTCGGCCTGCCTTTGCACGATGGCGCTGAACTCGATCTGCATGCGGCGCGGCATCACCACGCCATGGTCGCGTTCGAGCAGGTAGGCGATGCCGCCCTTGCCCGACTGGCTGTTGACGCGGACGATGCTGTCGTAGGTGCGGCCGATGTCGCGGGGGTCGATCGGCAGATAGGGCACCCGCCAGGGAGCGCTGGGAGCCTGCGCGGCGAAGCCCTTGGCGATCGCGTCCTGGTGCGATCCGGAGAAGGCGGTGAAGACCAGGTCCCCCACGTAGGGATGGCGCGGGTGGATCGGCAGCGCGGTGCATTCCTCGGCGATGCGGGCCACGGCGGCGATGTCGGAGAAGTCGAGGCCGGGCGCGATGCCCTGCGAATACAGGTTGAGCGCCAGCGTCACGAGGTCCAGGTTGCCGCTGCGCTCGCCGTTGCCGAACAGGCAGCCCTCCACGCGCTGCGCGCCGGCCAGCAGCGCCTGCTCGGCGCAGGCGACGCCGGTGCCGCGGTCGTTGTGCGGGTGCACCGACAGCACGATGTGCTCGCGGCGGTCCAGCCGGCGGTGCATCCACTCGATCTGGTCGGCGAAGACGTTGGGCGTGGCGACTTCCACGGTCGTGGGCAGGTTGACGATCATCGGCCGGGCGGGGCCCGCGTCCCAGGCGGCGATGGCGGCGTTGCAGACGGCGAGGGAGACGTCGAGTTCGGCCATGCAGAAGGTTTCGGGCGAGTACTGCAGCACCCACCGGGTTTCGGGCGCCTCGTCGGTCAGCCGGCGCAGCACGCCCACATGGTGCGCGACCAGGGCGACGACCTGCGGCACGCTCAGGCCGAACACGATCTCGCGCCAGGCCGGCGCGATGGCGTTGTAGAGATGGACGATGGCCCGGCGGGCGCCGCGCACGCTTCGCACCGTCTCGCGGATCAGGTCCTCGCGCAGCGGCGTCATCACCATCGGGGTCACGTCGTCCGGGATCAGCCCGTCGTCCACCAGCGTGCACACGGTGTCGAAATCCGTCTTCGACGCCGCGGGGAAACCGACCTCGATCTCCTTGAAGCCGAGCCGCACGAGTTCCTCGAACAGCTTGCGCTTGCGCGGCCGGCTCATCGGCTCGAACAGCGCCTGGTTGCCGTCGCGCAGGTCGGTGGACAGCCAGACCGGCGCCTGCGTCAGGGTGCGCGCAGGCCAGCGCCGGTCCGGCAGCTCGATCGCGGGATAGGGACGGTATTTGGTGTGGGGTCGGGAAAGCATGGGCGCCTCGGATGGAGGTCGGGACGGCCCGGAAAGACTGGCGGACCGGGCAGCCCGACGGACTGAAAACCCGAGGCTATGCCACCGCCCGCCTGCCCATCTTGATACATTGGGACTGCTTCTGTATTGGAATGGACAGACTGTCCGAGGAGAACGCCGGCATGCCCACGACCGCCCGGGATCGGACCGATCCGCACGACCACTCGGCCTCCGCGTCATGGATGACGGGCGTCTCGGCCGACTACCCCGCCGGCTTCGCGGTGGACCCCCATCGGCATGCGCGGGGCCAGCTGCTCTACGCCGTCGACGGCGTCCTGGTCGTCGAGGCCGGCACCGGACGCTGGATCGTGCCGCCCACCGCCGCGGTGTGGCTGCGGCCCGGGGTCGAGCACCGCCTGCAGGCGTGCGGCCCGGCGCGCGTGCGCAGCGTCCTGGTGCTGCCGAAGGCGGCGCACCGCCTGCCGGACACCGACTGCGTCCTGCACGTGTCCCCGCTGCTGCGCGAGCTCGTCGCCGAGGCCGCGGCGCTCGGCACGGAGGTCTGCGGCACGCGGCGCGGCCGGCTCGTCGCCGCGCTGCTGGTGGAGGAACTCCGGCATCCCCGGACGCTCCCCTTCCATCTGCCGTGGCCCGCCGACCGCCGGATGGCTACCGTCTGCCGGGCGATCGCCACCGGGTCCGCCTACGCGTCCTCGGCGGAAGACTGGGCCCGGTCGCTCGCGATGAGCGCGAAGACCTTCCACCGGCATTTCGCGAAGAGCACCGGCATGAATTTCGGCCGGTGGCGCCAGCAGGCCCGGCTCCTGGCGGCCGTGGATGCGATCGTGCGCGGCCGGCCGCTGATGGAGGTGGCGCTCGGATGCGGCTACGAGAGCCACAGCGCGTTCACCCAGTCGTTCAAGCGGCACTTCGGCACCTCGCCCTCGAGATTCCTGCCTGCGTGAGGCGGCCATGCCCTGGAGGAGCTTCGGGGCATGGCCGCGCGCGTTTTCTGTTCCGGTGCGCCGGGCCGGGCACCGGACGCTCATCGCGCGCCGGGTTCGGCCTCCGGGCCGGCCATGGCCGCCGGATCGACCAGCCGGTCGTACGCCGCCCCGTCCAGGTAGCCCAGCGCCGCCGCCGCCTCGCGGGGCGTGATGCCGCGGTCGAAGGCCTCGCGGGTGATGCGCGCCACCCGGT
>JAKOND010000201.1 GCA_022702125.1 Burkholderiaceae bacterium
CCACCGAGCGCGGCCTGCGCATCAACGAGGGCAGCGCCCGGGTCTACGACTGGATGATGCGGCCGCATGCGCGCGTCATCGCCGCCCGGGCCGCGGCCTTCGGGCTGGCGCCGCGCGAGCGGCTGGACCAATGCGTCTCGCCGCTGCTGCAGCTGAGCCAGACGGTCGAGGCCTTCGATTTCCCGCGCGAGGCGCCCCCGCCGCACTTCCATGCAGTGGGCCCGCTGCGCCCGCCGGACACCGCCGAGCCCGACCTGGCGCCCTGGGTGCCGGGGCTGCGCGCGGACCGGCCCTTCGTCTTCGCCTCGCTCGGCACCCTGCAGGGCGGACGCGCCGGGCTGTTCGGGCGCATCGCCCGGGCCTGCCGCGCCCGGGGCGCGCAGCTGCTGCTGGCCCACTGCGGCGCGCTCGACGCCCGCCAGGCCGAGGCGTTGCGGCGCCAGGGCGCCACCTGGGTGACCGATTTCGCGCCGCAGCGCGCGGCCGTCGCGCGCGCCGACGTGGTGGTGACCCATGCCGGGCTCAACACGGTGATGGACGCGCTGGCCGCCGCGCGCCCGATGCTGCTTCTGCCCATCGCCTTCGACCAGCCGGGCGCCGCGGCGCGGGTGGCGCACGCCGGCGCCGGGCTGGTCTGCCTGCCGGCCTTCGCCAGCGCCGGCCGGATCGCGCGGGCGCTGGGCCGGCTGCTCGACGAGCCGCGCTTCGCCGCCGCCGCCGCCGCGCTGGCGCCGGCGGTGCGCGGCGCGGGCGGCACCGCGCGCGCCGCCGACCTGGTCGAGGAGGCCCTGCGGCGCGCGGGCCCGGCCTCGGTGCCGGTCCGGCGGGTGCCCGCGGCGGACGCCGCGCACGTCCCGCCGGCCGTTTCCGCCATTCCTGCGATTCCCGCCGGGAGCCCCCATGGCTGATCCCGCGATCACGACCCCGCCGCCCCCCGAGTGGGACCTGGTGCTGGTCGGCGCCGGCCTGGCCAACGGCCTGCTGGCGCTGCGCCTGCGCCAACGCCATCCGCGCCTGCGCCTGCTGCTGCTGGAGCAGGCGCCCGAGCCCGGCGGCAACCACACCTGGTCCTTCCATCCGACCGACCTCACCGCCGCGCAGCGCGCGTGGACCGCCGACCTGGTCGCCCACCGGTGGGAGGGGCACACGGTGCGGTTCCCGCAGCGCCAGCGCCGGCTCGCGGGCGGCTACGCCTCGGTCACCTCCGACCGCTTCGCCCGGGTGCTGCGCGAGGCGGTGCGCCATCCCTCGACCGCGGCGCTCTACTGCGGCGCGCCCGTCGCCGCCATCGCGCCGCGGCAGGTGACGCTGGCCGACGGCACCCGCATCCGGGCCCGCGCGGTGGTGGACGGCCGGGGCGCGCGCCCCAGCCCGCACCTGGCGCTGGGCTTCCAGAAATTCCTCGGCCAGGAGCTGCGGCTGGCCGCGCCGCACGGCCTGGCCGCGCCCGTCCTGATGGACGCCACCGTGCCGCAGCACGACGGCTACCGCTTCGTCTACGTGCTGCCGCTGGACGCCGACCGGGTGCTGGTGGAGGACACCTACTACGCCGACGGCGACGCGGTCGATGCCGGGGACCTGCGCGCCCGCATCGCCGCCTACGCCGCCGCCCAGGGCTGGCGCATCGCCCGGGTGGTGCGCGAGGAGCACGGCGTGCTGCCGATCGTGCTGGCGGGCGACATCGACGCCTTCTGGGCCGACGCGCGGCGCGAGGGCCTGCCGCGCACCGGCCTGGCCGCCGCGCTGTTCCATCCGACCACCGGCTACTCGCTGCCCGACGCGGTCCGCCTGGCCGATGCGGTCGCGGACCATCTCGACGGCTGCCGCCCGCCCGCCGAGGGCGCGGCCCCGGGCACCGGCTACGCCGGCCTGCATGCCGACGGCCTGCTCGGCGCCATCGAAGCGCATGCCAAGGCCCAGTGGCGCGCGAGCGGCTTCTTCCGGCTGCTCAACCGCATGCTGTTCCTGGCCGCCGCGCCCGGCGAGCGCTGGCGCGTGATGCAGCGCTTCTACGGCCTGGGCGAGGGCCTGATCGCCCGTTTCTACGCCGGCCGGCCGACGCTGCTCGACCGGCTGCGCATCCTGTCCGGCAAGCCGCCGGTGCCGCTCGGCGCGGCGCTGCGGGCGATGCGCGCCGCGCCCCGGCTGCTGGCGGGCGTCCGTCCCCCGCCGTCCCCGTCCTCCTTCCCTCCTTCCGTCCCCTCTCCCAAGGCCCCGATCCCATGACCCCATCCCCCAGGACCGCCGTCGTCGTCGGCGCCGGCTTCGGCGGCATCGCGCTGGCGATCCGGCTGCAGTCGGCCGGCGTGCAGACCACGCTGGTCGAGGCCCGCGACAAGCCCGGCGGCCGCGCCTACGTCTACGAGGACCAGGGCTTCACCTTCGACGCCGGGCCCACCGTCATCACCGACCCGTCGGCCATCGAGGAGCTGTTCGCGCTCTCGGGCCGCCGGATCGAGGACTACGTCGAGCTGCTGCCGGTCGCGCCCTTCTACCGGCTGTGCTGGGAGGACGGCACCGTCTTCGACTACGCCAACGACCAGGCCGACCTCGACCGGCAGATCGCCGCGCTCGATCCGGCCGACGTCGAGGGCTACCGGCGCTTCCTGGCGTATTCGCAGGCGGTGTTCCAGGAGGGCTACGTCAAGCTCGGCACCGTGCCCTTCCTGTCCTTCCGCAGCATGGTCCAGGCCGGCCCGCAGCTGGCCAAGCTCCAGGCCTGGCGCAGCGTCTACGCGATGGTGGCCTCCTTCATCCGCGACGAGCACCTGCGGCAGGCCTTCTCCTTCCACTCGCTGCTGGTGGGAGGCAACCCCTTCGCCACCTCGTCGATCTACGCGCTGATCCATGCGCTGGAGCGCAACTGGGGCGTGTGGTTCCCGCGCGGCGGCACCGGCGCGCTGGTGAACGGCATGGTGCGGCTGTTCGAGGACCTGGGCGGCACGGTGCGGCTCGACGCGCCGGTGGCGCGCATCGAGGTGGAGGCGGGGCGCGCCTGCGGCGTCACGCTGCGCAGCGGCGAGCGCATCGGCGCCGGCATGGTCGCCTCCAACGCCGACGTGGTGCACACCTACGACGCGCTGCTGGGCCACCATCCGCGCGGCCGGCAGGCGGCGGGCCGGCTCAAGAAGAAGCGCTTCAGCATGTCGCTCTTCGTGATCCACTTCGGGCTCAGGACGCGCCACGCCCACCTGCAGCACCACACGGTCTGCTTCGGCGCCCGCTACCGCGAGCTGATCCAGGACATCTTCCACGGCAGCGCGCTGTCGGACGATTTCTCGCTCTACCTGCACGCGCCCTGCGTCACCGACCCGTCGCTGGCGCCCGAGGGCTGCGGCAGCCACTACGTGCTGGCGCCGGTGCCGCACCTGGGCAACGCGCCGCTCGACTGGGCGGTCGAGGGGCCGAAGCTGCGCGACCGCATCTTCGCCTACCTGGAGGAGCGCTACATCCCCAACCTGCGGGCCGACCTGGTCACCCACCGCATGTTCACCCCGGCCGACTTCCGCGACGAGCTGGCGGCGCACCACGGCTCGGCCTTCTCGCTGGAGCCGCTGCTGACCAGAGCGCCTGGTTCCGCAGCCACAACCGCGACGACGTCATCCCCAACCTGTACGTCGCCGGCGCCGGCACCCACCCGGGCGCGGGCGTGCCGGGCGTGATCGGCTCGGCCAAGGCGACGGCGGGGCTGATGCTGGAGGGCGCGGCATGAGGAGGGCCGTCCGATGAGCGTCCGGACCATTCCCCCCGGCGCCGCCGTCCTGGCGCACGCGACTCAGGCGATCGCCGCCGGCTCCAAGAGCTTCTCGGCCGCGGCCCGCCTGTTCGACCGCGACACCCGCGCCAGCGCGGTCATGCTCTACGCCTGGTGCCGCCACTGCGACGACCTGATCGACGGCCAGGACGCGGGCTACTACCCGGCGGCTCCGGCCCCCGACACGGCAGCCCCGCGGGCGCCGGCGACGCCGCCGGCCGCGGACCGGGGCGAGGGCCTGGCGCGGCTGGCCGAGCTGGAGGACCGCACCCGCCGCGCCTGCGCCGGCGAGCCGACCGCCGACCCGGTCTTCGCCGGCCTGCAGCAGGTGGTGCGGCGCCACGGCATCGACCTGCGCTACCCGCTGGAGCACCTGGCGGGCTTCCGCATGGACGTGGAGGAGGTCCGCTACGACACGCTGGACGACACGCTGCGCTACTGCTGGCGGGTGGCGGGCGTGGTCGGGGTGATGATGGCCCAGGTCATGGGCGCCGGCCGCGACGCCGCGACGCCCGAGGCGCAGGCGGCCGTGCTGGACCGGGCCTGCGACCTGGGCATCGCCTTCCAGCTCACCAACATCGCCCGCGACATCGTCGAGGACGCGCGCGTCGGCCGCGTCTACCTGCCGGCCACCTGGCTGGCCGAGGCCGGCATCGCCGACGCCGGCCTGGACGCCGCCGGCCGCGCCCGGGCGGTGCAGGAGCCGCGCCACCGCGAGGCGCTGGCCCGCGTCGCCGCCCGGCTGGTCGACTTGGCGGAGCCGTACTACGCCTCGGCCGCCGTCGGGCTGGCGGCGCTGCCCTGGCGTTCGGCCTGGTCCGTCGCCACCGCGCGGGGCGTCTACCGGCAGATCGGCTGGAACGTGCGCGCGCGGGGCCATCGGGCCTGGGATGCGCGGGTGTCCACCTCGCGCGCCGCCAAGGTGCGCTGGATCGCCAGCGGCGCGGTGTCGGCCCTGGGCTCGCGGCTGCGGCCCGGCGACCGGGCGCCGCAGCGCGACGCGGCGCTCTGGACCCGGCCCCGGTGACGGCCGATCCGGCGGCTGTGGCCGGCGGCCGGGCGGCCGTAGCCATCCGCGCGCGTCCGCCCCGCCCGGCGCCCTTGCCCCGGCCGGCGCGTTTTGTGTAGGATGCCGGCGGTGTCCCGGCGCATCCCGCCGGGAACCGCCCGCCGCCGGCGGCGGCCCGCCGGAGCCTTCGCGGCCTCCCGTCGCGGACCGCCCCAGGCATCGGCGGCAGCGCAGGCCGTTCCGGCCGGCCGCCCCGACACCCGCCGCGCGGGCGACCCTCTTCCGCTTCCGCACTGCCCGCAGGGCGGATCCGTTTTCCTTCGAAACTCCATCGCGGGCCGCCGCCCGCCGCATACCACCATGAGCGCCTTCGCCGAAGAACGCGTGCTGAGCGTCCACCACTGGACGGACAGTCTTTTCAGCTTCACCACCACGCGCGACCAGTCGCTGCGGTTCCTGAACGGGCACTTCACCATGATCGGC
>JAKOND010000238.1 GCA_022702125.1 Burkholderiaceae bacterium
AGAAAACATCTTTAGGATCGCACGAAGCCTATGATTGTAGCCTTTTTGTAGAGCGGTATGAAAAATTGCAGCGTTTCGTGCTGGATTTTTCACGGCCCACGGTTGTCGTTCTTGGTGCTCTTATTCACCTCGTGGATGCTTGTCCAGGATGGCGGTGCCTTCCGGGCCATGGATATCTGGGGCCTCTAGATGCAGACCCACTGGTTTTCATAGCGTTTCTACCCAGGACGAAGGAGCGTGTAAGCGGCGAAAGACAGGAGGAACCGCAATCAGCCCCAAACTGGGTCGTCGCAACCAGCGGTACCCTCAATGCAAACAGCACCAGAACCAATCGATGGCGTCCAAAAAGGCCGCCTGAATCGGGCCCTAGGCATAACGAGTGAGCAGATCCGCCAGGCGCAATCTCTCCTCGAAGGAGCTGGCCTCATCAGGCACAGCGACGACCCTTATTTGCTCGGCGCAGTCATCACGGCGCTCGCTATGAATTACGGAGCAGAGGTGCACGCTGTAGTCGGATTGAAAGGCTAATGCCGTAGGGGCCTTTGGCGTAGGGGGCATACCGATTGCCCCCAGAAGGTGATGAGCAACCTTTCGTCTGCCACCATGTCTCTTCCAGAGGCTCCATTTCTGCAGAATCCGCAGGGATGGAGGTTCTTTCCGAGGTCCGAGGAAGTCGAGCCCGGTTTGTGGCGTGGTCTGGTGCACATCCATACAGGCGCTACCGCTCCGACCATGCGCCTGCGGTGCACCGACAGCCGTGCAACGGAAGGCGAGGCCCTTGACGATGCGAAAACCTTCGCAGAGCTGGCCTTCATCAGGATCGCCGTGAGATTTAGCTGCATTCCTGCGCTCAAGCACAGGAGCTTGGTTGTCGGGTGAAGGCGAAAGACGATTCCATGGTCCAAGACACGGCGAGCAGCTACTGTTACCGGGGTTTCAGAAAAAGCATCTGAAACAATTACCGGTCTCCACTGTCGGACAGACAACCCAGCGAATGTGTATTGCTGCCGCGTGATCCACGAGTGAGCAGCAATGTCCACGCATGCGTATGCCAACGTACGTACAAGCATCGAACGCAGACCAATTCACCAGGAGGCCTCCGCGAGTACCGGGGTAGTTCAGCCATGGCCAGGAGCAGTTGTCGCACCGCAACACCGATCGGGCCGAGGGTGCGACGACAATGAGCCATGATTCAAGAAAAGAAAATTACGGGAAATATCGGCGGTGACGCTGTGCGTACAGTCGGGAAATCCGGCGCAGGACCATGGTCCGAATGAAGGAGGAGCGCACCGCCATGCCCTTCCACACGCTGCCGAACGGGGTGAGGTTGCTTGCGATCCCCATGCCCCACGTGCAGAGCGCCAGTGTGGGCGTGTTCCTGCGCGTCGGCTCCCGCGACGAGACGCCCGCTACCAACGGCATCGGGCATGTCCTGGAGCACATGGCGTTCAAGGGGACCGCCACCCGATCCGTGCAGGCCATCAACCTGGACGCGGAGCGGCTCGGCGCGGATGTCAACGCGTTCACCGGCAAGGACAGCACCGGCTACTTCATGACGGGCCTGGGGCGGCACGCGGAGCAACTGCTTCGAATGACGGCCGACATCGTCCTGAACAGCACCTTTCCCGATATCGAGTTGCAGCGTGAGTTGGAGGTGATCCGCCAGGAGGCCATCGAATACGAGGAAGATCCGCAGGACAGCTCCATCGAACTGCTTGACCGCGCCATCTGGGGCGGCGATCCGATGGGCATGCCGGTGATCGGGACTGTCGGGAACATCGAAAGCTTCACCCGGAACGACTTGGTGCGCCATGTGCGGTCGCACCATGTGGCGGAGAAGACCGTCGTTGCTGCCGCCGGGAACTTCGATGTCGATGCCTGGCTGGCGCTTGCCGGGAAACTCTTCGCGGCGATGCCCCCGTCGACCGACCTGTCCGGGCCGCGCCTGCCGGCGCCGGTGCCAGCGGCGTATGTCGGCGATGCCTTGGCCCGGCGCTTCGCGCAGGTGTCGCAGGTGTTCCTGAACATCGCCTACCCACTGGCGCCCGTGCAGCCGGACGGGATGCCACAGCAGCGCTGGCGTCTAGCGGCTGCCCTGGCGGCGAACCTCTTCGGAGGCGGGATGTCGTCGCCCCTGGTCGACACGGTCCGGGAGCGGCTCGGCCTGGCCTACACCGCCCATTCCACGCTGGACAGCGGAGACGTCTGGGCCAACTTCGTGGTGCATGCGGTCACCACCCCGGACAAGGTCGACGCGCTGGTGACAGCCACGGGCGATCTGCTGCGCGCGCAGGCTGCCGCCATCGATCCGGTGCACCTGGAGCGGGCGAAGAACCAGCTGACCGTCTCCCGCGTCCGTGCCGGCGAGCGGACCTTCGCGACGATGGAACAGTCTGTCGAGGAACTCTTTGCCAGCGGGACCGTGACGCCGATGGCCGAGGCGATCGCCATGATCGAGAACATCGGTTCGGACGAAGTCCGGGCGGTCTTCGAGCGGATGCTGATCCACCCTCCGGCCCTGGCGATCACTGGCAAAGGGGTCGGCGCGCGGTCCGCGCGGCAGTTGGCGGCATCCCTGATGGGTGGCGTTCGCTAGAGGACTGGAGTTGGTCGGGATGACGGTGCCGTCTGGGAACGGAGAACGTCCTGCAGGAACCTGGCGATAGCGGCACCGACGTCGCGATATCGCCGATATCAGATTGATGCGATGCTGGAGAGAGCAGCGGATGCGTCTGGACCTGGGCGGCGCTGGCGCCATTCGAGGACGAATCGTTGGTCACGACCGCGAAGCGCGATTACGCCGCCCCGGGATCAGAACTCCAGCACGATCTTTCCGAAGTGACCGCCGCTGCGTTGCAGTTCGAAGGCCTCGGCGATGTCAGCCAAGGCGAAGGCTCTGTCGATGACAGGCTTGATCCCGGTCGCGTCGATAGCGCGCACCAGATCGATCTGGTGCCGGCGGCTTCCCACGACGAGGCCCTGCAAGCGCTGTTGGCGAAGCATCATCGCTGCGGTCGGCACCTCGCCGCCGCGGCCCGTCAGCACCCCGATCAGTGCGATATGGCCGCCGACCCGGGTTGCCGTGATGGACTGCGCCAGCGTGCCTGGGCCGCCTACCTCGATGACATGGTCCACGCCGCGCCCGCCGGTCAGGTCCCGCACACGCTGTCCCCACTGCGTCTCGCTCCGATAGTTCAGGACATGGTCCGCGCCAAGCGCCTTCGCCCGTTCGAGCTTTTCTTCGGACGAGGAGGTGGCGATGACGGCAGCGCCCATGGCCTTGGCGAACTGCAGGGCGAAGATCGATACCCCGCCGGTGCCGAGAACCAGCACCGAATCGCCAGCCCGCAGGCCGCCGTTCTCAACGAGCGCGCGCCAGGCCGTCAGGCCCGCAGTGGTCAGCGTGGCGGCTTCGGCATGGCTGTACCCTCGCGGGGCGTGTGTGAAGGAAGTCCAGGGTGCGACCACGACTTCCCGGGCATAGCCGTCCACCCCGTCGCCGGGCGTTGTCGAGAAGTCCGCAATTTCCGGACGCCCGTCGAGCCAGCCGGGAAAGAAGGTCGAAACCACGCGGTCGCCCGACGCGAATTCCGTCACTTCCGGCCCCACCGCTTCAACCACGCCGGCGCCATCGGACATCGGGATCCGGCCATCGCCGGACGGCATGTGTCCGCTGACCACGCCCAGGTCATGGAAGTTGAGCGAGCTCGCATGCAGGCGGACGCGCACTTCGCCTGTCCGCGGTTCCCCGGGGTCGGGGAGCTCCACCGATTCGAGGTGGTCCAGGCCGCCGGGCTGGCGTAATCTGATGGATTTCATGGATCATGACCTTTCAGAAATGCGATGAGCGCTTCATGGCTGGCCGACCAGCCGGAAGGAAAGGCATCGATGGTCCTGCCCGGGGCCGGGTCTCGGCGTTCCACAACGTAAGGGCGCTGTTGCATAAACCTGTCTGAGGTCGAGCTTCCCCTGACCCCAGACGGAGTTATGCCACGCGCACTGTCTGCGGCGTGCCCAGCCGGGTGAACCGATTCAGGATCGATGCTCGGACCTGCAACTCCGTGACCTGTCGATCGAAGTCCCGCGCCATGACTCGTTCGCCGAGTCGCTTGAAGCATCCCATCTTCGTCTCGACCAGACTGCGCCGGTGGTAGCCGCTCCACTTCTTCCAGATCGCGCGGCCGAGCTTTCGGGTAGCCCGCAGGATCTCGTTCCTGACCTGCGCTCCGGCCTTGCCGTCGACCCACGGTTTAGCGTTTCTTCGAGTGGGAATGATGGCTGCGGCCTGCCGGCACGCGATCGCTTCATGGCAGGCTTTGGTGTCGTAGGCGCCATCCGCACTCACCGAATGCAGTCGCTCATCTGCGGGAATCTGAGCCAGTAGTTCGGGCAGCATGGGAGCGTCGCCAATCGCGTTGTCTGTGATCTCGATCGCTCGGATTTCGAGCGTCTGGGCGTCAATGCCCAAGTGCACCTTGCGCCACTGCCGGCGGTACTCGGCCCCGTGCTTGCGCGTCTTCCACTCGCCCTCGCCCAGCATCTTGACGCCGGTGCTGTCGATCAGCAGGTGCAGGCCGCCACGGCTCGGACACGCGGTAATGGCTACGTTTAGTGTCTTCTGGCGGCGTGAGAGGGTGC
>JAKOND010000250.1 GCA_022702125.1 Burkholderiaceae bacterium
ATGTTGTCGAACAGGCGGTGCAGGTAATGGTTGCCGGAGAGCGCGCTGATCGTGAAATGGAACTCCAGGTCCAGCGCCACGCGCTCGGCCGTCGCCAGCGTTTCGGCGCGGGCGACCATGTCGTCCACCCGCGCGTCCAGCGCGGCGAGCTCCGCATCGCTGGCATGCGCGCAAGCCAGGGCCGCACCCAGGAGTTCGAGCTGGAGGCGCACTTCGTACAAGTCGCGGACCTGGCGGGCCGAGACGGTGCGCACCGCGAATCCGTGGCGCGGACGCGAAACGAGCAGCCCGACGCTTTCGAGACGGCGCGCGGCTTCGCGGACCGGAGCGCGGCTCACGCCCATCTGGCGCGCGAGTTCGGCCTCGACGATGCGCTCGCCGGGCGCGATGCGGCCCGACAGGATGGCCTGCTGCAGCTGGCCTTCGACGACGCCGACCAGGTCAGGCACCTGGATCGAGGAGAAAGCCGGTGCGAAAGCCGCTTCGGCGAGGAGGATGGACATGTTCGGTTCCTTGTGTCTTTGCATGGCGCTCGTTCATCGTGCCGCACGCCGCGCCCGCGCGAGGTACATGCCAGCGAGAGCGATCATCCCCATTCCGGCGAGGGCCAGGGCGTCGGGCGCACGCTGGAACCAGAACGCGCTGATGGCGACGGCCAGCAGCAACTGCACGTAGTTCAGCGGCGCGAGCGTTGCGGCGGATACGCGGCGGAACGCGGCCAGCAGCAGCAGCTGGGCGCCGGCGCTGACCGCGCCTCCGGCGAGCATCAGCGCCTGATCGGGCCAGGGCGGACGCACGATGTGGGGCATGAAGGCCAGGGGCATTCCCGTGATGAGCAGGCACGCCAGCGCCATGTAGGCGAACTGCATCGGCGCCGCCACCAGGCCCGACAACCGGCGCGTGAGGACCTGGAAGAGCGCGTAGCAGACGGCCGCCACCGCCATCAGCAGCGTACCGGTCACGGGCAGGTCTCCCCCCGGCCGCACGATGAACAGCATGCCGGCGAAACCCAGCAGCACCGCGCACCACTGCGCGCGGCCGACCCGCTCGCCGAGCATCCGGGGCGACAGGGCCACCATCACCAGCGGCGCAGTGAAGTAGATGGCCGTGGCTTCGGCCAGGGGCATGGTGACCAGGGCGGTCATGAAGCAGGTCGCCACGAGCGCCAAGGCCACGCTGCGCAGCGCCAGCAGTCCCTGATGCGGCTGGCGCCACAACCGCACGTCGCCATGCCGCACCAGCAACGCCAGGGCCAGCACGCAGATCGTGACGTAGCGGCTCAGGTTCACGACGGCCGGCGGATAGCGGGACACCATGTGCTTGGCGAAAGCATCGTAGAAGGCGAAGAGGACCAGCGCGCCCAAGAAGAGCGCGATGCCGCCGGCCACTCCCTGGCCGGGCGGCACGGCGGACAGCGTCTCCGGTGCGTCCACGCTCTCGGGCGATGCCGGGCCGATAGTCATGCGGCTTGCGCCAGCATCGCGCCCAGCAGCACATCGGCGCCAGCCCGCAGGTGGCGCGGGTCGGCATCTTCCGCCTCGTTGTGGCTGATGTCGTCTTTGCAAGGCACGAAGATCATCGCTGCGGGTACGGTGCGCGCCAGATAGACCGCATCGTGGCCTGCGCCGGTCACGATGCTACGGTGTCCGATGCCGCGCGCGACGGCTTCGGCGCGTACGCAGGCGACAAGCGCGGGCGCGAACGGCGTGGGCGGAAACCGCTGCACGTCGGTGATTTCCACGTCCACCCGCATTCCGGCGGCACGGCCGGCCGCGAGCGCTCCGGCCGCAGCACGGAAGCGCGCCTCCATGGCGTCGAGCAGCGCCGCATCCTCGTGCCGCAGGTCGACGCTGAAGTCGACCTGGCCGGGGATAACGTTGCGCGAAGCCGGATGCACGGTCACCACCCCGACGGTGCCACGGGCTAGCGGGGCGAACGCCGGGTCGTTGGCGATGTCGACGACCGCCTGCATCAGGTGCGTGGCGGCGTAAAGCGCGTCGCGGCGCAGCCCCATCGGGGTCGGGCCGGCGTGGGCCTCCATGCCCGTCACGCGCACGTCGTACCAACGCAGCCCGAGCGAGCCGGTCACCACGCCGATGGGGATGTCCTCGGCTTCCAGGATCGGGCCCTGTTCGATGTGCGCCTCCAGGTAGCAGGCCGGCTGCACCGTGCCGACGGGCGCTGCGCCCGCGTAACCGATGGCTGCCAGTTCATCCCGAACCACCAAGCCATCCACGTCCTCGGCCGAGAGCGCCGTTTCCAGCGGGAAGACCCCGCAGTGAACCCCTGAGCCCATCATCACCGGCACGAATCGCGCACCCTCCTCGTTGGTCCAGATCGCAAGGGCGAGGGGTGCCTCGGTGACCAGCTCCCGATCGTTCAGGGTGCGCATGACCTCCAGGCCCGCCATCACCCCGTAGCAACCGTCGAAGCGGCCGCCGGTGGGCTGGGTGTCGAGATGGCTGCCCGTCATGACCGGCCGGCGGGTCGGATCGCGGCCCGGACGCACGCCGAAGATGTTGCCGATGCGGTCGACAGTGATGTGCAGGCCGGCCTCGAGCATCCAGCCGACCACCAGGTCGCGACCCTGGCCATCCAGCGCGCTCAGCGCGAGCCGGCGGTTGCCGCCCCGGGGCGTGGCGCCGACGCGCGCCAAGTCCATCAGGCTTTGCCAAAGTCGTTCGCCATCGACGGAGATCGTCCGGGAAGCGGCCGAAAGATCGCTCATGGCTGCAGTCCTTCCAGGAAGGCGTCGAGCGCGGGTCCGAGGATGTCGACCATGTAGCCGCCCTCCTGCACCACCACCGTGGGCAAGCCCAGGGCCCGCACGCGCGCGCCGGCCAGGCGGAAGGCCTCCAGGTCGAAGCCCAGGACGCTGATTGGGTCGTCACGGTAGGTGTCGAACCCGAGCGGCAGCACTAGGGCCTCGGGCCGGAAGCGCTCGATGGCCTCAACGGCCCGATCCAACGCCTGGGAGAACGCGGCGTTCCCGCTACCGTGGGGCAGCGGCAGGTTCAGGTTGCAGTCTTCGCCCGCCCCGGCGCCACACTCGTGCGCGTAACCCGTGTACCAGGGGTAATAGCCCGCCGGGTCCGCGTGGGTCGAGATGGTCAGGACGTCGTCCCGGTCGTAGAAGATCTGCTGCGTCCCGTCACCGTGATGGGCATCGATGTCCAGCACGGCCACCCGCGCATGCGTCTCCCGCAATGTGGCGGCCGCCAGCGCGCTGTTGTTCACGTAGCAAAAACCGGCTGCGCGCGCGCTTTGGGCGTGGTGGCCGGAAGGACGGCACAGCGCGTAAGCGATGCGGTCCCCGTCGAGGACCGTCCGAGCCGCCGCCAGCGCGGCATGCGCCGAGCGCAGCACCGAGCGCCATGTGTTCGGTCCGATGGGGCAGGACAGATCGCCGACGTACCACCCGGTCTGCGCCAGTACGGCAGGCGATGGGCAGGGCCCCTGGCGAGATCCGTGCGGCGACATGTTGGGCAGGACCTCGATGCCCGGCTCCAGGCCGAAGCTCCGGATCTGCTGCCAGCGCGCATACGCGGTTTCCAGGTAATCCAGGTAATCCGTGCTGTGCACCCGCTCCAAGGCTGCGCGGCCGACGTCGGATGGAATGCCGATCGCGATGCCGCGCGTGGCCAGCGTTCCCATCAAGGCCTCCGCGCGGGCGGGCAGGTCGGCGGGCTTGCAGATGCGGCCCACGCGCATGTACTGCTGCGGGTCGTGCAGCAGCTGGTCGTCCGAGAAGAATGCTCGCATGGTCGTTCAGCCCTGGCGTTCGGTTTCGAAGCGGTCCATCGCACGGGTCAGGCGCGCGAACAGGTCGTCCAGCTCGGCCTCGGTGATGATGAGCGGCGGGCACAGGCCGATGCTGTCCCCCATGGCACGCACGATCAGGCCCTCCTCCAGCGCCAGCTGCGCGAAGCGGTAGCCGACCTTGTCGGCGGTGGCGAACGGCACGCGCGCAGCCTTGTCGGCCATGAGTTCGATGGCGCCGATCAGACCTACGCCGCGCACGTTGCCGACCCAGGGCCGATCGCCGAAAGACCGTATGTGCGACTGGAACCGGGGCGCAAGCGTCCGGACGTGGTCAAGCACGCGGTCCTCTTCATAGATGCGCAGCACCTCCAGCGCGACGGCGCAGGCCACCGGATGGCCCGAGTAGGTGTAGCCGTGGCCGAAGCTGCCGAGCTTGCCGCTGTGGGCGGCGATGGCAGCGTGCACCTTGTCGTTGACCATCACGGCCGAGATCGGCACGTAGCCGGAGGACAGCGCTTTGGCGCAGGTCAGGATGTCGGGCTGGATTCCCAGCGTGGTCGAGCCGAACATCTCGCCGGTGCGGCCGAACCCGCAGATCACTTCGTCGGCGATCATCAGCACGCCGTATTTGCGCAGCACCGCCTGCACTTTCTCGAAGTAGCCTGCCGGCGGCACCAGCACGCCGCCCGCCCCCATCACCGGCTCGGCGATGAAGGCGGCCACGGTCTCCGGGCCCTCGGCCAGGATGCGCTCCTCCACCTGCGCGGCCAGGCGCGTGGCGAAGTCCTCCTCGGTCTCGCCGGGCCGG
>JAKOND010000263.1 GCA_022702125.1 Burkholderiaceae bacterium
ATCTGGCGCGGGGCCGCGCGGCAGATCGCGGGGACGCCGGTCGAGGCCTATCTCGCCCTGCGCGGTCTGACGCTCCCGGCCGGGGCGCATCTGCGCTACGCGGCCGACCATCCACTCTACGTCCATCAGCGCCAGGCGGACGGGCGGTTCCTGCCCGTCGAAGTCCATACCGGACCGGCGATGATTGCCGGCATCACCGGGGCCAATGGTCGCTTCGCGGGCGTTCACGCGACCTGGATCGACCTCACCCGGCCGGATGGCAAGGCCCTCGTGGCCGACCCAAAGACGGGGGAATTCCTGCCGGCCAAAAAGGTGCGCGGCTCCGTCCACGGAGCCCGGATCGAGCTGGTGCCGCATCCCGAGCCCGTGCGGCTGTTCCTCGGCGAGGGTAACGAAACCAGCCTCTCGGCCTTCCAGGCCCTCGAACGCTGTGCCTCGCCCCTGGTGGTGGATGCCGCCCTGTGGGCTGGGGTGAGCCTGCCCAACATGGCCGGCCGGGCGCTGGATCGCCTGAAGCACCCGTTCCTCCTCGACACGGACAGCCTCGGCCGCACCCGGGCTCGGCAGGTGCCCGGCACGACGCCCGACCCGCGCGACGTGATCATCCCCATCCCGCCAACGGTGCGCGAGCTGGTGTGGCTCGGAGATGGGGATTCCGACCGCTTCACCACCGAATGCGCCCTGTTGCGCGCGGTCAACCGGCACCACCGGGACGACCTGTCCCAGGCCATCGCCTGGGCCGAACCCGGCCACGACTTCAACTCCATGCTGCGCGGAGCCGCCTGAGTGATGGGTGCCCTACCCCCCGTTCCCGGTTACAGCCTCAACGGCGTCGGCCTCGGCACGATCGCGCAGGCCGCCATCCGCGAGGCGCGCGAACGGCGTGCGCAATCCAACGCGGTGGCGCTTCCGGCGCCGGCTCCGCCAGCCAACGCCCTCGGTCAACTGCGTGATTTGTTGCGCGGTCATACCGTACCGATGCTCTACATCGAAGCTACACGGCTCGCGAACCTCGCAGCGATCCATCGCGAAAACTGTGAGGGCTTGGCCTACGGCCGTCCCTACGGCGACCGTGACCTGGCCCGCATCGATCCTGCGCCGTGCCTCCTGCCCATTCTGGCAGAGGCTGCCTTGCGCGCCGACATGGCCGGGGCGCTAGCAGACCTCCTCAAGGCAATGATCGGCCATGAGGCGGATGTCGGACAGCTGCTGGCGGGAGGTTCGAGTGTCTGACTGCCGACATTCAGTGCTATATTTTGAACGAACTGCTTTCGAAAGACTCGGTCTTTGGCTCGGGCTCAGCCTTTCGTTCGAGAGATTTTTCGATTGCTTGCAGACGATCTCTGAGTTTAGCCAGATAGCCTCGCCGCCCGCGCAATCTCACCAGCATTTTGGCGAGGCGCGCCAAGTCTACGTTTCCAGTTCGCTCGAAATCCGCGATCAAGATTTCGGCTTTCGCTTCGTCGCTCAGTGCCGGGACAAATCGTGGCACCGGCGGTTCGTCGTTTTGCATCGGACCCTCCTTCTGCTGGTCTCGAAACACGATGATGGGCGTAGTCGCAAGGATCAAGACGCGATGAGGTTTGCACGATGACCCAGTTCCAAGGGGACATCTTTGCTACCGGTGCCTCGCGCCTCGTCTATGACGAAGCGGTTGGGCTGACCCTTGCCTCCTTGATCGAGCATGGCGCCAAGCATGCGCATTGGGCTATCGCTTGGTCGGGCGGGAAGGACAGCACCGCGACCCTGACTCTGATCATCCATCTGATCGAAGTCGGGCAGCTCAGTGCGCCTGAAAGCCTGACGGTCTACTACGCCGATACGCGGATGGAGCTGACGCCGCTGGCGATCGCGGCGGCTGACGTGATGGCGCGGCTGACGCGTTTCCCCTGGATACGCCTGCGCGTCGTCACCGCGCCCCTTGATCGCCGCTTCCTGGTCTACATTCTCGGCCGGGGCGTGCCGCCGCCGAACAACAACACGCTGCGCTGGTGCACGCGTCAGATCAAGATCGACCCGATGGCCGCCGCCATTGAGGCCGACCTTGTCGAGCTCGATGCCGCACGGCTGGCACGCGGCCCTAACGGCGGCCCGGCGCTGGACGAGGCGGAGGCCGCCGCACCGGCCACGGTCCTGACGATCACCGGCGTGCGCCAGGGCGAGAGTGCGATCCGTGATCGCCGAATCGAGATGTCTTGCTCGCGCGACGGCGCCGAGTGCGGCCAGGGCTGGTATCAGCAGGTGCTGCCCGACCTGAAGGGTGTTCGGGGCCGCCTCGCGACTCTTGCGCCGATCCTGCACTGGCGCGTCTGCAACGTCTGGGATTGGCTCAAGGTTTTTGCCCCGATGCCGCGCTACGGCGGCTGGGCGACGGCGATGCTTGCGGATGCCTATGGCGGCGACGATGCCGAGGACGTCAACGCCCGCACGGGCTGCATCGGATGTCCGCTCGCTTCTCGGGATGCGGCGCTCGAAGCCGTCGTCGCCCTCCCAGCATGGTCCTATCTCGTGCCTCTGCTCGGCCTTCGGCCCATCTATCGCGCGTTGCGCCGCCCCGAGAACCGCTTGCGCCAACCCGGCGGCGAGACGCGCAAGGACGGCACTCTGGTACGCAATCAGCAGCGCATGGGGCCGATTACCCTGCCGGCCCGTCTGAAGGCCCTGGACCAGATGCTCGCCATCCAGACCGCATGCAACCGGGCGGCCGACGAGCACGGCCGGCCTCGCGTCGACTTCCTCAATCGAGAGGAGGAGGCGCGCATCCGCGAACTGATCGCCCTGAAGACATGGCCGCAACGCTGGTCGGGCGATGAGCCCACCGCCGACACCATCCTGCCGTCGATCTATCCTGACGGCACGGTCCAGCCTCTGTTGATGTGAGTGGCCCCCGTGAGCACGGATCCGAAAGACAGCATCGCGCGGGCGATCGAGAACGCGACCGCGATTCTCCCGGAACCCCGGAATGGGGCATCGGAGGACCGCGAACCGTCGCGGGACGAGTTCACGGACGGATTCGATGACGGGGATGCGCCCTCCGATCTCGGCCTCGATGCCGTAGACATGGCGGCCGTGGAGTTCTGCGCCGCCCTCGACCACTCGGACACCGATAATGCCGAGCGTCTGCGCCGTCACTTCGGGCAGGACCTTGCCGTGATGGCGCAGGAAGGCACGGCCGGAGGGGACTGGCTCGGCTGGTGCGGAACGCATTGGGATTTGGCGGCCGGCGCCGCCCGCGTGCGCCTCATCGTGCAGAAGCTCGGCGGGCGCATCGGCCTGGAAGCCGCCTATCTCGGCCATACGCCGGAGGAGGCCAAGCTCGTCACGAAGGGCAAGAAGGCGCTCAAGAAGGACGCCGACGAACGCACCGATGACGACCGCATCGCGATCGAGGGCAAGGCCAAGGCCGAGAAGGCGCTGGAACAGCGGCGTGGCCGGCGCCGGGCCTTCGCCGTCTCCTCGAAAAACAAGGCCCGGATGGAGGCCGCCCTCGAATGCGCCGCGCCGCACCTGCGCCGGGCGCCCGACCAGTTCAACCCGAGCCGCGTGACCTTCGCGACGCAGACACACACGATCCGGCTCAGCCGCGTGCGCGACGACGAATTCGAGGATTCCACGGCTACCCGCCACC
>JAKOND010000272.1 GCA_022702125.1 Burkholderiaceae bacterium
GGTCGAAGACGAAGGCCAGGTCCCACTCGGTGCGGCCGGCCTCGACCTGGGCCTTGACGCGCGGGCCGCCGCGCGCCTCCTGCACCGTCAGCACCTTGATGCCGGTTTCCTGGGTGAACGGGTCGTAGACCAGCCGGCGCAGGTGGTCGCCGTAGGTGCCGCCCGGGTCCTGGACGACGATCTCCCGGGCTGCCTTCGATCCGGGCTGCGACCAGGCCACGCCTGCGAAAGCCGCCAGGGCCATGGCGATGGCGGTGAGGGAGGCCCGGCGTCGCGGGCGGTAGAAAGGGGCATCGGGAAGAGCGGTCATGCGCGAAGGAGTCCTCGGGAAGTTGCGGGTCGAATGGAAGGGGAAACGGAAGGGAACAGGCGCGGTCGTCCAGCGCCATCTAGGAGCGCGCGCGGCGCCGGGCGGACCGCGCCGCCAGCAGGCACGCCACGATGGCCGCCACCTCCAGCGTGGCGACCACCGCCGGCAGGGGATCGAGCTTGTAGTTGACGTTGCCCCACAGCCGCAGCGGCAGCGTCGTCATGCGGGCGCCCCCGAGGAACATCGCCAGAACCAGGTCGTCGAAGGAATGCAGGAAGGCGAAGAAGGACGCCGCCAGCAGGCCCGGCCGGATCGCCGGCAGGGTCACGTGCCGCAGCACCTGCCAGGGCGAAGCGCCGTGCACCGCCGCCGCCTGCTCCTGCCGCGGGTCCGCCGACTGCAGGCTGGCCGCGACGATCACCAGCACCAGCGGAATGCCGCCGATGGCGTGCGCCGCCGCCAGGCCCGCCGCGCTGCCCAGCAGGTCGGCCCGCAGGAACAGGGTGTAGAGCGACAGGCCCAGCACCACCGGCGGCACCACCAGCGGGCTGACGAGCAGGGTCATCCAGGCGGTCTTGCCCGGCAGCCGGGAGCGCACCAGCCCCAGGGCCGCGCCGGTGCCCAGCGCCACCGCGATCAGCGAGGACAGGGCCGCGACCGCCAGCGAGGTGACCAGCGCCTCGGTCCAGGCGCTGTCCGAGAAGAACCGCGCGTACCAGCGCAGCGAGAAGCCCGGCGGCGGGAAGGTCATGTATGCCGCGCGGCTGAACGAGATCGCGGCCGCCACCGCGATCGGCAGCAGCGATGCCAGCAGCGCCACCGTGGCCAGCCCGCCCGAGACGGCCGCGCCGACCCGGCCGGGCACGCGGCCCAGCGCCCGCAGCAGCGGCCAGCCCACCGCATCGGCCAGCAGCAGGCGCCACCGGGCCGGCGGACCGGATGCGCGCCGGGACGCATGACTGCGCGCGCCGCCCCAGATGAATTCGACGCCCAGGAAGCGTCCGGCCGCCGCCACCACCGCCAGCGTGACCGCCAGCAGCACCGCCGCCAGCGCCTGCAGGAAGCCGCCCGCGGCCAGGAAATCCGCCTGCTGGGTGATGTGCATCGCGAACATCTGGTCGGCCGACCCGCCGACGAGCGACGGCGTGATGAAGAAGCCCAGCGCGGAAATGAACACCAGCAGCGCCCCGGCCAGCAGGCCGGGCAGCGTCTGCGGGAACAGCACCCGCCAGAAGGCCGCCAGCGGTCCGGCGCCGCCGGCCACCGCCGCGCGCACCGCGGCACCGTCGGCCCGCGCCAGGCTGGCCCGCACCGTCAGCACCATCAGCGGCAGCAGCACCGCGCTGATGGAGACCAGCACCGCGGCGCGGTTGAAGATCAGCGGCAGCGGCGCATCGGCGAGGCCGAGCCCGCGCAGCGCCTTGTTGATCGGTCCGTTGCGGCCCAGCAGCACCATCCAGCCGTAGGTGCGGATCAGCACCGATACGAAGTACGGCAGGACGATGGCCGCCGTCAGCGCCACCGCCCAGCCGCCCCGCGCCCGCTGCAGCCAGAGCGCGGTCGGGTAGCCGAACACCGCGCAGATCGCGGCCACCGCGGCGGCGATGCCGAAGGTGCGCAGCAGCGATTGCCAGTAGAGCGGCACCTCGAACACCCGGCGGTAGAAGGCCGCCGGATCGCCCGGCGCGATGCTCAGCCGCAGCAGGTCCAGCAGCGGCAGCAGGTAGAAGGCGGCGAAGAACAGCACGGCCGGCGCCAGCAGCCAGGCGATGCCCGGTCGCCAGCGCCGGGGAATGGCCGGGCGCGGCGATCCCGGGACGGGAAACGGGATCGCGCTCATGCCGCGATCCACGCGTCGCGCGCCTGCCAGGCCAGGTGCACCGGCTGGCCGGGCGCGGGCCGCTCGGCGTCGCCCGTATCGAGGCGCCGCACCTGCAATCGCTCGCCCGACGGCAGCACCGTGTCGATGCGCAGGATCTCGCCCAGGAACACCGTGCCTTCCACGACGGCCGCCAGGGCCCCGGGGGTGCCCGCCGGCACCAGGGCGATGCGCTCGGGCCGCACCAGCGCGGTCACCGCGTCGCCCGGCCGCCAGGCGCCCGACGGCGCGTGGGCCGCGAAGGCGTGGCCGCTGCGGCTGCGCAGCCGGGCGGTGTCGCCGTCCCGCGCGTCCACCGTGGCCTCGACCAGGTTGGACTCCCCGACGAAGCGGGCGACGAAGGCGCTGCCCGGCGTGCGGTAGAGCGCGTCGGGCGTGCCGAGCTGCACGATGCGGCCGTGGTCCAGCACCGCGACCCGGTCGCTCAGCGCCAGGGCCTCGCCCTGGTCGTGGGTGACGAACACGATGGTGGTGCCCAGGGCGCGATGCAGCGCGCGGATCTCCAATTGGATGGTTTCCCGGAGCCGGCGGTCCAGGGCCGACAGCGGCTCGTCCATCAGCACTACCCGCGGCCGTCGCACGATGGCGCGGGCGATGGCCACCCGCTGCTGCTGCCCGCCGCTGAGTTCGGACGGCAGCCGCCCGGCCAGGCCGCCGAGACGCAGCAGGTCCAGCGTCTCGGCCACCCGGCGCTGCGACGCGGTCCGGCCGAGGCCCGCCATGCGCAGCGGGAACGCGACGTTCTGCGCCACCGTCATCTGCGGGAACAACGCGTACTGCTGGAACACCATGCCGAAGCCGCGCCGGTGGGCCGGCAGGCCGCGCACCGAGCGGCCGTCGACCCGGATGTCGCCCGCGTCGGCGGGCTGGAAGCCCGCGATGGCGGCCAGCAGCGTCGACTTGCCGCTGCCGCTGGGGCCGAGCAGCGTCAGGAACTCGCCCGGGCGGATGGCCAGGTCGATGCCGTCGATCGCCACCACGTCGCCGAAGCGGAGGCTCAGTCCCTGGATCAGGATCTCGCTGCCGATGGACCCGCCGGCCCGCGCGCCGGGTGAATTGCCATGAACCGGTCCTGCCGCCGATGCCGATGTCGCCATGTCTCGTGTCGTCCTGCGCTGAAAAGGGGCCGACGATACGGAGGCCGGACGGGCGGGCGAACGATGGATTCCGAGTTTGGATATGCGCCCGGCCCCTTATGTCGGCGGCACATATCCATCCTTCCGAATATTCCTCGTGCCGCGGCCGTGGCCGTCCTAGATTCGCGCTTCCTCACCGATTCGAGAGACCGATGGACATCACCATGCGCCTGCCGACCCCGACCCCGTACCGCCTCCGCCCGCTGCGGCGCCCCGCCCTCGCCGGCCTGCTGGCCCTGGCCCTGACCGCGGGCGCCCATGCCGCCGAACTGCGCGTGGGCTTCATGCCCGGCCCCTACCGCGACGCCTTCGCCCAGGGCATCGCGCCGCAACTGCAGAAGAAGGGCTACGACATCAAGTACGTCGAATTCAGCCAGGGCGTGCAGCCCAACGACGCGGTCGAGCGCGGCCAGATCGACGCGAACATCTTCCAGCACGCGCTCTACCTCGAAGCCACCAACCGCCGGCAGGGCTTCCATCTGGTGCCGGTGGTGCAGGTGCCGACGCCGCCGATGGGTCTCTATTCCCGAAAGCACAGGACGCTGGCCGCGGTGCCCGAGGGCGCGACCGTCACGCTGCCGTCCGATCCGGTCAATGCCGCGCGGGCGCTCAATATCCTGGCCGCCCTCGGCTGGGTGACGATCAGGCCGGGGGTCGATCCGCTGGGCGTGTCCGAGCGCGACGTGGTCGCCAATCCGCGCAAGCTGCGGCTGGTGCCGCTGGAGGCCGCGCAGGCGCCGCGTTCGCTCGACGACGCGGACCTCGCCGCCATCCAGGGCAACTTCGCCGTCGCCTCCGGCCTCAAGCTGACCGAGGCGCTGAAGCTGGAGGACATGACGTCGCCCTACGTCAACGTGGTCGCCGTGCGGCAGGGCAACCAGGACGCGCCCTTCGCCCGCGACATCGCCGCAGCCTACCGGTCGCCCGAATTCCTGCGGTTCTTCCAGTCCCGGCCCGCCTGGGCCGGCTACCGGCTGCCCGACCACTTTGCCCCGTGAGCGCCCGCCCATGACCCGTCCCCTTGCCCGTCCCCTTCCCGCGCACCCCGCTACGCCGCGCCGCCTGCACCTCAACGTCAACATCCTGCATTCGGGCTTCGTGCCGTCCGCCTGGCGCCTGGCCGGCAGCGACCCGTACGCTTTCGCCGACGTCGGCCACTACGTGCGGGTGGCGTGGATCGCCGAGGCGGCCGCGTTCGACGCGGTATTCCTGGCGGACAACGCCGCCATCGTCGACCAGATCGATTTCCGGCCGATCACCGCGCTGGAGCCCACGGTGCTGCTGGCCAGCATCGCCGCGGCCACCCGCCGCATCGGGCTGATCGGCACCGCGTCCACCAGCTACAACGAGCCGTACAACATCGCCCGGCGCTTCGCCTCGCTCGACCACGTCAGCGGCGGACGCGCGGGCTGGAACGTGGTCACCACCGCCGACGTGCCGTCGGCCCGGAATTTCGGGCGCGACGCGGCGCCCGACCATGCGGCGCGCTATGCCCGCGCCGACGAGTTCGCCCGGGTGGTGAAAGACCTGTGGGACAGCTGGGAGGACGACGCCTTCGTCGGCGACCAGGCCGGCGGCCGCTTCGTGGACACGGACAAGGTGCACGCCATCGACCACCGCGGCGCGCATTTCGCGGTGCACGGCGCCCTCAACCTGCCGCGCACGCCGCAGGGCCGGCCGGTGCTGGTGCAGGCCGGCGGCTCCGCGGACGGACGCGAACTGGCGGCGCGGCACGCCGAGGCGGTGTTCACCGCGTCGCAGTCCTTCGAAGAAGCGCGGGACTACGCCCGCGACCTGAAGGCCCGCGCCGCAGCCCTGGGACGCGGCCCCGACGCGATCCGCGTGCTGCCGGGGCTCACGACCATCCTGGGCGCCACGGAAACCGAGGCCCGGCGCCGGCGCGACGACCTGATCGACGCGATCCCGGACCGCTACCACCTGCACCGCCTGGCAGGCATCCTCGGCATCGCGCCCGACCGGCTGTCGATGGACGCCCGCCTGCCCGACGACCTGCCGCTGCCCGCGGGCGGCAACGGCAACCACACCTTCTTCCGCGCCACGGTCGCCCTGGCCCGGCGCCACGGCTCCACCGTGCGGCAGCTGGTGCGCGAACTCGCCGGCGGCGGCGGGCACCGGGTCGTCGTGGGCACGCCCGAGCAGGTGGCCGACGACATCGCGCACTGGTTCCTGCACGGCGCGGCCGACGGCTTCAACCTGATGCCCGACGCCCTGCCGAGCGGACTGCAGGATTTCGTGGACGGCGTGGTGCCCCTGCTGCGCCGGCGCGGCATCTTCCGCGACGCCTACGAAGGCACGACGCTGCGCGACCACTTCGGCCTGCGGCGCCCCGACAGCCGCTTCGCCCCGCAGGCCCGACCGCAGCCGCAGCTCGCCGACGTGCCGTGACGGCCCGCCCGGCGGCTCCCGCCCGGGCCGGCCCTCCGCCCCTCCCGCAGGTTTCCGCACCTGCCCATCGAATGAACGACATGACCTCCATCGCAGAAACCGAAAGCATCTCCACCCCCCACGTCCCTGCGGCCCACCCGGCGCCGCAGGGCACGGCCTTGCCGGCCGCAGGCGATACGGCGACCCTGTTCGCCCGCGCCGAAGCCCTGCTGCCGCGGATCGGGGAAGGCGCCGCCGAGCGGGAGAAGCAGCGCGCCCTTCCCTACGAACAGGCGCGCCGCATCGCCGAGGCGGGCCTGCTGACCTTCCGCATCCCCAGGGCGTATGGCGGACCCGGCGGATCGGTGCGGGACGCGATCCGCTTCGTGATCGCGCTCGCCGGCGTCGACTCGAACCTGGCCCAGGCGCTGCGGCCCAACTTCGGCCTGGTCGAGGCCCTGCTGTCCGCGAAGGACGAGACCCAGTGCCGGCGCTGGTTCCCGCGTCTGCTGGCGGGCCAGATCTTCGGCAACGGCGGGGTGGAGCGCGGAAGCGCGCACGGCACGGTGTCCGCGCGGATCGTGCGCGAGGGGGACCACTACCGCGTCCACGGCGACAAGTACTACAGCACCGGCGCCCTGTTCGCCGACTGGATCACCTCCATCGCCCTGGACGAGGACGGCCGGGAAACGACCTTCGTCCTGCCGCGCGACCGCGAGGGCATGGAACTGGTCGACGACTTCGACACCATCGGGCAACGCCTGACCGCCAGCGGAACCACGCGCTTCACGAACGCGCTCGTCCGCGCCGACGAGATCCGCCCGGGCTACTTCTCGCGCGACCGGCGCAATCCGGTGACGCCGGTGTTCCAGCTCTTCCTGGGCGCGGTGGAAGCGGGGATCGCCCGCAATGCGTTGAACGACGCGGTCGCCTTCGCCCGGACCAAGGCGCGCCCCATCAAGCACAGCGGCGCGGAACGCTCGGTGGACGAGCCCTATGTGCGCGAGACCGTCGGCCGGATCGCCGCCCAGGCCTACACCGCCGAAGCGGTGGTCCTGCGGGCCGCGGAAGCGATCGATGCCGCCTGGGCCGACCAGCTGAGCGACGCGGCGCTCACCCGGGCCAGCGTCGAGGTCGCGCAGGCCCAGTACATCGCGATCGAGGCCGCCTTGCGGGCCTCCGAATGGGCTTTCGACGTGGGAGGCGCCTCCGCCACCGACCGGACGCACAACATCGACCGCCACTGGCGCAACGCGCGCACCGTGGCGAACCACAACCCCCGCCAGTGGAAGACCGCCGTCGCCGGCGCCTGGTTCCTCAAGGACGAGGCGCCGCCGACCTCGGGGCTGTTCTGACCGGTCGCGCCGGGCGGCTGGAAATGCCGCCTCAGCGCGCGCCCAGGTAGCGCACCGGGTCCACCGGCTTGCCCTGGCGACGGATCTCGAAGTGCAGCTTCACGCGGTCGGCATCGGTGCTGCCCATTTCCGCGATCTTCTGGCCCTTGCGCACGCTCTGGTCTTCCTTCACCAGCAGGGCCTGGTTGTGGGCGTAGGCGGTGAGGTAGGTGTTGTTGTGCTTCAGGATGATCAGGTTGCCGTAGCCCCGCAGGCCGGCGCCGGCGTAGACCACGCGTCCATCGGCCGCCGCCAGCACCGGATCGCCCTGCTTGCCGCCGATGTCGTAGCCCTTGTTGCGCGCCTCGTCGAAGCCCGCCAGGAGCGGGCCCGCCGACGGCCAGATGAAGCCCGGACTTTCCTCGGAGCCGGACGCGACCGGCGGCGCGGGGGTCGCGGGTGGCGGCACGGTCACGGTGGGCGCGGGCGGCGTCAGCACGGTGCTCTCGGAACCCCCGGGCACGGCCGGCACGACGGGCGGGACGGGCGGGACGGTGGCAGGCCGTCCGGCGACCACGGTCCCGGCCGGCGGCACGACGCGCAGGACCTGCCCGACCTCGATGAGGTTGGGGTTTTCGAGATTGTTCCAGCGTACGATGTCGCGGACATTCTGCCCGGCATCCTGGCCGATCTTGATGAGCGTATCGCCGGGACGCACCGTGTAGTAGCCCGGCTTGCCTGCGTTCTCGGCCCCCGGCAAGGGCTTGGTCGCCGTGGCCGACCCGCCGTACGACGGCAGTTGAACGCCGCGGTCCTCCACCGGGGCCCGTGCGGTCCGTTCGGTCGTGCTGCACCCTGCCAGCGCCAGCAGCGCCGACATCACCACGACTCCGGTACTCGCCGCCAGACGGCTGCGACCACGCATCTCCTGCATATAGGTTCCCTTCAAGCAATCCCCGATTTTAGAGGGACGAAATGCACCTGCTCGAGGAAGCTGCGTTTCAACCCCGACGTGGTGCGTTCGATCATCAGCAATTGCTGGAGCCCCTGGCTTCCGGGCACCACGATCGGCGCCACCAAGCGTCCGCCCACCGACAGCTGCTGGCACCAGGCATCGGGGATCGTTTCCCCGCCCGCGGCGACCAGGATGCCCGCGTACGGCGCCCCGTCCGCATAGCCCAGCAGGCCGTCTCCCAGGATGAGGTGCAGGTTCGCCAGCCGGAACGGCCTCAGGTTGGCCCGCGCCTTCTCGTGCAGGGCGCGCAGCCGTTCGACGGAATACACCTCGCGCACCAGCCGGGACAGGACGGCCGCCTGATAGCCGCATCCGGTTCCGATCTCCAGCACCCGGCCCGCGACCGCAGCCGCCGAAGCGCCGGCGGTGCCTTCCAGGCGAAGTGCCGGGGCATCCAGCAGCAGTTCCGCCATGCGCGCCACCGTCGCCGGCCGCGAGATGGTCTGCTCCCAGCCGATGGGCAGGCTCAGGTCCTCGTACGCCTGGCTGCCCAGGCCGGGGTCAACGAAACGGTGGCGCTCCACCGTGGCCATCGCCCGCAGCACGGCGATCGACGCCACGCCCTGGGCCTGCAGCCGCTCCACCATGCGCATGCGTGCCTTGGCCCGGTCCCCGGCGTGTTCCGCCAGGGCCGAATCCTGCGTCGACACCATCGGCATGCTGTCCGCCACGACGGTCGGCAGGGGGGACCTGGCCGACCTGTCCGCCTCCGGAGCGGCCATCGGGGCGACCATCGGACGCACCGACGGCGGCACCGTCTCGTTGCCGTTGCGCCGCCCGGCGCCCGACGGGCTCCCCGGTTGGCCGAGCTGCGCAGGAAACCGCGGGCGCGGAGCCGTCACCTGCCCTACCCCTGCCCCGCTACGGCGGCCATGTCCACGCCGCCGGCGATCCGCGACGCCGTCTGCGCCCACTGCCCCAGGTTGTCGTGGTCGGTCAGGTCCACCTTGAGCGGCGTCATCGCCACATGGCCCTGCGCGGTGGCGTGGAAATCGGTGCCTTCCGAATCGTCCTTTGCCAGGCCCGCGCCGCCGATCCAGTACATCGTCTCGCCCCGCGGGCTCGACTGGGTGATGACCCGCTCCGCCGCATGCCGCCGTCCCAGGCGGCACAGCCGCACCGGCTTGAGCTGGTCCAGCGGCCGGTTCGGGATATTGACGTTCAGCAGCCACGGGTCGCCGCCCAGCAATCGCTGGTCCGCCATCGACTGCACGATCTCCCGTGCTTTCGCGGCGGCGGCCTCGATCTCCGCCCATCCGCGCTCCACCTGCGAGAACGCGATCGCCGGAATGCCGAAGAGATACGCTTCCATCGCGGCGCCGACCGTGCCGGAATAGATCGTGTCGTCGCCCATGTTGGCGCCGTTGTTGATGCCCGACACCACCAGGTCGGGCCGGTAGTCCAGCAGGCCGGTCAGCGCGATGTGCATGCAGTCGGCCGGCGTGCCGTTGACATAGCGGAAGCCCCGCGCGCCCTGGTGCAGGTAGAGCGGCGAGTGCAGCGTCAGGGCGTTGGACTTCGCGCTGTTGTTGTGCTCGGGGGCGATCACCTCGACCTCGGCGATGTCCCGCAGCGCCGCGTGCAAGGCGATGATGCCCGGCGCCTGAAAGCCGTCGTCGTTGGAAATCAGTATCTTCATGGCTCCGGTACAAGCTGTGTGCGCAGGCGATTGTAGTCAGCGTGCCCCGAATAGGCGGTCCTCTGGATGAGCAGCCGGGCGATATCGACAGCGCCTACTTCATGACCAGGCCGCCGTCGACGAAGAGCACCTGCCCCGTCATGAAACCGCTCCAGTCCGAGGCCAGGAAGAGCACCGGCCCCGCCACGTCCTCCGGCCGGGCGATGCGACGCAATGGCGTGGCCGCCAGCAGCGATTCGCGGAACGATTCCTGCGTGGACCGGCTGGCCTGCGTCGGATAGACGAGCCCGGGAGCGACGCAGTTCACCCGGATGCCCAGCGGCCCCAGCTCGACGGCCAGGTTGCGGCTGAAAGCCACCAGCGAGGCCTTGGCGGTCGTGTAGTCGTGGTACGGCACCACCGGATGCTCGACCAGGTTGCTGGCGATGTTGACGATGCTGCCGCTCGCCTGCCGCCTGAAGTGCGGCAGCACCGCGCGGCACACCTGGAACGCCCCGCCCACCGCGCCGTCGAACTGGCGCTGGTAGTCCTGCCACGCGAGGTCGTCGAACAGCGTCCGGCGCTGCGGATCGAAGGCGTACGGCCGGAAGGCGTTGTTCACCACCACATCGATGCGGCCCGCCTCGCGGACCACCTCCTCGACCATCGCGCGCACCGCGGATTCCGATCCCACGTCGGCCTTGACGGCCCACGCGTCGCCGCCGGCCGCCCGGCATGCCGCCACCGTCTCGGCCGCCGCCGCATCGTTCGACAGGTGGTTGACGACGACCGTCGCGCCCTCCTGCGCGAACGCGGTCGCGATCGCGGCGCCGATGCCCCGGCTGGCGCCCGTGACCAGCACCACCTTGCCCTGGAACTTCATCGCGCCGGCCTCACGCTGCCGGCAGCAGGCCGGCATCGACCACGTCCGCCACCCGGATCGGGCGCTGCACCAGACCGAGCGCCCGGTAGGCATCCGCGGCCTTTTGCAGCGCATCGAGGTCGAAGGCGCCGAGCGCACCCGCCGCGCCCCGATGGCCGGCCGCCGACGGCAGCGACGCCGCATTGCGCAGGCGGATCACCTCCAGGTTAATCTCGCGGTTGGTGCCGTCGATGGCGTATTTCACCGCCTGGTCGGCGGCTTCCTCGGGCCGGGCGATCAT
>JAKOND010000273.1 GCA_022702125.1 Burkholderiaceae bacterium
CCTGGGCGCCGCGCAGCTTCGCGAACAGCATGGCGGCCAGCCCGATCGGCCCCGCGCCCACCACCAGCACGCGCTGGCCGGGCGCCACCGCGCCGCGCCGCACCGCGTGCGCGCCGATCGCCAGGAACTCGATCATCGCGGCCTGGTCCAGCGTGATGCCCGCCGCGCTGTGCACGAACCGGCGCGGCACCACCAGGTACTCGGCGAGCGCGCCGTCGCAATGCACCCCCAGCACCTGGATGCGGACGCAGCAGTTGGTCTTCCCCTGGCGGCAGGCGATGCACTGGCCGCAGGACAGGTAGGGCATGACGTAGACCGGGTCGCCCGGGGCCAGGCCGGCGTCGGCGTCCGCCTCCTCCACCACGCCCGACAGCTCGTGCCCCATGACCCGGGGATACTGCAGGTAGGGCTGGTTGCCGGTGTAGATGTGCAGGTCGGTGCCGCAGACCCCGACGCGCCTGACGCGCAGCAGCACCTCGCCCGCGCCCCGCTCGGGCCGGGGCCGCTCGACGGCCTGCAGATGGCGGGGGGATGCGCAGATGACGGTGAGCATGGCGGTCCAGTCGGAAGGAGCGGGAGGGGATGGGCGGACGCGATGCCGGGGTATCCGTCCGCCCGGCCACCGGAAATTGGTCAGTCCACTATATTCATCGTCCATATTGGCTTGACCAGTGAAAACCCTCGCACGCGAGCGACGGCGCGCCTGGTTTCCACGAACCCCCGGACCCCGCGGGCCGGATGGCCTGTTCGATCGATGGCCGGACCCAAGGAACTGCCCATGCCTCTGACTGCCCGTCCTGCGGATGCCCGCCGGCTGTACCACCAGGTCGCCGACCGCATCCGGGAGCTGATCGAGCGGGAAAAATACCAGGCCGGCACGCGGCTTCCGCCCGAACGCGAACTCGCGCAGCGGCTGGAGGTCTCGCGTCCTTCGCTGCGGGAAGCGCTGATCGCGCTCGAGATCGAGGGACGGATCGAGATCCGCATGGGATCGGGCGTGTACGTGTGCGACGCCCCGGCCCTCCCGCGCACCGACCCTCCGGCCGGGGACGAGGACCCGGCCACGCTCGTGCAGGCCCGGACGGTGCTGGAAAGCGGAGTGATCGCCCTGGCTGCCGCGCGCGTCGCGCCCCTGGGGATGGAGCGCCTGAAGCACTGCCTGGACACGATGCGGCACGACGTGCAGCGGGGCCATTCGCCGGTCGAGGCGGAGCGGCGTTTTCATGTGGCGATCGCGGAACTGGCGGGCAACCCCCTGCTCGCCCGGATGGTCGGAGAACTGTTCGACCGCCGGTACGGGGCCGTCGCCTCCCGGACGGTGCATCCGGAAGAAAGGCAGAGGGGATGGATGCACGCCCTGAAGGAGCATGAGGCGATCTACCGGGCGCTGGAGGCGCGCGACCCGCTGCTGGCGACCGCGGCCCTGTGCGCGCACCTCCAGGCATCGCGGGATCGCTGGATGGCCGAATCCGCCGCATCGGCGGGGTCCGCCCCGCAGGAGGCGCCGGACCGGCCGGCGCCGGCGATCCCGATCCTTCGGGCCTGATGGGACAGGGGGCGCCGCCCCGCCGGTCCATCGAGGGCGGCGGCGGCCGGCGTCGCGCCGACCGCGCCCCGGCAGGCCTCAGAAGACGTGGCCGATGCCCGTGTAGAACACGCGCTGCGCCTTTCCGGCGCCCGGGCCGTTCACCGTGACGTCCGCGGCGTAGTTCGCCGTGCTGCTGTTGTTCACGCCGCCCACGGTCGCGTACAGGAAGGTCCGCTTGGAGAGGTAGTAATCCGCGCCCGCCATCAGCAGCGTCGCGTTGCCGGCGTTGTTGTTGCCGGAGACGCGGTAGGCGGCGCCGATCAGGGTCAGCGCGGGGCTCAGGTCGTAGCGGACGCCCAGCCAGCCGTGGCGCAGCCGCGTCGGGACGCCGACGGCCGAATCCGGTGCGGTGATGTAGTCGTAGGCCGCGAACAGCTTGGCGTTCCCGATGCGGTAGGTGCCGCCGACGGTGGTTTCCTTCGAGGCGCTGTAGACATCGCTGAAGTTGCCGTTGGCGTCCCGGCGCCCGGTGTAGATGGCGCGCAGTTCCAGCGCGTCCGCCGCGTAGGCCAGCGAGAGGCCTTCGGCGCGCCGCTTGTTGAACGAGCCGGGCTGCTCGCCCATGCTGAGCTGGGCGTTCGCCGTGAAGCCGCCCCAGTTCGGCGTGGTGTATTCGACCACGTTGTCGGCGCCGGGCCAGTTGCGGCCGCGCACCAGCGTCGCGCTTCCGACGAACTGCTTGCCGGTCGGATCGATGGACCAGAGCAGGTCGGAATTCAGCAGGTTCTTGCCGACCTGCAGCGTGCCCCAGTCGGTGCTGGAGAGTCCGACGTACGAACGCCGGTTGAAGAGCGCCGAGCCGTTGGTGGTGCCGTTCGTGCTGCTGAACCCGCTTTCCAGCACGAAGATGGCCTTCAGGCCGCCGCCCAGGTCCTCGGTGCCCTTGAACCCGAACAGGCTCGTGCCCCAGTGGTTGCCGGCGGCGCGCGTGAGCGAGCCGACCTGGCCCGTCGTGGGGTCGGCGATCTTGTCGACGTACTCCACCCCGCCCACCACGCGGCCGTAGAGCGTCGTGTTGCTTTGGGCCAGGGCGGCGCCGGTCGCGCCCAGGCAAAGTGCCGCGGCCACCGCGCAGCCGATGTGCTTACGTTTGAACGTCATGTCTCCAGTTCCTCGAAACGGTTCTCTCCCCCCTTTTTTGAGCGCAGCAAGCGCACACCCGTGCGGTGGGGTTTCCGCCGGGCCAGTCCTTCCAAAAACGGCAGGGCCAATCTGGTCAGGCCAGTATTGTGGATTTGCAACTTTTCGTTGCCAGTATTAACCCCAAATAGTGATATACGTCGTTTTTGATATCAATTTAAGTATCTCAAGGACAGTATTGGACTTACCAATATTTAGATTTCCTGAACAGGCGCGCCCCGTCCCGCCGAGTGCCGGCGTCGGAGGAACGGGTGGGGGAACGGACGCGCGGACGCGCGAAAGCACCGGAGGTGCGGGGCCTCCGGTGCGGTCGGGACGGTTCGTCGGTATGCGGGGGGGTATGCGCCCGGGAAGGGGCACGGCCCACGGGGCGGGCCACGGTCGCCGCGCGCCGGGGAGGCGCGCGGCCGGGCTTCAGCCGGCCAGGGCGGCGCGCATGCCGTCGATGACGGCGCGGTAGTCGGATTTGCCGAAGATGGCGCTGCCGGCCACGAAGGTATCGGCCCCGGCGGCGGCCACGCGGGCGATGTTGTCGCCCTTGATGCCGCCGTCCACCTCCAGGCGGATGTCCTTGCCGCTGGCGTCGATGCGCGCGCGCAGCTGCTCGATCTTGCGCAGCGCCGAGTCGATGAAGGACTGCCCGCCGAAGCCCGGGTTGACGCTCATCACCAGCACCAAGTCCAGGTCGTCGATCGTCCAGTCGAGCACGTCCAGCGGCGTGCCGGGGTTGAATACCAGCCCGGCCTTGACGCCCTTGGAGCGGATCGCCTGGATGCTGCGGTGCACGTGGCGCGAGGCCTCGGGATGGAAGCTGACGTAGTCGGCGCCCGCGTCGGCGAAGGCGGCCGCCAGCGCGTCCACCGGCTCGACCATCAGGTGCACGTCCACCGGCACCGGCGCGCCGTCGGCGGTCCGGGCGTGCGGCTTGAGCGCCTGGCAGATCATCGGCCCGAAGGTCAGGTTGGGGACGTAGTGGTTGTCCATCACGTCGAAGTGGATCCAGTCGGCGCCGCCGGCGATCACGTCGCGCACCTCCTCGCCCAGGCGGGCGAAGTCGGCCGAGAGGATGGAGGGGGCGATGCGGTAGGTTCTGCTGCTCATGGGCGGGGATTGTGTCAGTCGGGGGTTACGGGCGGGGCGCGCGCGGACGGAAGGTCCACAGCGCATGGAGGCAGTAATTCCACACCATGACGCAGCCGGTGGCGACCAGCTGCGCCAGGACCAGGGGCACGCCCAGGCGCAGCAGCAGCGCGACCGCTCCGACATTGAGCGCGCAGCCGGCCGCCAGCGTGGTCGCGAAGCGCGGGAGCGCCCGGGCGTGGCTGTGGTCGCCGCGGAAGGTGTAGGCCGCGCTGGCGAGGTAGTTGAACACCGCGCTGACCAGGAAGCCGATCGCGGACGCGGCGACCGGTCCCGTCCAGCCGCGCCACAGCACGAAGGCCATCACCGCGTAATGCATCACGGTGGCCGAGCCCCCGACCAGCAGGAAGCGGCCGACGCTGGAGAGGGAGAGATGGTGGCGGGCAGGCGTCATGGGGAAAGCGCGGGGGCATCGGAGGACCGGCGCGATTATCCGTACCGCCGGCGCAGGGGGTTCGGTTACAGCCTTCGCCGCCGCCTCGCTACCATTCGCCCCATGTCGCAGCAATACCAATTCGTGGTCGAGGTGGAACCCCGCTACCTGCCGGACCAGTCGGTGCCGCAGGCGGAGGTCTACGGGTTCTCCTACACCATCACCGTCACCAACACCGGCAGCGTGCCGGCGCAACTCATCGGCCGGCACTGGATCATCGGCGACGAACGGGGCCACACCGAAGAGGTCAAGGGCCTGGGCGTGGTCGGCCAGCAGCCGCTGCTGTCCCCGGGCGAGACCTTCCGCTACACCAGCGGCTGCCGGCTGCGCACCGCCCACGGCAGCATGCACGGCCGCTTCTTCTGCATGGCGGCCGACACCACCGCCTTCGAGGTGGAGATCGCCCCCTTCGTGCTGAGCGCGACCGACGCCGCCGCCGGCCTGCACGCCGGCGCCGACGCGGGCGGCCCGCGCGTGCTGCACTGATGCGCGGCGCCCTCCCCGCTCCCCGCGCCCGTTGATTCCCATGCGACGCAAGACCGACCTGGGCAGCCTGCTCGCGCGGCTCGACCCCGACGCGCCGCTGGCCGCGCGCCACCTGTGGCTGGTGGAACTCTTCGACTGGATCCGCGGCAAGGGCGCCACGCCGCAGGCCGCCGTCAGCCGGGTGCAGCTGCTGCTCGACGCGGTGGAGGCCAGCCCCGACGTGCAGGCCCGGCTGCGCGCCTGGTGGCAGACGCTGCTGCGCACGGTGGACATCACCATGCTGCTGGCCGATTTCGGCTTCGCGCCCCGCGCCGCTTTCGCCAGCGAATTCGCCGAGCGGCTGCGCCGCAAGATGCTGCCGCTGAGCCCCGAGACCATCGACGCGTCCGAGCTCTTCGCGCTGGTGATGCCCAGCAGCTTCGACGCGCAGTGGCTCAACGCGCTCGACCCGGCCCAGCTGCGCCGGCTGCGGATGATGCTGTCCGAGCCGGTGCCCCGGGGCGGCCCGACGCACTGGCAGTGCGCGCTGCTCGACGCGATCACCTACTGCGCGGGCCAGGTCATCTCGACCGGCTTCGCGCCCGACCTGCGGCTGCGCATGAGCGACACGGCGCGCGCGACGCAGCCCTTCCACGGGCTGGTGCACGACGTCGGGGACTTGCGCCAGGAGGTGCTGCGGGTGCCGCGCGATCCGCGCGCGCTGGAGGCGGCGGCGCTGCGGCTGCGCGAGCGGCTCGACGCCTGCCGCCAGGCCGGCGCCAGCGTCTACACCCACCTGGAGGACAACGGCATCTCGGTCGACCTGGTGTTCCGGGTGCGGCAGCTGCGCGAGCGGGTGATCCGCATCCGCGACCTGATCGACTGCCTGCTGTCGGAGACCCCGCTGGCCAGCGCCACCCGGCTGCTGGCCCGGCTGGTGATCCTGGGCCGCGAGCGCACCAGCGTGCGGGCGCTGCTGTCGTCCAACTCCTCGCTGCTGGCCGCCAAGGTGACCGAGCGCAGCGCCGAGACAGGCGCCCAGTACATCACCCGCGACCGCGCCGCCTACGGCCGCATGCTGCGCAAGGCCGCCGGCGGCGGCGCGCTGACCGCCGGCACCGTGATCATGAAGTTCGCCATCGGCGCCATCGGCCTGTCGATCTTCTGGAGCGGCTTCTGGTCGGGCGTCATGTACGCGGCGAGCTTCGTGCTGATCCAGCTGCTGCACTGCACGCTCGCGACCAAGCAGCCGGCGATGACCGCGCCGGCGCTGGCCGCCAAGCTCAAAGAGATCGGCACCGCCGACGACCACGGCGCCGTCATCGAGGACTTCGTCACCGAGGTCACGCACCTGGTGCGCTCGCAGGTGGCGGCGGTGCTGGGCAACGTGCTGACCGTGTTCCCGGTGATCCTGGCGATCAGCCTGCTGGTGCGGCTGGCCACCGGGCACCCGCTGATCGGCGTGCGCGAGGCCGACTACGTCCTGCACTCGCTCGACCCCACCGGCCCGGCGCTGTTCTTCGCGGCCTTCACCGGTGTGCTGCTGTTCTCCGCCAGCCTGATCGCGGGCTGGGCCGAGAACTGGTTCGTGCTGCACCGGCTCGACTCGGCGATGCGCTACAACCCGCAGATCACCCGCTGGCTGGGCCGCGCGCGGGCGGCGCGCTGGTCGCAGTTCGTGCGCGAGAACATCTCGGGCTTCGCCTCCAACATCTCGCTCGGCCTGATGCTGGGGCTGGTGCCGGCCTTCACCGCCTTCTTCGGCCTGGGCCTGGAGGCGCGCCACGTGACGCTGTCGACCGGGCAGCTGGCCGCCGCCGCCGCGGCCTACGGCATCGACGCGGTGCGGGTGCACGCGGTCTGGTGGTGCCTGCTGGGCATTCCGCTGATCGGCATGCTCAACCTCGGCGTCAGCTTCTACTGCGCCTTCCGGCTGGCGCTGCGGGCGCACAGCGTCAGCGGCTTCGACCGGGCGCGCATCCGCCGGGCCGTCTGGACGCGCTTCCGCACCGCGCCGCTGTCCTTCCTGTGGCCGCGCAGGCAGGCCGCGGGCGCGCACGGCGATCCGGCACCGGGCATTCCGGGGACGGACGCGGACGGCGTGGCGCGGCCGGCGCTGGAGCCGGTGCCGACCGTCGGCCCGCCCGCCGGGGCCGCGTCGCGCCCGAAACGCGGCGCCTGGCGGCTGCTGTCCGCGCGGATGTCGCTGCCGTCGGCCCCGCCGCCGGGGCCGGCCGCCGGCGCGCCGCGCGAGCCGACCTTCGACGGCACGCCGCTTCCGCCGGCCGCCGGGCTGCGGGGCGATCCGCGCGGCGACCCGCGCTGACGGACGGCCCCACCGTCCTGCGGGAGGCCCGCGGGAACCGTCGCCGGCCCTGCGTATCCTTCCCGCCTGCCGATTTTTCTCCACTGCCGTTCCAGGACCGATCCATGGGTGAATTCGACCTCATCGCACGCTACTTCCACCGCCCGGCGGTGCATGCCGCGCTCGGCGGCGGCGACGACTGCGCGCTGCTGCAGCCCGCGCCGGGCATGCAGCTGGCCATCTCCACCGACATGCTGGTCGAGGGCCGGCATTTCCTCTCCACCGTGGACCCGGCGCGGCTCGGCCACAAGGCGCTGGCCGTCAACCTCAGCGACCTGGCCGCCTGCGGCGCGCGGCCGCTGGCCTTCACCCTGGCGCTGTCGCTGCCGCAGGTGGACACGGCCTGGCTCGAAGGCTTTTCGCGCGGCATGCTGGCGCTGGCCGACGCCCACGGCTGCGAGCTGGTGGGCGGCGACACCACCCGCGGCCCGCTCAACATCTGCATCACCGTCTTCGGCGAGGTGCCGCGCGGCCAGGCGCTGCTGCGCTCCGGCGCCCGGCCCGGCGACGACCTGTGGGTCAGCGGCTCGCTCGGCGACGCGCGGCTGGCGCTGGAGGTCTTCCGCGGCACCCTGTCGGTGCCGGCCGGGGTGTTCGACGCGGCCCGCCTGCGCATGGAGCTGCCCACGCCCCGCGTGGCGCTGGGCGCCGCGCTGCGCGGCATCGCCACCGCCGCCATCGACGTGAGCGACGGGCTGCTGGGCGACGTGGGCCACGTGCTGGCGGCCTCGAACGCCGGCGCCCGCATCGACGCCACCGCGGCCGTCGCGCTGATGTCCGCGCCGCCGGGCGACCCGTCCGATGGTGCCGACGCCGAGCGGCGCCTGGGCTTCGTGCTGGCCGGCGGCGACGACTACGAGCTGGCCTTCACCGCGCCGCCCGGCGCCCGGGACGCGGTGGCCGGGGCCGCCGAGCAGGCCGGCGTGCGCGCGACCCGCATCGGCCAGATCGAGGCCGCGCCCGGCATCCGCCTGACCGACGCCGACGGCCGGCCGGTGGTGCAGCGCCACGCCTCCTTCGACCATTTCGCCTGACGCGGGCGGCGGCGCCGCGCCCGGTCGGCGGACAATGCGCGCATGACCGCTTCCGCCGCCCCGGCCGCCCCGCCGATCCGCCCCACCGCGCGCTTCCTGCGCGCCCATCCGGCGCACGCCATCGCGCTGGGCTTCGGCTCGGGGCTGTCGCCGGTGGCGCCGGGCACCGCCGGCACGCTGTGGGGCTGGCTGGCCTTCCTGGTGCTGCAGCTGTGGCTGACGCCGCGCCAGACGGGCTGGCTGATCGCCGCCGCGCTGCCGGTCGGCTGGTGGGCCTGCACGGTCACCGCGCGCCGGCTGGGTTCGCTGGACCCGTCGAACGTGGTCTGGGACGAGGTGGCGGCCTTCTGGATCGTGCTGTGGCTGGTCACGCCGGCGGGCTTCTGGACGCAGCTGGCGGCCTTCGCGCTGTTCCGCTTCTTCGACGCGGTCAAGCCCGGGCCGGTGGGCTGGGCCGACCGCAGCTTCCACGGCTTCGGGCCGCGCGGCGGCTTCGGCATCATGCTCGACGACCTGGCCGCCGCCGGCTGCACGCTGCTGGTGCTGGCGCTCTGGCGCTTCGCCTTCGCGGGCTGAGGCCGGACCCGGGCCGCGCCTGTCCATCACCGGAGGATCGAATGCTATCGAAACAGGAGCTTGCACCCCAGGATCCATGGGGGCCCGTCGCGGATTTCCTGGTGGATCATGGCTGGATGCTGGCCACCGCCGAGAGCTGCACCGGCGGCCTGGTCGCCGCCGCCTGCACCGACCGGGCCGGGTCGAGCGCCTGGTTCGAGCGCGGCTTCGTCACCTATTCCAACGCGGCCAAGACCGAGCTGCTGGGCGTGGACGCGGCCCTGGTCGCCGCCCACGGCGCCGTCAGCGAGCCGGTGGCCCGCGCGATGGCCGAGGGGGCGGTGGCCCGGTCGCACGCGCGGGTCGGGCTCGCCACCACCGGCGTCGCCGGCCCCGGCGGCGGCAGCGCGGCCAAGCCGGTGGGCACCGTCTGGTTCGCCTGGGCGCTGCCCGGCGGCACGGTGTCCGAATGCGTGCGCTTCGACGGCGACCGCGCCGCGGTGCGCGATGCCGCGCGCGACCATGCGGCGGCGCGGCTGGCGGAGTTGCTGCTCCGCCCCGCAGCCTGACCCGGTCCGGCCCTGCGGCAGCCGCCGGCCCCGGGCGGCCCGGTCAGCGCGACGCCGTTCCCGGTGCCGCCGTTCCCGGGGCAGGGGGCCAGGCGCGCAGGGCGGCGTCCACCACGGCGCAGAGCTTGCCGGCGCTGGCGCCGTCGAGCGCCTGGATCGACATGCCCTGCACCACCGTCGTGTAGAAGCCCGCCAGCGCGGCGGCATCGGTGGCGGCGGGGAGTTCGCCCTCGGCCATGCCGCGCCGGATGCGGGCCTCCAGGCTGGCCTCGGACGCGGCGCGCTTGCCGGCGAGCAGGGCCTGCACGCCGGCCGCGGCCTCGGAGCCGCGCGGGGCGGTGGTCACCAGCATGCAGCCCTTGGGGTGGCTGGGGCAGACCAGCTCGCGGGCCGCCTCCTCCAGCCAGCGCGCGACCGCCTCGCGGGCGGTCGGCGCCTCGGCCACCGCGGCCTCGACGCGGCGCCGGCGCTGCTCCTCGTAGTGCTCCAGCGCTTCCAGGAACAGCCGTTCCTTGTCGCCGAAGGCCGCGTACAGGCTCGGCGGCGTGATGCCCATGGCCGCGGTCAGCTCCTTGACCGAGGCGGCCTCGTAGCCCAGCCGCCAGAACACCAGCATGGCCCGCTCCAGCGCGGCGGCGCGGTCGAAGGACAGGGGCCGGCCCGGACGTCGCTTCCGCGGGCCGCACGCGGCCGGCACGTTCTCTTCGGCAGTGTCGGCGCCGGCTTCGGACCCATGCTCGCTCAGTTTCATAACGATCGATACTAAATTGCTTGACCCCGGCCCGCAAGCCGTTTTACATTGCGTCCCACCGGGTATCCGTAGCGATCGATACGAATCCCGGAAGTTCCCTATCGCAGACACAACGACGGACCGACGTCACGGAGGAAGGTGCCATGGACCAATTGCAGGCGATGCGGGTGTTCGCCCGGGTGGTGGAGACCGGCAGCTTCACCCGGACGGCCGAGGCGCTCGACCTCCCGCGCGCGACGGTCAGCAAGCTGGTCCAGGCGCTGGAATCGCACCTGCGGGTGCGGCTGCTCAACCGCACCACCCGGCGCGTGGCGGTCACGCCCGAGGGCGCGGCCTACTACGAGCGCACCCACCGCCTGCTCGGCGAGCTCGACGAGATCGATTCCGGCCTGTCCGACGCGCACGCCGCGCCGCGCGGCCGGCTGCGGGTGGAGATGGGCTCGGCGATGGCGCGGCTGGTGGTGATCCCGGCGCTGGCGGACTTCCAGGCGCGCTACCCGGACATCCGGCTCGAACTCGGCGTCTCCGACCGGCCGGGCGACCCGGGCGCGGACCCCCTCGACTGCGTGATCCGCGCCGGCGTGCTGACCGAGCCCTCGCTGGTGGCGCGCCGCATCGGCGAGCTGCCGGTGCGCACCTACGCCGCCCCCGCCTACCTGCGCCGCCACGGCGCGCCGCGCCGTCCCGAGGACCTGGAGGACGGCCACGGCATCGTCGGCTGCTTCGGCTGCGGCGGCCGGGCGCATCCGGGCCTGGACTTCCGGCGCGACGGCCAACGGATCAGCGTGCAGGGCCGGCAGGCGGTGTCGGTCAACGAGGGCAGCGCCCTGCTCGCCGCCGGCCTGGCCGGCCTCGGCGTGGTGCAGCTGCCGGCCTTCCTGGCCCAGCCGCATGTGGAGGCCGGCGAGCTGGTGCGGGTGCTGGAGGGCTGGACCTCCGAGCCGGTGCCGCTGCACGTGGTGTTCCCGCACAACCGGCACCTGGGCGCCCGGGTGCGGGCCTTCGTGGACTGGGTGGCGGACCTCTTCGCCGGCCATGCGCTGCTGGGCCGCCCGCAGGCCGCCCCGGCCGCGACCGCCGGCGTCGCCGCCATCGGCCCCCTCGCCGCCGCGACGCTGGCCGGCGCCACGCCAGGGCGATCGCCGATCCGCGCGGCGCCGCCCGTCGCAGCCCGGCCCGCCCGGCCGGCCGCCCGGGCGCAGGCCTGCCCCGCCTGAGCGGCGACCGGACGGGACGCCGGCACCTCCCGCCTCAGCGCGCGGCCAGCGCCGGTGCCGGTGTCTGCGCCGGTGCCGCGCCCGCTCCCGGCGCCCTCGGCGCGCCCTCCGCCGGCGCCGCGTCCCAGCCCCCGCCCAGCGCCTTGACCAGCGCCACCGTCGCCTGCCGCCGCGCCGCCTGCACCTGCAGCGCCGCGCGGCGGCTGCGCAGTTCGCTGCGCCGGGCGTCGAGCAGCTCGATCTGGCTCACCATGCCGTTGCGCCAGCGGGAGTCGGACAGCGCGGTGGCGCGCCGCGCGGCCTCCACCGCCCGGCCCTGCGCCGCCGCCTCCTCGGACAGGATGCGCAGGCCGGCCAGCTGGTCCTCCACCTCGCGGAAGGCCGCCAGCACCTGCCCGCGGTAGCCGGCGGTGGCCTCGTCGAGCCGGGCGCGGGCGTCCGCGATGCCGGCGGCGCGCCGGCCGCCGTCGAAGACCGGCACCGACAGCAGCGCGCCCAGGCTCCAGGCGCGGGCCGACCAGCGCAGCAGGTCGCCGAGGTCGGTCGAGGCGAAGCCGCCCGCGCCGGTCAGCGACACGCTCGGGAACCAGGCCGCCTGCGCCACGCCGACCCGCGCCTGCGCCGCCAGCAGCGCCGCCTGCGCCGCCGACACGTCGGGCCGGCGCGCCAGCACCGTGCCCGGCACCCCGGGCGGCACCGTCGGCAGCGCGGCGGCCCAGTCGGGCACGGGCGGCACCGCGAAGTCCGAGGCGGCCTCGCCCACCAGCGCCGCCAGCGCGTGCTCCAGCGTCGCGCGGCGGCGGTCCAGCGCCAGCGCATCGGCCTCGGTCGCGGCGACCTCGGCCTGCAGCCGGGCGACGTCGATCTCGGCCACCTCGCCCGCGGCGAAGCGGCGCTCGGCCAGGTCCAGGGTGCCGCGGTAGGCGGCGACCGTCTCGCGGACCAGTCCGCGCTCGCTGTCGGTGGCGCGCAGCGCCAGGTAGGCCTGGACGGTGTCGGCCTGGACCAGCAGGCGGGTGCTCTCCAGCAGCGCAGCCTGGGCGGCGGCGTCGAGCGCGGCGGCGTCGCGCACCCGGCCCAGGCGTCCGAACAGGTCCGGCTCCCACGACAGGCTGGCGCCGACGCGGCCCAGCGTGGCCGGCACCGCGCCGTTGACGGTATTGGCCCCGGCCTGGCGCGCGATGCCGCCGCCGAGCCCGGCCTGCGGCAGCCGTTCGGCCTCGGCGCCGCGCAGCAGCGCGCGGGCCCGGGCCAGCCGGGCGCCGGCCTCGCGGATGCCGGTGTTGGCGGCGCCGGCGCGTTCGGCCAGCGCGTCGAGCGCCGGGTCGCCGAAGATGCGCCACCAGGCGCCGCGCGGCTGGGCCTCCGCCGGCGGCGCCTCGGTCCAGCGCGGGTCGGGGCCGGGGGCTGCGGCGGGGGACGTAGGCGCCTCCCTGAAGCGGTCCGGCGCGGCGGCCAGGGCGGCCGGGTCCACCGGCGGCGGGGTCGCGCAGCCGGCCAGCAGCAGCGCGGTCGCCAGCAGCGTGGGCCGCCACACGGACAGGGGGGCGGTCAGGTCGATCGTCTTCATGGGGGATCTCGGCAAGGACGGGAAAGCGGACCGGCGGACCGGCACCGGATGCGCGGATGCGGCTCCGGAAGCGGCCCGGGACGCGGTCCCGGCGCCGTGCGGAGAGACGGCCGCAGACCGGGCGGCGCGAGGGGCCGGGCGCGGGCTCATTCGTGCGCTCCGCGCGGCGCGGCCGGCAGGGCCGTGGCCGCGCCGCCGCCGGACGCGGCGGCCGGGTGCGGCGCGCCCTCCTCCGCCAGCGGCGCCGGGCCGTGGCGGCGCAGCGGCCGGTCGCCGGCCAGGCGGCGCAGCGCCACGTAGAAGACCGGCGTGAGGAACAGGCCGAAGGCGGTCACGCCGATCATCCCGGCGAACACCGCCACGCCCATGGCGCTGCGCATCTCGGCGCCGGCGCCGGTGGCGAGCACCAGCGGCAGCACGCCCATGACGAAGGCCAGCGAGGTCATCAGGATCGGCCGCAGCCGCAGCCGGCTGGCCTCGATGGCGGCCTGCGCCGGCGTGCGCCCGGCGAATTCCAGCTCGCGCGCGAACTCCACGATCAGGATCGCGTTCTTCGCCGACAGCCCCACCAGCACGATGAGCCCGATCTGGGTGAACACGTTGTTGTCGCCGCCCGAGATCCACACGCCCGCCATCGCCGCCAGGAGGCCCATCGGCACGATCAGGATGATCGCGATCGGCAGCGTCAGGCTCTCGTACTGCGCGGCCAGCACCAGGAACACCAGCAGGATCGCCACCGGGAACACCAGCAGGGCGGAGTTGCCGGCCAGGATCTCCTGGTAGGTCAGTTCGGTCCATTCGAACGCGATGCCCGGCGGCAGCGTCTCCGCCGCGATGCGCTGGACCGCCGCCTGCGCCTGGCCCGACGAGTAGCCGGGCGCGGGGCCGCCGTTGATGTCGGCCGAGAGGAAGCCGTTATAGCGCATGGCGCGCTCCGGGCCGGCGCTCGGCGCCACCGCCATCAGCGCCGACAGCGGCACCATCCCGCCCGAGGCGCTGCGCACCTTGAGCAGGCCGATGTCCTCGGCGCGCGCGCGGTACGGCGCGTCGGCCTGGACCCGCACGCTGTAGGTGCGGCCGAACTGGTTGAAGTCGTTGGCGTAGAGGCTGCCCAGGTAGATCTGCAGCGTGTCGAAGATGTCGGTCACCGGCACGCCGAGCTGGCGCGCCCTGGTGCGGTCGATGTCGGCGTAGAGCTGCGGCACGTTGACCTGCCAGCTGCTGAACAGGCCCGCCAGCTCGGGCGCCTGCCGGGCCTTGGCCAGGAAGGCCTCGACCGCGGCGTCCATCGCGCCGTAGCCGAGCGAGGCGCGGTCCTCGATCTGCAGCTTGAAGCCGCCGGTCGTGCCCAGCCCCTCCACCGGCGGCGGCGGGAACATCGCGATGAAGGCGTCCTGGATGCCCCCGAAGGCGGCGTTGAGCTGCCCGGCCACCGCCACGCCGGTCTGGTCCTGGCCGCGCCGCTGCCCGAAGGGCTTGAGCATCGCGAAGACGATGCCGGCGTTGGAGCTGTTGGTGAAGCCGTTGATCGACAGGCCCGGGAAGGCGAGCGTGCCCTCGACGTTGGGGTTCTGCTTCATCAGCTCGCCCATGCGGCGGATGACCTCCTCGGTGCGGTCGAGCGTGGCGCCGTCGGGCAGCTGCGCGAAGCCGACCAGGTACTGCTTGTCCTGCAGCGGCACGAAGCCGCCGGGCACCGCCTTGAACAGGCCGAAGGTCGCGCCGATCAGCGCGGCGTACACCAGCAGCGCCAGCGCCTTGCGCGAGATCACGCCCCGGACGCCGCGGCCGTAGCCCTCGGAGCCGCGGCGGAACGCGCGGTTGAACGCGCCGAAGAAGCGGCCGAAGATCCGGTCCATGCCGCGCGTCAGCGCGTCCCGGGGCGCGTCGTGGCCGCGCAGCAGCAGCGCCGCCAGCGCGGGCGACAGGGTCAGCGAATTGACCGCCGAGATCACCGTCGAGATCGCGATGGTGACCGCGAACTGCCGGTAGAACTGTCCGGTGAGCCCGCTGATGAAGGCCAGCGGCACGAACACCGCCACCAGCACCAGCGCGATGGCGACGATCGGGCCCGAGACCTCGCGCATCGCGCGGTAGGTGGCCTCGCGCGGCGACAGGCCCGCCTCGATGTTGCGCTCCACGTTCTCGACCACCACGATGGCGTCGTCCACCACGATGCCGATGGCCAGCACCAGGCCGAAGAGCGTGAGCGCGTTGATCGAGAAGCCCAGCAGGTGCAGCACCGCGAAGGTGCCCACCACCGACACCGGCACCGCCAGCAGCGGGATGACCGAGGCGCGCCAGGTCTGCAGGAACAGGATCACCACCAGCACGACCAGCGCCACCGCCTCCAGCAGCGTGTGCACCACCGAGTCGATCGAGGCGCGCACGAACTGCGTCGGGTCGTAGGCGATGCGGTATTCCACGCCCTCGGGCATGCGCTGGCGGATCTCCTCCATCGTGCGGCGCACCTCGTCCGAGATGCGCAGCGAGTTGGAGCCCGGCGCCTGGAACACGCCGATGCCCACCGCCGCGTCGTTGTCCAGCAGCGAGCGCAGCGAATAGTCGGCCGCGCCCATCTCGATGCGCGCCACGTCGCGCAGGCGCACCACCTGCGCCGCGCCGTCGGTGCCGCCCTTGACGATGATGTCGCCGAACTCCTCCGGGGTGGAGAGCCGGCCCCGCGCGTTGACCGACAGCTGCAGGTCCACGCCCTCGGCGCCCGGCGACTGGCCGACCACGCCGGCGGCGGCCTGGATGTTCTGCCCGCGGATGGCGGCCACCACGTCGGACGCCGACAGGCCGCGCTGCGCGACCTTCTGCGGGTCGAGCCAGACGCGCATCGCGTACTCGCCGCCGCCCCAGATCTGCACCTGGCCCACGCCCTCGATGCGGGCGAGCCGGTCGCGCACGTTGAGCACGCCGTAGTTGCGCAGGTAGTCCATGCCGTAGCGCCCGCCCGGCGAGACGAGGTGGACCACCATGGTGATGTTGGGCGAGCTCTTGACGGTGGTGATGCCCAGGCGCCGCACCTCCTCGGGCAGGCGCGGCTCGGCCTGCGCGACGCGGTTCTGCACCATCTGCTGCGCCTTGTCGGGGTCGGTGCCCAGGCGGAAGGTGACGGTCAGCGTCATCGCGCCGTCGGTGGTGGCCTGGCTGCCCATGTAGAGCATGCCCTCCACGCCGTTGATCTGCTCCTCGAGCGGGGTGGCGACGGTCTCGGCGATCACCTTGGGGTTGGCGCCGGGATAGGTGGCGCGCACCACGACCGACGGCGGCGCGACCTCGGGGTACTCGGAGATCGGCAGCCCGCGCAGCGCGATCAAACCGGCCAGCAGCATCAGGACCGACAGGACGCCGGCGAAGATCGGCCGGTCGATGAAGAATCGGGACAGGTTCATGGGAAGGTTCTCCGCGGGGGCCGGCGGCTCAGGACCGCGCCGGTGCGCGGGCCGCCAGGGCCAGCGCCTTCATGTCGACATCGGTGGGCCGCACCGCGGCGCCCGGCCGCACGTGCTGCAGGCCGTTGACCACCACCCGCTCGCCGGCCGCGAGGCCGCGGGTCACCACCCGCAGGCCCTCGGCCGGGGCGCCGAGCGCGACCTCGCGGTAGGCGGCGCGGTTCTGCGCATCCACCACCATCACGAACTTCTTGTCCTGGTCGGTGCCCACCGCGCGCTCGCTGACCAGCACCACCCGGCCGGGCCGCGGCTGGCCCATGCGCAGGCGGGCGAACTGGCCCGGCATCAGCAGGCCGTCGGGGTTGTCGAAGGCGGCGCGCACCCGCACCGTGCCGCTGCGGGCATCGACCTGGTTGTCGATCAGCTGCAGCCGGCCGGCGATCGGCGTGCCCTCGGTGGACGCGGTGCCCATGCGCACCGGGATGGCCTCGATGCGGCCGCGCGCGCCGGCGCCCGGCGGCAGGCCCCGGAGCGCCCGGGCCACCACCTGCTCGTCGGCATCGAAGCTGGCGTAGATCGGATCGACCGAGACCAGCGTGGCCAGCACCGGCGCGCCGGGGCCGGCGGCCACCAGGTTGCCGGCGGTGATCTCCAGCCGGCCGATGCGGCCGGACACCGGCGCGCGCACCCGGGTGTAGGAGAGGTCGAGCCGCGCCGCCTGCAGCGTCGCGCGGGCGGCGCGCAGGTGGGCCTCGGCCTCGCGCCCGGCGTTGCGGCGCTCGTCGAACTCGCGCTGGGCGATGGCCTTGTCGTCCCACAGCCGCTGCGCGCGGGCCTGCTCGCTCTCGGCGTAGGCCGCGCGCGCCTCGGCCGCGGCGACCTGCGCCGCCGCCCGCTCCGCCGCCGCCGCGTAGGGCGCCGGGTCGATGGTCACCAGCAGGTCGCCCGCCTTCACCAGCGCGCCCTCGCGGAAATGCATCGACTGCACCGCGCCCGCCACGCGCGAGCGGATCTCCACCCGCTGCACCGCCTCCAGGCGGCCCGAGAACTCGTCCCAGGCGGTGATGTCGGCGGCCTCCACGGTGGCCACCGAGACCGGCACCGCCGGGGCGGCGGGGGCCGGAGCGGCATCGGCCTCCGCGGCGTGCGGCGACAGCAGGACCAGCCCCGAGGCGAGGGCCGCGGCGGCGGTCGCGGCCGCGAGCGCCAGGCCCCGGCGGGAGCGCCCGGCGGGGCGGTCGGAAACGGTGGGATCGGTCATGAGATTTCTCCGGAAAGGAAGGGGATGGGAAAGGGGATGCGGTGCCGCCGGGCCGCGGGACGCGGGCGGCGGACGGCGCGTCAGCCGCGGCAGCCGGGCAGCGCGGCGGTGTCAGCGCCAGCACCGGCCACGGCGGCGCCGGCCCGGACGGCGGCCGTCGGCGGACGGGCGGGAAGCGGTTGCGCGGCGCCGCGCGGCGCTTGCAGGAAGGCCCGGAACCACGCCCGGACCGGGTCGGCCCACGGCACGGGGGCCTCGGCCGGCGCGAGCAGGTCGCCGGGCCATCCGGCGCCGGCCGGCAGGAGCCGCGCCGACACGGGCACCCCGGCGCGGTCCAGGCAGCGGGCGTGCGCCAGGGCCTCGTCGCGCAGCGGATCGTCCTCGGCGCTCAGCACCAATGCCGGCGGCAGGCCGTCGGCGTGCGCGGCGTCGCCGGGCGCGGCGTAGGGATGGGCGGCGTCGTCGCAGCGCGGCAGGTAGCTGCGCCAGCCCGCCGCCCAGGCGCAGCCGGCGCCGCCCGCCCCGGCGGTGCGCAGCGAGCGGGTGCCCAGGCGCGGATCGAGCATCGGCGACAGCAGCAGCTGCCCCGCCAGGGCCGGGCCGCGCCGGTCGCGCGCCATCCGCGCCACCGCGGCGGCGAGGTTGCCGCCGGCCTCCTCGCCCGCCACGAAGAGCGGCGCGCGGGCGCCGGCCAGCCGGCCGCGGTGGCGCCCGACCCAGTCGAGCACCCGGTGGCCGGCCTCGGCCGCGGCCGGGAAGGGATGCCGCGGCGCCAGCGGGTAGTCGAGCGAGACCACCACCGCGCCCGCCTCGGCCAGCAGCCGCGCCACGGCCGAGCCCCGGTCGATGCCGCCCCCGACGAAGCGCCCGCCATGGAAATGGACCACCAGCGGCGCGGTGCCCCGGCCCGGCCGGCGGCCGTAGAAGCGCACCGCCAGCGGCTGGCGGAACGGGGTGTCGATGCGGCCGAAAGCCGCGTCGCGGGACGGGGAAGCAGGAGCGGAGGAAGCCATGTCGCGCACACCGGAGGCGGGGTGTTGGGATGCGACCGACTGTAGGAACAAGGCCCCGCGGGATAAACCCGCGCGGCGCGACATCACTGTTTCCGGGTGGGAACCAATCGGGACGGGTTGCGCCGCTGGCGATAATCGCCGCCACCGCGGCCGGGCCTTTCGGCGGCCGCGGTGCACGGCACCATTCCACCCACGATCCGGCCCGCCGAGGCCCGCCCCACCGCCATGTCCTCCATCGTCCTTCGCTTCCTCGCCGAGCCCAACACCGTCAACTTCGGCGGCAAAGTCCACGGCGGCACCGTCATGAAATGGATCGACGAGGCCGGCTACGCCTGCGCCACCAGCTGGTCCAAGCGCTACTGCGTGACGGTGTCGGTGGGCAGCATCCGCTTCCACCATCCGATCATGATCGGCGACCTGGTCGAGGTCGAGGCCAAGCTCGCCTTCACCGGCCGCACCAGCATGAACATCGCGGTCGAGGTGCGCAGCGGCGACATGAAGAGCGGCCAGATGGTCAAGACGACCGAGTGCCTGATCGTCTTCGTCTCGGTCGATTCGCACGGCCGGCCCATGACCGTGCAGGGCTGGAACCCCGAGACGCCCGGCGACATCGCGCTGGCCCAGCGGGCCAAGGCCTACCTGGACGCGGCGCGCGCCGCCGAGGCCGCCGGCGGCTGACGCCCGGCCAGGCCGCGCGGCGGGCGGACTACAGCGGCTGGCGAATCACAGCGGCTGGCGCGTGGCGAGCCGCACCACGGTGACGCCCGGCAGCGCCTGGCGCACCGAGGGCATCACCAGCACGCAGTCGCCGTAGGGCGTGCGCACCGGCTCGCCGTCGTTCCAGCCGATGAGCGCGCCGGCCTGCTCGAAGACTTCCAGCCCGGTATAGGGCGCGGCGAAGCGGAAGCCGCGGCTCTTCGCGACCACGCCGCCGGTGACCTCCAGCGCCCACTGGCGCGGCGCGTCGGGCAGCCGCCAGCCGGGCAGCAGCCGGTCGAGGGACGCGGCGTCCAGCGCGCCGGCCTCGCGCAGGAAGCGCAGCACGATGTCCTGCGCCACCGCGCGGCTGCGCGGGTCGCCGTGGAAGCCGCACTCGATCAGCAGCGAGCGGCTGCCGTCGTCCCGGCCCTCGGCCTCCACCACGCCGAAGCGGCCGTAGTCGCGCATGCGGGTGCCGTCCTTGTGGCCGGCGTCGACCACGATGTGCTCCGGCGTGCGCAGCGCCCGGGCCAGCGCGCGGTTGCGCGGCTGGATGCCGGTCAGCAGCAGCGGCGCCGAGGGCTCGTGCATCGAATGCAGGTCCAGCAGCCAGTCGGCCGCCCGCACGAAGGGCCGCAGCTGCGCGGCGCGGCGGCGCTCGCGGGTGTCGGCGGCGTCGATGCGGTCGTCGGACCACTGGCGGTTCATGTCCTGGTCCACGAAGCGCGAGGCGTCGTGCGACGCGGGGTCGAAGCGGTCGAAGGCCTCCAGGTTGCAGAAGGCCAGCGTCAGGATGCCGGCGGCCGGGCGCACGCCGGCTTCCAGCAGGCCCTTGAGCGCCCAGGCGCCGCACAGCTCGTTGCCGTGGATCAGCGCGGTCACCAGCACGTGGCGGCCGGGCACGCCGGAGTCGAACCGCCAGACGCCCTCGACGCCGGTGTTGCCGGCGCGCCATGCGGCGATGTCGGGCACCGGCAGGTCGAAGCGCAGGGGCGCGACGTTGTCGGCGCCGATGCCGTCGGCGGGATCGGTCGCCGGCGCTGCGGCGGAAACGGGGGGAGTGGTGGCGGCGGTGTTCATTCGGTGATCTTTGCGAATTCGACGATCTTGCGGTACTTGGCGTCCTCGCCGGCCCAGAAGCGGGCGAAGTCCTGGGACGGGTCGGCCACGGTGGCGCTGGCGTCGGCCAGCTTCTTGCGCACGTCCGGGTTCTGCAGGGTGTCGGCCAGGGCCTTGCGCAGGCGCGTCGCGACCGCGTCGGGCAGCTTCGCCGGGCCGGCCATCGCGAACCAGATGTCGATGTCGAGGTTCTTGAGCGCCGGGTTCTCCGACAGCGAGGGCACCTCGGGCAGCAGCGGCGAGCGCTTGGCCGTGGTCACGCCGATCGCCGTCACCTTGCCCGAGCGGATGTGCGGCAGGCCGCTGGAGAGCACGAAGACGCCGTACTCGATGTTGTTGCCGACCAGGTCGGTGGTCAGCGGCGCCACGCCCCGGTAGGGGATGTGGGTCATGAAGATGCCGCCCTGCTGCTTGACCATCTCGCCGGCCAGGTGCAGCGCGGTGCCGATGCCCGAGCTGCCGAAGCTGTACTGGCCCGGATGCGCCTTGGCCTCCTTCAGGAATTCGGCGGTGTTGCGCACGCCGGCCTTCTGCGAGGCCACCAGCACCATCGGCTGGGTGGCGATCAGGCCGATCGGGGTGAAGCTGGCGGGCGTGTACTTGATCGAGCGGTTGACGTAGCGGGCGATCGAGAGCTCGTTGTTGGCGCCGACCAGCAGCGTGTATCCGTCGGCCGGTGCGTTGACGACCTTCTGCGCCGCGATGGCGCCGCCGGCGCCGCCGAGGTTCTCGATGACGACGGTGGCGCCCAGCTGGCGGGCCAGCTCGGGCCCGACGATGCGGGCCATCAGGTCGGTGCTGCCGCCGGGCGGGTAGCCGACGAGCAGGGTGATGGGCTTGGCGGGCCAGGCGTCGGGCTGGGCCGCGGCGGGGCCGGCGGCCAGTCCGGCCAGGGCGCCGGCGGCGCAGGCGGCCAGCGCGGCGCGGCGCGCGCGGGAGAAGGAAGCGAACATGGAAGCGATCCTGGTGGGGGCGGGAGATGCACCGTGGACGGCACGGCCGGGAAGGGTCGGCACGGGAGCCACGGCGGCTGGGGGGATTCTGGACACCGCGCCGCCGGTCCGGGTGCCGATGCGGCACGAGCCGGTGCCTTCTGGGCACGGCGACGGATCGTGCCGGCGGGTCGTGCCGGCGCCCCGGACGGCCGGCACGCGCCGGAAGCCGCGCGGACCGGCGGCGCGGGTCCTCAGCGCCGCGCCAGCGACTGCCAGACCGCCTCGGCCAGGTCGCCCAGGCGGTGCTTGGGGCGGTAGATGCGCACGTCGTAGCGCATCTCCATGCCGCGCCCGCCGGCGAGCGCGAATCGGCCGGCGCGGCAGTCGTCGTGCACCATCGACCACGGCAGCCAGGCCACGCCCAGGCCGCGCGCCACGTAGGCGTGCAGCGCGTCGGCCGAATCGCACCGCACCCGCCGCACCAGGTCCGGCGCCTGCGGATGGTTCGCCAGGTGGTCGTCCACCAGGCGCCCCAGGGCCAGGCTGTCGGCGTAGGCCAGGTAGGGCACCTGCGCGTCGGCCAGGCGGTGGAGCGGCGCGCCCCGGGCGTCGGCGCGCACCACCGGCACCAGCCGGTCGGTGGCCATCGACTGGTAGGAGAAGCGCCGCGCGTCCAGCGGCTGGACCAGCGCCGGGTGGTGGTACATCAGGGCGAAGTCGGCCTCGTTGCGCTCGATGATCCGCACGATCTCGGAGAGCGACTGCGTCACCACCCGCAGCTCGCCGCCCTCGCCCACCACCGGCTGCAGCCGCACCAGCCAGTCGGCGACCACGGTGCGCGCCAGGGTGCGGCCGGTGGCCAGCGTCACCGTGCGCGCGTGCCGGCCGGCGATGGACTGCAGCTCGTCGCGCGCCGCCTCCAGGCCGCGCACCGTCTGCAGCGCATGCTCGCGCAGCCGCTCGCCCGCGGGCGTCAGGCGCACCGGCGAGGCGCCGCGCACCACCAGCGGCGTGCCGGCCCAGGCCTCCAGCGCCTGGATGCGGCGCCCGAAGGCCGGATGGGTCACGTGGCGCGCCTCGGCCGCCTGCACGAAGCTGCCGGCCTGCGCGAGCGCGACGAAATCCTCCAGCCACTTGATCTGCACGGCGGGGCCTCGGGTTATGCGGGACCGGTCGGGCCGGTGCGGGACGCGGTCAGGGCCGGCGGCGGGCCGGCATCAGGCGCGCGCGGCGTGCAGCAGGTCGCGGGTGCGCGTCGCCTCGCGCCGGGCGGCCGCGGCGAAGTCGTCGCCCGCCGAGGCGTAGAGGATGGCGCGCGAGGAGCTGACCACGATCGGCGCGTCGGGCCGCCAGCCGGCCCGCACCGTCGCCGCCGCGTCGCCGCCCTGCGCGCCGACGCCGGGGATCAGCAGCGGCAGCGTGGGCGCCAGCGCGCGCACCTGGGCGATCTCCTCCGGGTAGGTGGCGCCGACCACCAGGCCGAGCTGGCCGTTGGTGTTCCACGGCCCCTGCGCCAGCCGGGCGATGTGCTCGAAGACGCGCGGCCGGCCGTCCACCGACGCCAGGCGCTGGGCCTGCAGGTCGTCGCCGCCGGGGTTGCTGGTGCGGCACAGCAGGAAGGCGCCCTTGCCGTGGCGCCGCAGGTAGGGTTCGACCGAGTCGAAGCCCATGAAGGGCGAGAGCGTGACCGCGTCCGCGCCGTAGCGCTCGAAGGCCTCGATCGCGTACTGCTCGGCGGTCGAGCCGATGTCGCCGCGCTTGGCGTCGAGGATCACCGGCACCTGCGGCGCCAGGTCGCGGACGCGGGCGATCAGGCGTTCGAGCTGCGCTTCGGCGCGGTGCGCCGCGAAATACGCGATCTGCGGCTTGAAGGCGATGGCCAGGTCGGCGGTGGCCTCGACGATGGCGGCGCAGAAATTGTGGATGCGCGATGCGTCGCCGGCCCAGGCGCCGGGGAAGCGCGCGGGTTCCGGATCGAGCCCGACGCACAGCAGCGAGCCGTTGGCGCGCTCGGCGGTGCGCAGCATGTCGATGAAGGGGATGGTCATGGCGGGCGATTCTAGTAATGCGCCGCCGGCGGGACCGGCGCCACGGCCGGCGGTGCGGTGCGGTTGATCTCCACCGTCATGTGCGCCAGTTCCTCGTGGACGGCGAGCAGCCGCTTGACGTCGTCGGGCGCGATGTCGGCCGCGGTCGCGAGCGAGACGATGCAGGCGTATTTCCCGGCGCCGACGCGCCAGACGTGCAGGTCGCACAGCGTGGCCGCGAACGGGGCCTGCGCGACGGCCGCGCGGATCTCGTCGGCCACCGGCGCGTCCATCTCCGCGTCCAGCAGCACCCGGGCGCAGTCGCGCAACAGGCCGCAGGCCCAGGCGCCCACCAGCGCGGCGCCGACGATGCCCATCGCCGGATCGAGCCAGGCCAGGCCCCAGAGCTTGCCGCCGATCAGCGCCGCGATGGCCAGCACCGAGGTGGCGGCGTCCGCGACCACGTGGAGGTAGGCCGAGCGCAGGTTCAGGTCCTCGCGATGGTCGCCGTGGTGCCCGTGTCCGTGCCCGTGCCCGTGGCCGTGGCCGTGGCCGTGGGCATGCCCGCCGCGCAGCAGCCAGGCGCAGGCCAGGTTGACCGCCAGGCCGACCGTCCCGAGGACGATGGCCTCGTCGTAGCGGATGGCGGCGGGCGACAGCAGGCGCCCTGCGGATTGCAGGAGCATCGCCGCCGCCACCAGCGCCAGCAGGATCGCGCTCGTGTAGCCGCCGAGGATCTCGATCTTCCAGGTGCCGAACGCGAATCGCCCGCTGCCCGCCAGGCGCCGCGCGGCGAGGTAGGCCAGGGCGGACAGCCCGAGCGCCAGCGCGTGCGAGCCCATGTGCCAGCCGTCCGCGAGCAGCGCCATCGAGTGGTACGCCCAGCCGCCGCCGATCTCCGCCGCCATCATGGCGACGGTGAGCAGCGCGGCCCGGCGGGTGTTGCGCTCCGCGACCGGGTTGCCCTCGCCGAACGCGTGCGCATGGCTCCATCCCGTGTGCGTGACCGATGACTGCATGACCTGCCTCCCAAAACCCGGAAATATACTCCCCCGCAGTATATTTCCGGGCCCGCCGCGGACCTGCGCCCGGCGCGCGCTGCCCACGCCCCGCGACCGGTCGCCGCCATGCGCCGCGCGGCCGGGATCCGCGTTCTAAGATCGCCGCATGGCCCACACGATCACCGGCAAGAAACAGCTCCTGGCGCGGGTGCGCCGCATCCGGGGCCAGGCTGACGCGCTCGAACGCGCCCTGGCCGGGGACGGCGAATGCCTCGCGGTGCTGCAGCAGATCGCGGCGATCCGCGGCGCGGTGAACGGGCTGATGGCGGTGGTGCTGGAAGGCCATGTGCGCGAGCACCTGGGCCGCGACGACGCGACGCCCGCGCAGCGGGAGGACGACCTGGCGGCCGTCGTCGCGGCGCTGCGCTCCTACCTGCGGTGACGGCGGCGCGGCGTGGGCGGCGCGGACCGGCTCAGGACGCCGCCGGCGGGCCGCCCTGCTCCAGCCCGAGGCAGAGGTCGGCCCAGGCGCGCGCCTTGTCCGCCGGGGCGCGCAGCAGGTAGCCGGCGTCGTAGCTGGCCACCACCGGCACGCCGGCCGGATGGTCCGCGTGCAGCCGGCCGCGCAGGCGGCCCAGCGGCTCGCGGGTGCCGAGCACCGCCTGGCTGGCGAGGCGGCCGAGGGTGAGCACCAGCGCCGGCCGGTGCTGTTCCACCGCCTCCTGCAGCGCGGCGGCCAGGCGGCCGGCGGGCGCATCGCCCGACGCGTCGCCCGCGGCGACCGGCAGCACCGGCGCGCCGACGATGCGCACCGGCCCGCCGTGCTGCACCGCGCGCAGCATCGCCGCGAGCAGCCGGCCGGCGGGGTCCTGCGCGGCGCACAGGTCCGCCGGGGTGGAGGATTCGGTCAGCAGCAGCCAAGTGCGCGGCGGCGGCAGGGCGCGCGGCGCCGGCGCGGCCGGGTCGGCGTCGCCGCTGCCCGCCGCGGGCGCCGGCACCGGGCGCGGGGCGCCGTCGTGCAGCACCTGCCAGGCGCCGACCGAAACCGCCGGGCCGTCGCCCGGGCGCCGCGCCGGGGCGGCGGCGGCGTGCCGGGACGCGGCGACCGGCGCGGCGCTACCGGCCGCCGCCGCGCTGCCCGCGCCATCGGTCCGGGCGGCGACGGCCGGCGCCGGGGAGGCGGCAGGGGCGGGACGGTCCGACGGGCCCGGTGCCGCATCCGCGCGGACGGGCATCGGGCGGCGCGCACCGTCGCCATCCGGCGGGGGAACCGCGTCCGCGGACAGCCGGCCCGCCGATGGGGCGGCCTCGGCGCCGCGCGGGACGGGACGCGCGGTCCGCGCGGCGGAGCCGCCGTCCCCGTCGCCGGCCGGCGCCGCCTCGTGCGGCGGCAGCCAGACGGCGATGCCCATCTCCTGCAGCATGGCGCGCCGGCGCGCGTCGAGGTGGAGCGCCATCGTCATGCCGCTCCGCGGTCGAGCGCCAGGGTCATGACCACCGCGTCCTCGCGCTGGTCGCCGACGGCCGGGTAGTAGCGCTTGCGCGTGCCCACCTCCTGGAAACCGTGGGCGCGGTAGACGTCGCGGGCGCGCTGGTTGCTCTGCCGCACCTCCAGCCACAGCCACTGCGCGCCCTGCCCGCGCGACCACAGCCCGAGCGCGTCGAGCATCACCCGCGCCCAGCCCTGGCGCTGCATCGCGGGCGCGACGGTGAGGTTGAGCAGGTGCACCTCGTCGACGCCGCGCATCGCGATGAAATAGCCCAGCACCGTGTCGCCGGCGGCCAGCACCTGGGCTTGGTAGCCGGCGCGCAGCGAGTCCTGGAAATTGCCGCGCGACCACGGATGGCTGTAGGCGGCCTGCTCGACGCGCACCACCGCGTCGAGCCAGGATTCGGCCATGAGGGAGAAGCCCGCCTCGGGGCGCGGCGCGGCGCTCATCGGACGGCGGGCGCGGTGTCCGGCGCGGCGGAAGCAGGCGCGGGAGGCGCGGCGGAGGCGGACGCCGCATCGCGCCGGGCGGCGCGTTCGGCGGTGGTTTCCGCGACCCTGTTGCGCACGTAGAGCGGCAGCGCGCCGGCCGCATCGACCGCGCCGCCGGCGGCCAGCAGCCCGGGCGCGAGGCGCAGCAGCGCCTCGGCCGTCGGCCGGGCCGGCACCTGCGCGGCCGCGACGGCCGCCATGCGCTCGCCGTAGACGGCGAAGGCGTTGCCGGCCAGCGTCCAGCCGGGCGGCAGCGCGACCGCCTCGGGGGCCAGCAGCGCCGGTCCGGCGTCGGAAGCGCCGTCCGGCGCCGTCGCCGTCCATGCCGACGCCTGCCACGCGTAGCCCGCGGCGTAGACCTCGTTCATGCGCGCGTCGAGCGTGGCGAGCACCCGGGTGCAGCCGTGCCGCTGCCGGGCGTCCTCGGCCACCGCGAGCAGCGTGTCCACCGGCAGCAGCGGCACCCCGGCGCCGAAACCCAGGCCCTGGGCCACCGAGCAGGCGGTGCGCAGTCCGGTGAAGGAGCCCGGGCCGCGGCCGAAGACGATCGCGTCGAGGTCGGCGAAGCCCAGGCCGGCGTCGCGCAGCAGCGCTTCGAGCGCCGGGATCAGCGCGGCCGAGGCCTGGGCGCCGCCGGCGCCGTCGTGCAGGCGCACCCGGTCGCCGTGCCGCAGGCCGACCGACAGGCGGTCGGTGCTGGTGTCGAATGCCAGGAAGTTCATGGTCGGATCAGCCCTTGCCCAAGGTGGAATGCGGGCTGGTAGCTATGGTTTTCGCAGCAAATGGAGAGGACAAGGAAGGCGCGGGCGCGCAGGCCGCGGACGAGGACCGCACCCCGAAGACGATGCCGCCGGTCACCAGCAGCAGGCCGGCGGCCTGGTTCCAGCCCAGGGATTCGCCCAGCAGCAGCACCGCGCCCAGCGCGGCGAGCGCCGGCACCATCGAGGTGATCATGGTCGAGCGCACCGGGCCGAAGGCCTGCACCATGCGGGTGAAGGCGATGCCCGCGACCGCCACCGCCAGCACGCCCTGGAACAGCAGCTGGAAGCCGATCTCCGTCCAGGGCGCGGTGCCCAGCCGGCTCGGCACCGCGCCGGTGGCGGCCAGCGCCGCGTACAGCGGCACGTAGCTGCAGGCGGCGAAGGCGACGATCGCGATGGTGGCGCGCACCGCCTCGGCGCGGTGGCGTCGCGCCAGCACGCTGTAGACCGCCCACGACATCGCCGCCGCCATGAAGAGCAGGTCGCCTTTCCAGACGCTGCCGCCGTCGAAGGCCGCCAGGAGGCTCGCGCCGCCCACCAGCAGGTCGCCCACGACGATCAGCGCCAGCCCGAAGGCCCGGCCGCGGCCGATGCGGTCGCCCAGCACGGCCCAGGCCAGCAGCGCGGTCCACAGCGGCAGGCTGCCCGGCAGCAGCACCGCCGCGTGCGCCGCCGGCGCGAAGAAGAAGCCGGCATAGGCCAGCATGCCGTAGGCCAGGCCGCCGAAGGCGCCCATCGCCACCGTCGGCCCCAGCGGCAGCGGCGACAGCCCGCCGAGCGAGGACGCCGCCGCGCCGGCCGCCCGGTCGGCGCGCGCCAGCCGCCAGCCCCACGGCAGCAGCACCGCGGCCGCGCCGCAGAAGCGCAGGAAGCTCAGGTCGAACGGGGTCAGGCTCCGGTGGGCCGAAGCGCGGGCCACCAGGATGAAGGCGGTCCAGGCCACGACGGTGACGCCGGCGGCGACCCAGCCCGCCGTACGGGGAGAAAAACGCATCGCCCGATTATCGGCCGGTCCACGGCGCGCCACGCCAGCGCGCCCGAACCCCCCGATCCGGCAAGGCTGGCTAGACTCCGGGCTGCCATGCAAAGATTCCTTCGCTTACTCCGTTTACTTGTCGCAACTTTTGCGGGCCGTCGTGCCGGGCCTGCCGCCGTGACGGCGGCGCTGGCCGGCCTCGCCGCCTTCCCCGCGACGGCGCATTCGCCTTTCGCAGCGGCGTCCTGTCCGATCGCGGGAAGCGCCGCCGTCCAGCAATCCATCCTGCCGCCGGCGGTGGATGCGGCGCTGGTGCGCGCCCGGGTGCCGCGCGAGGCGCTGTCGGCGACGGTGGTCGATGCCGAAGGCCGCGCCGCGCCGCGCCTGGCCTGGCGCGCCGAGGCGCCGGTCAATCCGGCCTCGGTCATGAAGCTGGTCACCACCTACGCCGGGCTGGAGTTGCTGGGGCCGGCCTACACCTGGAGCACGCCGGTCTACGCCGACGGCCCGATCGGCGCCGACGGCACGCTGCGCGGCAACCTCTACCTGCGCGGCCAGGGCGATCCGACGCTGGTGATCGAGCGCGTGTGGCTGCTGCTGCAGAAGCTGCAGGGCCTGGGCGTGCGGCGCATCGCCGGCGACATCGTGCTCGACC
>JAKOND010000284.1 GCA_022702125.1 Burkholderiaceae bacterium
GGCGACGCGGCCATGCCCTCGAATCCCTTGGAGCGCTTGACCTGGAAATCGACCGCGCCGCCGGGCGCCGCCGGCGTGACGACCGCCGGATGGTCGGGCGAGCGCACCGGCTTGCCGTCGACCAGCGCGTCGTGCACCGCCAGCACCTTGCCCTGCAGGTCGGCCTGGATCAGGAAAGGGCCGAATTCCTCGCCGATCCAGAGCGTGTCGCCCACGATCTGGAAGCTCTCGGGGTCGAAGTCGGCGCCGGTCAGGTAGCGGCGCCCGGTGCCCTCCTGCACGATGCGGAACGGCACCTTGCGGTCCGGGTCGTGCAGGAAGACGGTGTGCAGGCGGGTGAAGGCGCCGCTCGCGAAGTCCACCCGGTAGTGGTTCAGGTAGAGCATGAAGTCGGGCGAATTGGCCTTGGCGCCGGCGCCGTTGTCGGTCAGGACCCAGAAGGTGCCGTCGGGCATGCGCTGGATGCCCGAGTGGCCCTGGAGCGGCTGGCCGGCGAAGGGCAGGCCGACGCCGGTCTTGCGGCCGAAGGAGGTGCCCTCGACGCTGCCGGGCTGCTCGACGCGCCGGCCGGTGGTGAACTTGCCGCTGTGGCGCAGGTCGGGCGGGGCGTCCTGCGGCGCGGGCATGACGCTGCGCGCCGGCAGCAGGGCATGGCCGGCGAGGCGCGCCGGCAGCACCGGCGTGTCGTCTGCGGCATGGGCCGGCGCGGCCAGCAGGGCCGCGGTGATGGCCAGGACGGAGGCGAAGGCGGGCAGCAGCCGGGCGGCCGGCGCGCAGGAGGAAGGAGAAGGAGCGGTCATGGTCCCGCCACGATGCCCATCCGCGATGACAGACCGGTGACGGCGCCCGCCGCGCCCGTGGCCGCCGCTGGCGCCGTGGCGCCGCGCCGGAGGCTCAAGCCTGCGGCGGCACCACCGTCTGCAGCTGCAGCGTGCGGCCGGCGAATTCCGCGACCACGTCGGCGTCCCGGCCCGGCAGGTCGAAGGGCACGCACAGGGTGCCGGTGCTGACCACCTGGCCGCGCGCGAGCGCGACGCCGCGGTCGCGCGCATGGGCGATCAGGAAACCCAGGGCCTCCACCGGGTCGACATGGTCGTCGCCGGTGACGGCGCGTGCGCGGGGGACGCCGTCCGCCTGCACGACCAGGCTGGCACGGATCGCGTCGAATTCGTTCGGATCGAGCGCGTCGCGGCCGAGCACCAGCGCCTCGAAGCCCACGTTGTCGGCCGCGAAGCTGGGCCAGCCGACGGTGCGGCGGTCGACGAAACGCGACCGCACCAGCTCGAAGGCGGCATGGACGGAAGCGACCGCGTCCATCGGCGAGGCGAGCGGGGCGTCCTGCGGGGCGATGTCGCGGCCGAGGACGAAGGCGATCTCGAATTCGACGGTCACCGGCGCGCGGCTCGGCAGCCAGACGGTGGCGCCGTCGGCGTGCACCTGCGCCGCTGCCAGCTGGCCGACCAGCGGGCGCGCCAGGCCGGCGTTGCGCAGGGCGGCAGGGCTGCCGACGCCGAGCTTCCAGCCGGCCGAGGGCTGGCCGGTTTCGGCCAGCAGCGCGTCCTGCGCGGCGTAGCCTTCGTCCAGGGTGCGGGGGCGCAGGTCCGCGGGCAGGGCGTCGAGCAGGCGGCCGTGGCGCCAGGCATCCGCCAGCAGGCGCGCGGCACGCGCGGGATCGAAGGGTCCGGGGACGGAGGCCGGCGCGGGGGAAGCGAGGTTCATGGCGGGGAGCGGGGATGCGGGGCGGAGCGGGGAGCGGAGACCGGCGCCGGCATGCATGACGGTCGGAGACTCGGCGGGAAAAACAGCGTCATGCCCGGGCGGAACGTCGGCATGCAGCTATCGTATCGATAGCAGATGCGGGGGCGGAGCCTGCGATCGACCAGCCTCGGAGCCGGCGTCAGACCTGCATGTTCATGATGTCGGTGTACGCCTGCACCATGCGGTTGCGCACGTGCAGCGCGGCCTGGAAGCCGATCTGCGCCTTCTGGATGGCGATCATGGTCTCCTCCAGGCTGACGGCGGGGTTCTCCATCTGCACTTCGCGCTGCAGGCCGGTGGCCGTGCCCTGCGCCGCGCTGACCGATTGCAGTGCGTCCTTGAGCGCGGTGCCGAATCCTTCCGGGCCGGTGGTGCCCAGGACGGCACTGCCCGCGCCGGCGCGGCTGAGGCTGTCCAGATCGCCGGACCCGCCGGTGGCGGAGGGCATCGCGGGCTTCGTGCTGTAGGGGGTGAGACGCAGGTCCATGGCATTCCTTTGAGAAGTGGCAGGGGGAAGTCCGCTGCAATGGGGCCGATCGTAGGCGGCGATGCCGATCGCCATGGCCGGGAAATGCGGGCCAAAACCGCGCCTTATCCCGGCGATGGCTGACGTCCGGCTACGAATAATCGGCAGCGTCGGACAGGGAGCGTCCCCGTCCCGTCCACCCAGGAACCCGTTGCCCGATGTCCGCCGTTGCTGAACTGCCTGCCGCCGCCGCGATCCCGGTCCCCATCCCCGCCCCAGCCGCTGGCCTGGCCGGGCGCTGGAAGGCCTTGTCGCGTGGCCAGCGCCTGCGCTTTGCGCTCGGCGCCGCCCTGCTGGCGGCCGCCGCGATCGCCGCCGTGGCGTTCTCCCGGCAGGCCGATTGGAAAGTGCTCTACGCCAACCTGCCCGACAAGGATGGCGGCGCCATCGTGGCGCAGCTGGCCACGATGAACGTGCCTTACAAATACGCCGAAGGCGGCGCGGCCATCCTGGTGCCGTCCGACCGGGTGCACGACGTGCGCCTCAAGCTCGCGTCGCAGGGCCTGCCCAAGAGCTCGGTGGCCGGCTTCGAGCTGATGGAAGGCAACCGCTTCGGCATGACCCAGTTCCAGGAGCGGCTGACCTTCCAGCGCGGCCTGGAAGGCGAGCTGACCCGCTCGATCCAGGCGCTGTCCTCGGTGCAGAGCGCGCGCATCCACCTGGCGCTGCCCAACCAGAACGGTTTCTTCCGCGAGCAGCAGAAGCCCAGCGCGTCGGTGCTGCTGACGCTCTACCCGGGCCGCTTCCTCGACCGTGCCCAGATCGCGGGCATCGTGCACCTGGTGGCGTCGAGCGTGCCCGAGATGGCGCCGTCGGCCGTCAGCGTGCTGGACGACAGCGGCAAGCTGCTGTCCACCCCGCCCGACGGCGCCGGCGGCACGGGCGGCGACGGCCAGCAGCTGCAGTACGTGCAGCAGATCGAACGCGAATACACCCGCCGCATCCTGGACATCCTGGAGCCGGTGGTCGGCCGCAACAACGTCAAGGCGCAGGTGGCGGCCGAGATCGATTTCTCGCAGTCCGAGTCCACCTCCGAACAGCACCGCCCCAACCAGACGGCCGACGCCGGCGCCATCCGCAGCCAGCAGACCACCGAGGTCACCGGCGCCGGCGCCACCCCGCCCACCGGCGTGCCCGGCGCCACCACCAACCAGCCGCCGCCCCAGCCCGCCGCGCCGATCAACGGCCAGGCCGTGGCGACCACGGCCGCCACCGGCGCGCAGGGCACCGGCACCAGCAAGCGCGAATCCATCACCAACTACGAGGTGGACAAGACGGTCAAGGTGACCCGCGCCGGCACCGGCGCCATCAAGCGCCTGTCGGCCGCGGTGGTCGTCAACTACCAGATGCCCACCGCCGCCCAGGCCGCCGCCATCAAGGGCGCGCCCACGCCGCAGGCCCTGTCGGCCCAGCAGATCGAGCAGATGACCGCGCTGGTGCGCGAGACCATCGGCTTCAGCAAGGACCGGGGCGATTCGGTCAACCTGATGAACACGCCCTTCCTGGTCGAGGCGCCCGACACCACGACCCTGCCGCTGTGGAAGCAGCCCGAGGTGCTGGAATGGGCGCGCAGCCTGGGCTGGCCGGTCGGCATGCTGGTCTTCGCGCTGGTGGTGATCCTGGGTCTGGTGCGGCCGGTGCTGCGCGCCGGGCGCGCCCCGGTGCCGGCGATCGCCGGACCGGGCGGGCAGCTCGACACGCTGATCGAGGACACGCCGCAGCGCCCCGGACTGCCGGGATCGCAGCAGCTCGCCCTCGCGGTGAGCGCCGAGCAGGTGCGGCTCGAGGATGCCCGCCGCCTCGCCAAGGAGAACCCGATGGCGGTGGCCAATATCGTGAAGACCTGGATCAACGGCGAAATCGCGGAATAAGCGCGCCGATCTCCCATCGCAGACCACCAGAGCACCTTAAAAATGGACGAAGACGGCCTCAACAACTCCGCCATCCTGCTGATGTCCCTGGGCGAGGAAGAGGCGGCCGAAGTGTTCCGCCACCTCTCGCCGAAGGAAGTGCAGAGGCTCGGCGAAACCATCGCCCGCACCCGCTCGATCACCAAGGAACGGCTCGACTCCGTCATCAGCAAGTTCACCGACGCCGCCGCCGCGCAGAGCCTGCTGGTCTCCAACAGCAGCGACTACGTCCGCGCGGTGCTCAAGCGCGCGCTCGGCGACGACAAGGCCTCGCTGCTGATCGACCGCATCCTGCAGGGCGGCGATGTCTCGGGCATCGAGAGCCTGAAGTGGATGGACCCGCTGTCGGTGGCCGAACTGCTGCGCAACGAGCATCCGCAGATCGTCGCCGCCATCCTGGTCCACCTCGACCACGAACAGTCCGCCGCGGTGCTCAGCCACCTGAGCGAGCGACAGCGCGGCGAGGTGATGCTGCGCATCGCCACCCTCGAAGGCATCCAGCCCACCGCGCTCCAGGACCTGAACGAGGTGCTGTTCAAGGTGCTCGCCGGCGGCGACAAGGTCCGCAAGGCCTCGCTCGGCGGCATCAAGACGGCGGCCGAGATCATCAACCTGATGGGCACCGCGGTCGAAGGCAAGGTCCTCGAATCCATCCGGGGCTACGACCCGGACCTGGCGCAAAAGATCGTGGACAAGATGTTCGTCTTCGACGACGTCGCCAAGCTCGACAGCAAATCCATCCAGATGGTGCTCCGGGAAGTGGCGTCCGAGACGCTCATCGTCGCGCTCAAGGGCGCCTCGCCCGATTCGCGCGAGAAATTCCTCGCCAACATGTCGTCGCGCGCGGCCGAGGCCATGCGCGAGGACCTGGAGTCGCGCGGCCCGATGCGCCTGTCCGAGGTCGAGACGCAGCAGAAGGAAATCCTGAAAACCGTGCGCCGCATGGCCGAAGAAGGGCAGATCGTCCTCGGCGGCGGCGCGGAAGACGCCTTCGTCTGAGACGCATGCAACGTTCGCCCGCCATGTCCTGTACCGATACCCGCAACTTCAACCGCTTCATCCTGCGCGAGGACGTCTCCCGGGTGTCCGCCTGGGACTTCGACATGGTGGACGAGGGCGCACGCGCAGAGCTCGCCCGTGCCCAGGCCGCCGCCGAAGCCGAGCGCCAGACGCATGTCGTCGCGGAGCGTCTGCAGCAGGCGCACGACGCGGGCTTCGAGAGCGGTTTCGCCGACGGCGCCGCCCAGGCCGCCATCGAGGCCGATCAGCGCATGGCCGACTACATCGCCGGCGAAGGCCGTGCCGCGGCGCAGCGCCTGGAGATGCTGCACGCCGCCTTCGCCCACGGGCTCGACGCCACGCGCCAGCAGATGGCGCGCGGCATCCTCGACATCGCCTGCGCCCTGGCGCGGCAGGTGGTGCGGCGCGAACTGGCGGTGCGCACCGACGCGCTGGAGCCGGTGGTGCACGAGGCGCTCGCCCAGTTGATGGCCGACGGCAAGCCGGCCGTGGTGCGCCTGCATCCGCAGGACCACGCGGCGCTGGACGGCCTGCGCGCGGGCGAGGGCGGCGGCGCGTCGGTCGCCTGGCTGCCCGACGCCGCGGTGGCCCCGGGCGACTGCCAGGTCGAAAGCGCCGGCACGGTGATCGACGGCCGCATCGCCAGCCGCTGGGCGCGCGCGCTGGCGCCGCTGGGCCTGGACGAGGCCTGGGACGCGGTGCCCGCGGAGCAGGTGGCGGCCGAGGCGGAACTGCGCGAAGCCGCCGCGGCGCGGTCGCAGGCGCCCTCGGAGGACGCGCTTCCGGCGCAGGCGCAAGCAGAAGCGGAAGCGGAAGGAGCCGACCGGGTCCCGGCCGCCGAGGATGCCGCCCCCGCCGCCGATCTCGACCGCCTGTCCGACGCCGGGGACCGCGCGCCGGCGCCCGGCCGCGCGGCACCTGCCGATACCGGGGCCGACGATGCCGAATGACTCCGTCCTGCCCGATCCCGCGTCCGTCGATGCCGAGGCCGACGCCTGGACCGGTTTCCTCCATGCGGCGCACGACCGCCTCCGGCCACGGGTGCCGCTGGAGACCCGCGGCACGCTGACACGCCTCACCGGCCTGGTGATGGAGGCCGCCGGCATCCGGGTGCCGGTGGGCTCGCAGTGCCGCATCCAGCAGGACGGCCATGCGCCGGTGCTGGCGGAAGTCGTGGGCTTCTCGGGAGAGCGCGCCTACCTGATGCCGGCCGGCGACATCCATGGGCTGTCGAGCGGGGCCAGCGTGGCGCCGGCGCCCGCCTATGTCTCCGTGCCGCGGCTGGGCGATGCGCCGCAGGACCGCGCCGCGCCGCGTCCGGCCCACGGCGCCGGCGTGCTGCGGCTGCCGCTGGGCGACGGCCTGCTGGGCCGCGTGGTCGATGCCAGCGGCGAGCCGCTGGACCGCCAGGGCCCGCTGCGCGGCGTGGACGCGCTGCCGCTGGACCGCAGCCCGATCAACGCGATGGACCGCGACCCGGTGCGCCAGCCGCTCGACACCGGCGTGCGCGCCATCAACGCGCTGCTGACCGTCGGGCGCGGCCAGCGCCTGGGCCTGTTCGCCGGCTCGGGCGTCGGCAAGTCGGTGCTGCTGGGCATGATGGCCCGCTACACCCAGGCCGACGTCATCGTGGTCGGGCTGATCGGCGAGCGGGGCCGCGAAGTCAAGGAATTCATCGAGGACATCCTGGGCGACGACGGCCGGGCGCGCTCGGTGGTGGTGGCGGCGCCGGCCGACGCGCCGCCGCTGCTGCGCATGCAGGGCGCGGCCTACGCCACCGCGGTGGCCGAGTACTTCCGCGACAAGGGGCAGCACGTGCTGCTGCTGATGGATTCGCTCACCCGCTACGCCATGGCGCAGCGCGAGATCGCGCTGGCCATCGGCGAGCCGCCGGCCACCAAGGGCTATCCGCCGAGCTGCTTCGCCAAGCTGCCGGCGCTGGTCGAGCGCAGCGGCAACGGCCTGCACGGCGTGGGCTCGATCACCGCCTTCTACACGGTGCTGTCCGAGGGCGACGACCAGCAGGACCCGATCGCCGACGCGGCGCGCGCCATCCTCGACGGCCACATCGTGCTGTCGCGCGAGCTGGCCGAGTCCGGCCACTACCCGGCCATCGACGTCGAGGCCTCCGCCTCCCGGGTGATGCACAACGTCGCGAGCCGGGGCCATGTCGATTCGGCCCGGCGCTTCCGCGCGGTCTACTCGCGCTACCGCAAGGCGCGCGATCTGATCCAGGTCGGCGCCTATGCCCAGGGTTCCGACCCGCAGGTCGACGAGGCGATCCGGCTGCAGCCGGCGATGGCCGATTTCCTGCAGCAGGGCATGCATGACGCGGCGCCGCTGCCCGCGTGCACCGCCGCGATGTCGCAGCTCACCGGCATCGCCGCCTGAGGCGCCGCGCGATGGCGACCTCTCCCGCCCGGCCGCCCCTGCCGCGCGCGCTCGCCGGCATCGGCATCGCCATCGAGCAAGCCCGGCGCGCCCGCGACGCGGCGGCCCAGGCGCTGGTCCGGCTGCAGGGCGCCGAGCAGGGGGCGCGCCACCAGCTCGACCAGCTCGAAACCTATGCCCGGGAGACCACCGAGCGCTGGGCGCAGCAGGCCCGCATCCGCGCCACGCCCGAGATGATGCAGCACCACTACCAGTTCATGGCCCGGCTCGACCACGCCACCGACATCCAGCGCGGCGTGGTGCACCAGCAGGGCCTCCAGCTGGCCCAGGGCCGCGAGGTGCTGCTGGCAGCCGAGCTGCGCCTGACCAGCCTGCAGAAGATGGTCGACCGCCGCCTGCTGGACGCCGAACGGCTGCAGCACCGGCGCGAGCAGAAGGACAACGACGAGATGGCGGCGCGGCAGTTCCGCCGCCAGGTCGCCGCCGCGCAGGACGGCGCGCACGATACCCCGGACCCCGAAAGATTCTGACCATGGCATTCGACCCCGCTTCCACCTCCGATCGCGCCGCCGGCACCGTCCGCCAGGCGTTCGCGCCCGCGGCGCAGACAGCCCGGCGACGGATCGCCGAGGACCGGTCCGAGGGCGGCTTCCGCTCGATCCTGTCTGCCAGCAGCGAGCGCCCGGCCGCGCCGGTGCCGGAGGCCGCGATCTCCGCGCCGCGCGAGGCGGACGCCATGGCCGCGCAGCGCGCGCAGTCCCCCCGGACGCATGCGGCCGCGTCTCCGGCGGAGCGGCCCCGGGAGGGGGCGCGTCCGGACGCGCCGGCAGCGAAGCAGGCCGGCGCGTCCGCCGGCGCCGACCGGCGCGGGGCCGTGCCGTCGCCCGCCTCTGCGCCCGACCGGGCCCAGGCCCGCGCTGCCGCCGGGACCGCGCCGGGCGAAGCGTCGGCCGACGCCCGCAGCGACGCGGCGCCGGACGCCGCCGCCGGTGTGGCCGCCGACGCCACGGCCGATGCCGTCGCCGACGGCGCAGCCGATGCGTCCGGTGCCAAGGCCGACCGGGCACTCGCCGCGCAGGACGCGCCGGCGCAGACCGCCGGCGCGTCCGCCGCCGCCCTGGCCCTGCAGGCGGAAATGTCCGGCCCGGCCGTGCAGCGGCAGGAAGCCGGCGGCGCCGCCGCGTCCGCTGCCGCCCGGGGCTCGGTGGCCGGCTACCGCGACATCTTCGACCGCATGCAGCAGGCGCTGTCGCCGGCCGGTGACGCGGGGGCGGTGACCGCCGCACAAGGAACGACCGCCCGTCTGGCGCAGGCCGCCGGCCGGGATGCGGCGACGAACGCTTTCGCGGGCGACGCCTCGACCGGCGCGGCCGACGCGGGGCAGGCAACGGCCGCCGGCGCACCGGCCCGCGCGGCGGGGGGACGCATCGCCCTGGCAGGCATGGAAGCGTTGCGCCCGGGCGAAAGCGCGAACCTGCCGGCGGCGCTGCAGCGCACGCTCGCCGACCTGGCGAGCGGCGGTTTCGGCGCGGGCGGCGAGATGGGCGCCCAGGGGCGCGGCGGTCACCGCCGCGAAGGCGAGGACGTCTCCAGCGCGGCGGGCCTGTCCGGTGCCCTGCCGGCCATCGGCTTCGGCGCGTCCGCCCACGGCGGCGGGGGCTTCGGGGTGCAGCTGGCGGCCGCGCCGGATGCGTCCGGCACCGCCTCCGCATACGCCGGCGCGGCCGACGCCGCCGACCCGCTGGCCGCCCAGGCCAGCTACTGGATCGGCCAGAAGACGCAGAAGGCCGAACTCACCCTGGATGCCTTCGGCGGACCGGTGGCGGTGCAGATCGCGCTGACCGGCGGCGAGGCGCAGGTGTCCTTCCGCAGCGACCAGGCCGAGGCGCGCGCCCAGCTCGGCCAGGCGCTGCCGGAACTGCGCGAGGCGCTGCAGCGCGAGGGGCTGGTGCTGTCGAGCGTCACGGTCGATACCGCCGCGGGCCGCGAGGCATCGGCTTCGATGCAGCAGCAGGCGGGGCAGGGCGGTCGGCAGGACGACGGCACGGCCGGCGACGGGCCCGGCCGGCGCGGCCGGCAGACGGTGGTCGCGGCGGGCGGGGCCGGCCCCGCCGCGGGCACGGCCGCCGCCGCCGGCGCCGCGCGCGGGCGCCTGGATCTGTTCGTCTGATCCGGCGACGCCGCGCCCGGCCGGCATGGCCGTGGCGTGGACATTCCCCCCGGTTATCGGCGCAGCGGCCGCAACGGCACGAATGCCCGGGCTTTTTCCCCCCAGTTTCCGGGACCGAGCGCTGGCACGCGGCTGATAATCGACGCATTCCATGGCCCTGCCTCGCGCGGAACCGGCCATGGCGATGCCCCGATCTGCAAGGAAATCCGCCGTGTCCGCTGCTACTGCTACTGCTCCCGCCGCCAAACCCAAATCCAAGAAGCTGAAGATCATTGTCCTGGTGCTGGTCGTGCTGCTGGCCGCCGGTGGCGGCGGCGCCTGGTTCTTCCTGAGCAAGCAGCGTGCCGCGCAGGCCGCCGCCGCGCTCGGCGAGGGCGACGACGAGGCGCATGCCCAAGCCCACGACGACCACAAGCCGCCGCCGGTCTTCCTGCCGGTGGACAACATGGTGGTCAACCTCGCCGACCCGAGCGGCGACCGCTACGCGCAGATCGGCCTGACCTTCGAGGTGGCCGACGAGAAGACCGCCTCCACCGTCAAGAGCTACCTGCCGAGCATCCGCAGCACCATCCTGCTGATGACGTCGCAGCGCACCGCGGCGGAGCTGCTGCAGCGCGACGGCAAGGAGAAGCTCGCCGCCGACATCCTGGAAGAGGCCGCCGCGGCGGTCGCCGGCAAGCCCTCGCCCTCGTATCTGCGGGCGCAGGCCGCCAAGGCCAAGGCCGAGGGCCAGGTCGACGAGGAGGAGGAAGAAGAGGCCCGCCCGCGCAAGAAGAAGAAAAAGGTCGCCCCGCCCAGCGGCCCGGTGCGCGGTGTGCTGTTCTCCAGCTTCATCATCCAGTAGACGGCAGGCCGTCCGCTAACCCCCGTCACCGGAGTTGCCGCACCATGAGCGATTCGTTCCTGTCCCAGGAAGAGGTCGATGCCCTGCTCGAGGGCGTCACCGGCGAGAGCCAGAAGACCGTCGAGACCGCGCCCGAATCCGGCGCGATCCGCGACTACAACATCTCCAGCCAGGAGCGCATCGTCCGCGGACGCATGCCGACGATGGAAATCGTCAACGAGCGCTTCGGCCGCAACCTGCGGGTGGGGATCTTCAACTTCATCCGCCGCAGCCCGGAAATCTCCGTCGGCACGGTGGCGGTGCAGCGTTACAGCGCCTTCCTGCGCGACCTCGCGGTGCCGACCAACTTCAACATCGTCGCGATCCGGCCGCTGCGCGGCAGCGGCATGGTCGTCTGCGAGCCGGCGCTGCTGTTCGGCGTGATCGACACCCTCTACGGCGGCGCCGGCAAGTTCCAGACGCGCATCGAGGGCCGCGACTTCTCGCCCACCGAGCACCGCGTCATCAAGCGGCTGGTGGACGTGATCTGCGCCGAATACAAGAAGGCATGGCAGGGCATCTATCCGCTGGAGCTGGAATACCAGCGTTCGGAAATGCAGCCGCAGTTCGCCAACATCGCCACGCCCAGCGAAATCGTGGTGTCCACCGCCTTCCAGCTGGAGATCGGCGACGTCGCCGGGTCGATCCACCTCTGCATGCCGTACGCCACGCTGGAGCCGATCCGCGACGTGCTGTACTCGTCCACACAGGGCGACTCGATCGAGGTGGACCGCCGCTGGGTCAAGCTGCTGACGCGCGAGATCCAGGCGGCCGAAGTCACGCTGGTGGCCGAGCTGGCCAAGGCCGACGCCACCGTCGAGCAGCTGCTGGCGATGAAGGTCGGCGACTTCATCGAGCTCGACCGCCAGCCCCGCATCACCGCGACCATCGGCAACGTGCCGCTGTTCGAATGCCAATACGGCACCCACAACGCCAAGTACGCCATTCGCATCGAAGAATGCCTGCGCGGCAACGACCTCAACTGGATTGGAGACAAGCATGGCTGACACGCCCGGTGGCGAAGACGACCCGATGGCCGGTTGGGCCGCGGCATTCGAGGAACAGAAGAACGCGGTCGACACCGCCCAGGGCGGGCCGCTGTCGGACGCGGAATCGCCCAAGTCCTTCGGCAACAACTCCATGGGTGCCGACGGCAGCATGAACGACATCAACCGGGTGCTCGACATCCCGGTGCAGCTGTCGGTGGAGCTGGGCCGCACCAAGGTGCCGATCAAGTACATCCTGCAGCTGGCGCAGGGCTCGGTGGTCGAACTCGACGCGCTGGCCGGCGAGCCGATGGACGTGCTGGTCAACGGCTACCTGATCGCCCAGGGCGAGGTGGTGGTGGTCAACGACAAGTTCGGCATCCGCCTGACCGATGTGGTGACCCCGTCCGAAAGGCTGCGCCGCGTCAGCCGCAACGGCTAGGCGCTGCGCCCGCGCCCCTGCCGCCGCGCCGGGCCTTCCGGCAGCGGCGGCGCACGGCCCCCGCTTCCTCCCCGAGACCCCCCCTTTCCCGATGACCCAGTCCCTGCTCTTCGTGGTGCTCTTCATGGCGCTGCTGGCCTGCCTGCCGTGGGCGATCAAGCGGCTGCAGCTGCGCACCCCGGCGGGCGTGCTGGCCGCCGGCACCGCGCCGCGGCTGGTGTCCACGCTGGCGGTCGGACCGCAGCAGCGGGTGGTGACGGTCGAGGTCGGCCCGGCCGGCAGCCGGGTCCAGCTGGTGCTGGGCGTGACCGGCCAGTCGATCCAGTGCCTGCACACGCTGCCGGCGCCGGCGGCGTCCGCCGATCCGGCCGCGCCGGCCGTGTCCGCCACGCCGCCCGCGTCCCCGTTCGCGGCCCTGATGCGGCGCGGCGGCGGCTCTCCTCCAGGAAAGTCCGACGCGCCGGGAGGAACGCCCGATGCGTGATCTCTTCGCGTCGTCGGCGGCCGCCACCCTGCGCCGCGCGGCCCTGGGGTGCGCCGGCGTCGCCGTGCTCTGCCTGGTCGGCCCGGCCGTGGCGCAGACGGCGCCCGCCGCGCCCGGCCAGCTGCCGCTGCTGATCGGCACCGGCCAGGGCGGCACCAGCTTCTCGGTGCCGGTCCAGACGCTGCTCTTCTTCACCGCGCTGTCCTTCCTGCCGGCGGTGCTGCTGATGATGACCTCGTTCACCCGCATCGTCATCGTGCTGTCGCTGTTGCGCCAGGCGCTGGGCACCCAGGCGGCGCCGCCCAACCAGGTGGTGATCGGGCTGTCGCTGTTCCTGACGATGTTCGTCATGGGGCCGACGCTCGACCGGGTCTACGCCGACGCCTACCAGCCCTACAGCGCCAACCAGATCACCTTCGAGCAGGCCCTGGCGCGCGGCGAGGCGCCGCTGCGCCAGTTCATGCTCAAGCAGACGCGGCAGTCCGACTTCGCGCTGTTCTCGCGGCTGGCGCGGCTCGACCCGGCGGTCACCGCCGAGACCGCGCCGATCCGGGTGCTGGTGCCGGCCTTCGTCACCAGCGAGCTGAAGTCGGCCTTCCAGATCGGCTTCATGATCTTCATCCCCTTCCTGGTGATCGACATGGTGGTGGCCAGCGTGCTGATGTCGCTGGGCATGATGATGCTGTCGCCGGTGCTGGTGGCGCTGCCGTTCAAACTGATGCTGTTCGTGCTGGCCGACGGCTGGAACCTGCTGATCGGCTCCCTGGCCGCCAGCTTCACCCAATGACCCGCGTTCCCGTGCCACCGGAAGGAGCCCGCGCATGACCCCCCAGATGGTGCTGACCACCGGCCAGGACGCCCTGCTGATGATGCTGATGGTGTCGGCGCCGCTGCTGATGGTGGTGATGGTGGTCGGCCTGCTGGTCAGCATCTTCCAGGCGATTACCCAGATCCAGGAGGCGACGCTGTCCTTCGTGCCCAAGCTGGTGGCGGCGATGGTCGTCTTCGCCGTGGCCGGGCCGTGGATGCTGTCCACGCTGGTGGACTACCTGCGGCGGATGATCGAGTCCATCCCTTCGCTGGTCGCCTGACGCGGCCCGCGCCGGCCCGTCCGCACCCCGCCGCATGGTCTCGATCTCCGAAGCGCAACTCGCGGCCTGGCTGTCGCCCATCTTCTGGCCCTTCCTGCGGGTGATGGGGATGTTCGGGGTGGCGCCGATATTCTCGCTGCGATCGATCCCGGTGCGGGTCAAGGTGGCGCTGGCCTTCCTGGTCGCGCTGTCGGCCCAGGCCACGCTGGTCGGGCAGCCGGTGGTGTCGATCAACGGGCCGCAGGCGCTGGGCGCGGTGGTGCAGAACGTCGGCGTCGGGATGGCGCTGGGCTTCGCGGTGCGGCTGGTGTTCGTCGCGGTGGAGCTGGCCGGCGAGCTGGTCGGGCTGCAGATGGGCCTCAATTTCGCCTCCTTCTTCGACCCCACGAGCGGCGGCCAGGTCAGCGCCGTCTCGCGCTTCATGGGGCACATGTCGGTGCTGCTGTTCGTGGTGATCAACGGCCACCTGATGCTGCTGATGGCGGTCGTGCGCAGCTTCCGGGCGTTTCCGGTGGACGGCAGCTTCCTGCAGAGCATGGCCTCGCTCCAGCTGCACCGCCTGGGCAGCGAACTCTTCGCCAGCGCCTTCTGGATCGCGCTGCCGATGGTCGGGCTGCTGCTCTTCACCAACCTGGCGCTGGGCGTCATCTCGCGGGTGGCGCCGCAGATGAACATCTACTCGATCGGCTTCCCGATCACCCTCAGCGTCGGCATGGCCGGCATCGCCGCGACGCTGCCGCTGATGGACCAGCCGGTGCTGGCGCTGATGGAACGGGTGGTTGCGCTGTTCGGCAGCTAGACGCCCGGGTCGGCAGGCATGGATGCTGCTATCGATCGGATAGCGGAGAGCGTAGGCAGGACGCCGGCGGCCCTGGGATTCCGACGGGTATTGTCAGACCAGGCCGTTGCGGATCGCGTAGACCGTCAGCTCGGCATTGTTCGACAGCCCCAGCTTCTCCAGCACCCGGCTGCGGTAGACGCTGACCGTCTTCGGGCTCAGCAGCAGTTCCTCGGCGATGTCCGACAGCCGCCGGCCCGAGGCGATCTTGAGCAGGGTCTGCAGCTCGCGCTCGGACAGCAGGGTGTGCGGCGCCTCGACCTGGGGCTGGGAGACGCTCTCGGCCAGCATCTGCGCCACCTCCGGCGTCAGGTACTTGCGGCCCTGCGCCACGGTGCGCACCGCGGTCACCAGCGCCTCGGGGTCGCCGGCCTTGTTGACGTAGCCGTGGGCGCCGGCCCGCAGGCAGCGGATCGCGTACTGGTCCTCGGGATACATGGTGACCACCACCACCCTGATCTGCGGATCGGTCTCGCGCAGGTTGGCCAGCGCCTCCAGCCCGCCGCGGCCGGGCATGTTGAGATCGAGCAGCAGCACGTCGCAGTCCTGCTTGCGCAGGGCCTCGCGCAGTTCGGCATAGCCGCTCGCCTCGGCGACGACGGTGATGTCCACCGCCTCGCTCAGCGTGTCGCGGATGCCGCGCCGCACGAAGGGGTGGTCGTCGCAGAGCATGACCCGGATCATGGCAGTGGCTCCTCGGGGGCGTCGTGGCTGCCGTCGTCGAGCGGCACCGACAGGATGATCGAGGTGCCGACGCCGTTGCGGTTGCTGATGTCGAGCCAGCCGCCCACGGTCCGCGCCCGCTCGTGCAGGCCGCGCAACCCGAAGGCCCGCGGCTTGTCGCGCGCCTCGGGCGGCAGGCCGCGCCCGTCGTCGGACACCTCCAGCGTCAGCACGCCTTCGCCGTCCGACAGCTCGATCGCCACCCTGCGCGCCTCGGCGTGCTTGGAGATGTTGGTCAGCGCCTCCTGCGCCGTCCGGTAGGCCGCCAGCTCGATCGCCGGCGGCAGCGCCAGGCGCTCGCGCGGCGGCTGGAAATCGAGCGCGATGCCGGTGCGCCGCGAGAAGTTCTCGCCCATCCACGACAGCGCCGCCACCAGCCCCTGGTCCAGGATCGGCGGGCGCAGGTTCATCATGATCCGCTGGCTCGCGCCCAGCGCATGCGCGAGCATGCCGGTGGCCGACTGCACATGCTGCTGCATCGCGGCGTCGTCGGCATCCACGTGCCGGCCGATCCAGGCCAGGTCGAAGCGCACCGCGGTCAGCGCGCCGCCGATGTCGTCGTGGATCTCGCGGGCGATCGCCGCGCGCTCCTGCTCGATGCTGGATTGCAGGTGCTCGGTCAGCTCGGCCAGCCGCCGCTCGGACGCCGCCAGCTCGCGGTCGGCCCGCTCCCGCGCGCGCTGCGCCTGCCGGACCTCGATCGAACGCTCAAGCACACGCACCAGCTTGCCGATATCGTCCTTGAGCAGGTAATCGGCGAATCCCAGGCGCATCGCCTCGACCGCCGCGGTCTCGCCGATGGCGCTGGTCAGCAGCACGAAGGGCGGCAGCTCCACGCCGAGCCGTTGCGCCGCTTCCCAGGCGTCGATCGCGCTGAAGCCGGGCAGTCGGTAATCCACGATCGCCACGTCGTAACGGCGGTCGACCAGCGACTCGCGCAGCGCCGGCAGGGTGTCCACCCGGTCCAGCGCCACGCCGCCCGGCAGGTCGCGCAGCGCCCGGCGCACCAGGTGGTGGTCGATGTCGCTGTCCTCCAGGTGGAGGATATGCAGGCGAGGTGCGGCACGGTGGTCCATAGCCCGTCGATGATAGGTCGTGATGTCTTCTTAGGGAAAACCAATGTTCATCTTGATGAAATGTTGCGAAATTGATTTCAAAGAAAGTTTTTGCGCGAATATGTATCAAAATGAAGCTTTGGTATCGGAAAATGCGTAATCTGAGCAGCCACCACGATCCGGTCTTCGCCAGGTCGCAGCAGGGATAGACGAAATGCAACAACAGTTCTCCACCGGCCCCGCCGTGCAACTGCCGCTGATGGCGGTGGCGGAAGTCCAGGACGCCCTGCTCGTCGCGATGCATGACCTGGGCCGCCTCGAAAGCCTGCTCGTCCATGCGACCGACAACCTGCTCGAACGCTTCGCCGGTGCCAACGCGGGTCTGTCGCATCTGTCGTCCTCGCGGACCGCCATCCAATCCGAAGGCCTGGCCGAGGTGCGCGATGCGCTGCGCCAGGCGGTCACCGAACTGCAGTTCCAGGACATGGCCTCGCAACTGATCGCCCACACCAAGCAGGTCCTGCAGGGTTGCGCCTTCCAGTTGGCCGCCGAGTCGATGGGGCAGGAGGAGGACGCCGAAGCGGCGCCGTCCGCCAGCGCCATGCCCAGCCGTCCCAATCCGGTGACCCAGAGCGAGATGGACGCCGGCTCCATCGAGCTCTTCTGAACGCTGCGAAACCAGCCTTCATTTTTTCCGAACCCGACCGATATCTACCTGTTAGCTGGAGCCCCTACATGCCTTCGATCCTCGCTGTTGATGACTCGCCATCCATGCGAAAAATGGTGTCCTTCACCCTCATCGGTGCAGGCTATGACGTTGTGGAGGCGGTGGACGGCCAGGATGCGTTCGACAAGGCCCAGACGCACGACATCGACCTGGTGCTCGCCGACCAGAACATGCCGCGCCTCGATGGCATCAGCCTGACGCGCATGCTGCGCGGCACATCGAAATTCAAGACCGTCCCGATCCTGATCCTGACCACCGAATCCAGCGACCAGATGAAGCAGGCCGGACGCGCCGCGGGCGCCACGGGCTGGCTGGTCAAGCCCTTCGATCCGACGCGCCTCATCGAAGTCATCCAGAAGGTGCTGCGCTGATGGCCGCGACCGTCCGCACGCACCGCGTGCCCTCCCTTCCGACCGCCGACCGCGGTCCCGCCCCGTACATGCAGGAACACCATGGCTGAGACATACCAGGACAACACGGCCGCCGCCGACTTCGACCTCAGCCAGTTCTATCAGATCTTCTTCGAGGAAGCGGGCGAGAACCTCGACCAGATGGAGCAGAGCCTGATCGACCTGAACCTGGAGCAGGCCGGCGACGAGGAACTCAACGCCATCTTCCGCTGCGCCCATTCCATCAAGGGCGGCGCGGCCACCTTCGGCTTCTCGGACGTGGCCGAGCTGACGCACCACATGGAGTCGCTGCTCGACAAGCTGCGCCGCCGCGAGCTGCAGCCCATCCCGGCGATGGTCGACGTGCTGCTCGAGTCGGCCGACGCGTCCCGCAGCCTGCTCGCGCGCCACCAGGCCGGCGGCGAGTCCGAGGCGGTCGCCACCGGCGACCTGGTGCGCCGCATCGCCGCGCTGGCCGCCGGGCAGCAGGCCGCCGCCCCGGCGCCCGCGCCACGGCCTGCCGCATCGCCGCCGCCCGCCGCCCCGGCACCCGCGCCCGTCGCGGCGCCGGTCGCCGCCCCGGCGCCCGCGCTGCCTGCCGGCACCCGCCAGCTCGACATCCGCATCGGACCGCTGGAACGTCCCGCGCTGGCCGACGCGGTGGCCGAGCTGTTCCGCGACATTCCCGGGCTCGGGACCATCGCGCCGGCCGACAGCGACCAGCCGGGCGTGCGTGTCTTCACGGTCCAGACGACCTCGAGCGACAGCGATCTGCTCGACCTGTTCGCGTTCCACGTCGCCAAGGAGCAGGTCGCGATCCGCGAGCTGCCGGCCGCCGGCGCGGACGATGCGGCCGCCGCGTCGGCAGCCGCAGCAGCACCGGCGCTTCCGGACGCGGAGGAGGCGGAATCCGACGCCGAGGCGGGCCCGGGGGTGCTCCCGGCGAACGACGAAGGCACCTCCTTCGGCTTCTTCGAAGGCGCCCCGGGCGCGCCCGCCGCGCAGGTCGCGGCGATCGACGATGCGGTGTCGCCCGCGTCCGCGGCGGCGCGCGCACCGTCCGCCAAGGCCGCCGGGGGCACCGGCACCCAGGCCAGCCTCGAAGCCGCCACCATCCGCGTCTCGATCAGCAAGGTCGATCAGCTGATCAACTTGGTCGGGGAGCTCGTCATCACCCAGGCCATGCTGGCGCAGAACAGCAGCGGCCTCGACCCGGCCGTCAGCCAGCAGCTGCTCTCGGGCCTGGCCGACCTGGACCGCAACACCCGCGACCTGCAGGTATCGGTCATGTCGATCCGCATGATCCCGATGGCCACGGTCTTCAACCGCTTCCCGCGCATGCTGCGCGACCTGGCCATCCGCCTGGGCAAGAAGGTCGAGCTGGTCACCCACGGCGAGGCGACCGAACTGGACAAGGGCCTGGTCGAGAAGATCACCGACCCGCTGACCCACCTGGTGCGCAACAGCTGCGACCACGGCATCGAACTGCCCGAGGTGCGCAAGGCCGCCGGCAAGTCCGAGCACGGCACGATCACCCTGGCCGCATCGCACCAGGGCGGCTCGATCCTGATCGAGGTGCGCGACGACGGCCGCGGCCTGTCGCGCGAGAAGATCCTCGCCAAGGCGCGCGAACGCGGCATGGACGTGTCCGACCAGATGTCCGACGCCGATGTCTGGCACCTGATCTTCGCGCCGGGCTTCTCCACCGCGGCCGAGGTCACCGACGTATCGGGCCGCGGCGTCGGCATGGACGTGGTCAAGAAGAACATCTCCTCGCTCGGCGGCTCGGTCGAGATCGACTCGTCCGAGGGCTACGGCATGAAGGTCTCGGTGCGCCTGCCGCTGACGCTGGCCATCATGGACGGCATGTCGGTGCGCGTCGGCGCGGAGGTCTACATCCTGCCGCTGTCCTCGGTGGTGGAATCCTTCCAGGTGGACGAGGGCACGATCAACACCGTCGCCCAGGGCTCGCAGCTGGTCAAGGTGCGCGAGGAGTACATGCCGGTGGCCGCGCTCGAACGCATCTTCCAGGTGCCGCGCGCCCCCGGCGCGGACGAGGGCCAGATCATGGTCGTCATCGAGTCCGACGGCAGCCGCGTCGCCCTGCTGGTCAACGAACTGCTCGGCCAGCACCAGGTCGTCGTCAAGAACCTCGAATCCAACTACCGCCGGGTGCCCAACATCTCCGGCGCCACCATCCTGGGCGACGGCAAGGTCGCCCTGATCCTCGACACCACCGGGCTGGTGCGGCGCGCACGCCGCTGAGGCCTGCCGCACGCCCGCGTTCCCCATTTTTCTCGCAAGGACCCATCATGAGCATCACTGCAAAGAACGACACCTCGGCTTCGAACGGTGCACGCGAGTACCTCACCTTCCGGCTCGACCAGGAGGAATACGGCATCGACATCCTCAAGGTCCAGGAAATCCGCGGCTACGAGCCGCCGACCCGCATCGCCAATGCGCCGGCCTTCATCAAGGGCGTGGTCAACCTGCGCGGCACCATCGTCCCGATCGTGGACATGCGCCTCAAGTTCCACTGCGCCAACGCCGACTACAACAGCTTCACCGTCGTCATCATCCTCAACCTCAAGAGCCGGGTGGTGGGCATCGTGGTCGACTCGGTCAGCGACGTGATGCAGCTCACCCCGGAGAGCATCAAGGCCGCCCCCGAGATCGAGAGCGCCATCGACAGCGGATGCATCCTGGGCCTGGGCTCGGTCGCCGAACGCATGCTGATCCTGCTGGACATCGAGAAACTCATGTCCGGCGTGGACATGGGCCTGGTGCAGTCCGTCGAAGCCTGAGACCCCGCCTCACCCTCGAACGCCTCGAAGCGGAACCCCGGAACGCGCAGGAACCCTCTCCATGACCATCGCCCTGCACGAACGCAGCACCACCCTGCCGATGCCGCCGCCCGGCGTGCCGGCGGACCGGGAGTTCTCCTGGAGCGACGCCGATTTCGCGCGGGTCCGCAGCCTGATCTACGCCCGCGCCGGCATCAGCCTGCACGACGGCAAGCACGCGATGGTCTACAGCCGGCTGTCGCGCCGGCTCCGCGAGACCGGCCACACCAGCTTCCATGTCTACCTCGACTGGCTCGAGTCGCACCAGGGCGAGGAGTGGCAGGAATTCATCAACGCGCTCACCACCAACCTCACCGCCTTCTTCCGCGAGCAGCACCACTTCGAGGTGCTGACCAGCCACCTGCGCACCGCCCGCCCCGGCGGCAGCCAGTGGAACATGTGGTGCAGCGCCGCCTCGACCGGCGAGGAGCCGTACTCCATCGTCATGACCGCGATGGAGTCACTGGGCGCCAAGGCGAACTTCCGGCTGAGCGCCAGCGACATCGACTCCCGGGTCCTGGCCACGGCCGCCCAGGGCGTCTACCGCAGCGAAGCCACCAAGGGGCTGTCGCAGGAGCGGCTGCAGCGCTTTTTCCTGCGCGGCAAGGATTCCAACGCAGGCATGGTGCGGGTCAAGCCCGAACTGCGCAAGGCGATCGATTTCCTGACGGTCAACCTGATCAAGGACGACTGGCCCTTCCGCGAACCTTTCGACATCGTCTTCTGCCGCAACGTCATGATCTATTTCGATGCGCCGACCCAGCGCCGGGTGCTGGAGCGCATCCACCGTGTCATGCGGCGCGGCAGCCTTCTGTTCGTCGGCCATGCCGAGAATTTCAGCGAGTCGCGAGACCTGTTCGCCCTGCGCGGAAAGACCGTGTATGAGTGTCTCTGAACGCGTCCCCCCTCGCGCGGCGGCCGCCCCCTCGGCCGGCGGCGGTACCGCCACGCCCACGCTCGCCGCGCTGAAGACGCAGTCGCGCCGACCTGGCGAGGCCTCCTTTTTCTACTTCGACCACCATTTCCAGTTCAACACCGCCAAGGTGCTGCCGGGCGAGTATTTCGTCTCGAACCAGAACGTGATGATCAACACGGTACTCGGTTCCTGCATCGCCGCCTGCATCTGGGACGGCCGCGCCGGGCTGGGCGGCATGAACCATTTCATGCTGCCCGACAGCGACGCTTCCGACACCTCGGGCCGCTACGGCTCGTATGCGATGGAACTGCTCATCAACGAGATGATGAAGGCCGGTGCCCGCCGCGAGAGCCTGCAGGCCAAGGTCTTCGGCGGTGGCCAGGTGATGCACGGGTTCACGACCCTCAACGTCGGCGAGCGCAACACCAAGTTCGTGCTCGACTACCTGCGGACCGAGCGCATCCCGGTCCTGTCGCAGGACGTGCTCGACATCTATCCGCGTAAAGTCTGCTTCTTCCCGATCACCGGCAAGGCCATGGTCAAGCGGCTCGCGCATGCCCACCCCGAGGTGTTGATGGTGCAGGAGAAGAAGGGCAACGCGGCCACGGTCGCCCAGTCCACCTCCGGCGGGTCGGTCGACCTGTTCTGAACCTTGCGTCTGCCGCGAGAAACGCGTCCATGAAAAAAATAAGCGTCATCGTCGTCGATGACTCCGCCCTGGTCCGCAGCCTTCTGTCGGAAATCATCAACCGCCAGCGCGACATGGAATGCATCGGAACCGCCAACGATCCGCTGATCGCGCGCGAGATGATCCGCGAGCGCAACCCCGACGTGATCACGCTCGACGTCGAGATGCCGCGCATGGACGGCCTCGACTTCCTCAGCCGGCTGATGCGGTTGCGCCCGATGCCGGTGGTCATGATCTCCACCCTGACCGAGCGTGGTGCCGAAGTCACCATGCGCGCGCTCGAGCTCGGCGCGGTCGATTTCGTCGCCAAACCGCGCATCGGGGTGGCCAACGGCCTGGGCGAATTGGCCAGCCAGATCGTCGACAAGATCCGGGTCGCCGCCGCGGCGCAGGTACGCCGTGCCCCGACAACGCCCGCCGCCGCCAGCGAAACGACGGCGGCCGCGCCCGCGGCCCGTCCGGGCCAAGCGCATGCCGCGCTCTCGCCGGCCGCCGTGCCTGCCCCTGTTTCCGCCACGACGCTGCTCGGACGCCTGTCCACCGAAAAGATCATCTGCATCGGCGCATCCACCGGCGGCACCGAAGCCATCCGCCACATCCTGATGGAAATGCCCGCCGACGCCCCGGGCATCGTCATCACCCAGCACATGCCGCCTGGCTTCACCACCAGCTTCGCCGCCCGGCTCGACAGCCTGTGCCGCATCGCGGTGCGCGAAGCGGTCCACCGGGAGCGCATCCTGCCGGGCCATGCCTACATCGCGCCGGGCGGCCGGCAGTTCCGCATCGACCGCAGCGGCGCCAACTATGTCGCGGTCGTGGAGGACACGGACCCGGTCAACCGCCACCGGCCCTCGGTGGAGGTGCTGTTCCACTCGGCCTCCCGGGTGGCGGGCCGCAACGCCTTCGGCATCATGCTCACCGGCATGGGGGCGGACGGGGCCCGGGCGATGCGCGAGATGCGCGATGCCGGCAGCTACAACTTCGTGCAGGACGAGGCCAGCTGCGTGGTTTTCGGCATGCCGCGCGAGGCTATCGCCCATGGCGCTGCCGACGAGGTCCTGCCGCTCGACCAGATCGCGGCCGCACTGCTGGCGAAACTGCGCGGCGGCGGCGACCAGGTGCGGCACCGGATCTGATCCAGCCTCCGCCGCAAGCACGGCGCCCCGCTGCCGCCGGTCAGGCGATCATCCAGTGCCGGCCGACGCTCGCCCCCGCGAGTGGGAGCCAGCCCGCGAAGGTCGCCAGCGCATCCCAGACATTGGCCTCCTGGCTCTCGGGATGGTAGTAGTCGTAGACCTCCTTGCCGACGCCCGCCAGAACCGTGCCCAGCAGCGACCATCCCAGGTCGTCGGTTGCGCCGAACACCACGCCCGCGACAGCGCCTCCCGCGATGAAATGGAGGAATTTGTCGCTCTGCAGAAGTTTGTCGAAGGTCATTGGGTGGATAGCGGAATCAGGGAATCGGGCACACATCGGAGAAGCATGCGCAGGGCGCTGAAGGCCCTGCGAAAAATCCTCCGGTATCGTGTCCCGGCGTCTTCGAAAGGCTGGGGATGCATTGCCCTTCGCGGTGTCATGCCGACCAGTTCAGGACGACAGTGCAGTCCAGCGCTCCAGCGCTTCCATCAGCAACTCGTCGATCTCCGCATTGCGGGATGCGAGGCGGGCCGCACGCTGCCCGTCGCGCGAATACAGGCTTCCGTCGGCCAGCTCGGCCTGGTTGGCGGCCTGCTCCGATTCCAGGGCCGCGATGCGATCGGGCAGGGCATCGAGGTCGCGCTGGTCCTTGTAGCTGAGCTTCTTGCGTTGCGCGGCAGGCTTGGCATTGGTCGACACGGGCGCTGCAGCCACTGCCGGGACAGGCGCAGCGGGCACTCCGGGAGCAGCGGTGCGCGCAGCGATTTCCCGTGCCCTGCGGGACTGCGTCAACCAGTCTTCCACCGTACCCTCGTACTCGCGCCACAGCCCGTCGCCCTCGGAGACGATGGTGCTGGTCACCACGTTGTCCAGGAAGGCGCGGTCATGGCTCACCAGGAAGACGGTACCGTCGTAGCTCTGCAGCAGGTCCTCCAACAATTCCAGGGTGTCGATGTCCAGATCGTTGGTCGGTTCGTCGAGCACCAGGACATTGGCCGGACGTGCGAACAGGCGTGCCAGCAGCAGCCGGTTCCGCTCGCCGCCCGACAACGAGCGCACCGGAGAGTGCGCACGTGCCGGCGAGAACAGGAAATCGCCCAGGTAGCTCTTGACATGCTTGCGCTGGTTGCCGATCTCGATCCACTCGCTGCCGGGACTGATGAAATCCTCCAGCGTGGCATCGAGGTCGATCGCATGCCGCATCTGGTCGAAATAGGCGACCTGCAGGTTCGAACCCTGGCGCACGCGTCCGGTGTCCGGCATCAGTTCGCCCAGGATGAGCTTGAGCAGGGTCGTCTTGCCTGCACCGTTGGCGCCGAGCAGGCCGACCTTGTCGCCACGCAGGATCGTGGCCGTGAAGTCGCGCACGATGGTCCGGTCCCCGAAGGACTTGTTCACCCCTTCGAGCTCTGCGACGATCTTTCCCGACGACGCGCCGGATGCAACGTCGAGCCTTACGCTGCCCAGCGTTTCCCGACGCGCCGCGCGATTCGCCCGCAACTGCTCCAGCCGGCCGATGCGGCTCTGGCTGCGGGTGCGGCGGGCTTCCACGCCTTTGCGGATCCAGACTTCTTCCTGCGCAAGGAGTTTGTCGGCTTTCGCGCTGATCACGGCCTCTTGCGCCAATTGCTCTTCTTTCTGCAGCACGTACTGACCGAAGTTGCCGGGATACGAGCGCAGGCGTCCACGATCGAGTTCCACAATGCGCGTCGCCACCTGGTCCAGGAAGGTCCGGTCGTGGGTGATGGTGACGACACTTCCCTTGAAATCGACCAGCAATCCTTCGAGCCATTCGATGGAGTCGAGATCCAGATGGTTGGTCGGCTCATCCAGCAGCAGCACGTCGGGGCGTGCCACCAATGCCTGCGCCAATGCCACCCGTTTGCGCGTTCCGCCCGATAGGGTGCCCACCAGAGCGGCCGGGTCGAGATGCAGCCGCGCCAGCGTTTCTTCGACGCGCTGCTCCCAGTTCCAGGCGTCCATCGCCTCGATCTCGGTCTGCAGCGCATCCAGATCCACGCCGTCTGCGCCGGAAAGATACTGCTCCCGCATGACGATCACCGCCCCGAGCCCTGCACTGGCCGCGTCGAAAACGGTGGATGTGGCGTCAAGCAAGGGCTCCTGCGCAACATACGCGATGCGTGTGCCTTGCTGGACCTGGAGCATTCCGTCGTCCGGCTTCTCCAGGCCGCCCAAAATTTTGAGCAAGGATGACTTGCCCGCGCCGTTGCGGCCGATGAGTCCCACGCGCTCTCCCGCTTCCAGCGAGAAACCTGCGTGGTCCAGCAGCGCAACATGGCCGAAAGCCAACTGCGCATCCAATAGTGTGATGAGTGCCATGATGGGACGATTATCAGAGGGCAGGG
>JAKOND010000287.1 GCA_022702125.1 Burkholderiaceae bacterium
CATCCGCGGCTGCACCAGCGGCAGGCCGCACAGGGTGCGCACCTGCAGCGCGAACTGCGAGCTGTCGCAGGCGTCGATGGTGTAGTGGCCGCTGTTGTGGGGGCGCGGTGCGATCTCGTTGACCACCAGGGCGCCGTCGGCCAGCAGGAAGAATTCGACGCACAGCACGCCGACATAGTCCAGGCCGTCGGCGATGGCGTGGGCGGCGCGCACCGCCTCTTCGGCCAGGGCGGCGTCGATATTGCCCGGATGGACCTCGGTGACCGCCAGGATGCCGTCGCGGTGCAGGTTGCGCTGCGGCGGGAAATGCACGCAGGCGCCGTCGCGGCCCCGCGCGACGATGACCGAGCATTCGAAGGCCAGCGGCAGCAGCTGCTCCAGCACGCAGGGCACCCGCCCGAGCCGGTCCCAGGCATCGGCCAGCGCGGCGCGGTCGGCGACCCGGACCTGGCCCTTGCCGTCGTAGCCCATGCGCGCGGTCTTGAGGATGCCCGGCAGCAGCGCCGCGTCGACGGCCCCGCACTGCGCGGCGGTCTCGATCACCGCGTAGGGCGCGCAAGGCACGCCGCAGGCGTCGAAATGCGCCTTCTCGCGGGCCCGGTCCTGGGCCACCGCGACCGCGTCGGCGCCGGGCGCCACCGGCAGGCGCGCGGCCAGCGCGGCCAGCGCCCCGGCGGGCACGTTCTCGAATTCGGTGGTGACCGCGCCGCACAGCCCGGCCAGCGCGTCGAGCGCGGCCGGGTCGTCGTAGGCGGCCCGCAGGTGGTGGTGGCTGGCGCGGCCGGCGGGGCTCAGCGGATCGGGGTCGAGCACCGCGGTGAAGTAGCCCAGCGTCTGGGCCGCGTGCACGAACATGCGCCCGAGCTGGCCGCCGCCGAGCACGCCGAGCGTCGTTTCCGGCGCGCCGGCGCCGTCGCTGGCGGGCAGCAGCGGCGCCACGGCCGTCGCGGCCCGGGAATCGGCGCCGCTCATGCCTGCAGGATCCCGTCGATGCGCCGCAGCGGCTGGCCGTCGGCGCCGAAGCCGGGCAGCTCCATGGCGCGCGCGGCGCCGGTCTGCGCCGCGCGGAAGTCGGCGAGGCGGGCCGCCAGCGCCGGGTCGCGGGTCGCGAGCATCGCCACCGCGAACAGCGCCGCGTTGGCCGCGCCGGCGGCGCCGATGGCGAAGGTCGCCACCGGGATGCCCTTGGGCATCTGCACGATGCTGTGCAGCGAATCCACGCCCTGCAGGTGGCGGCTGGCGACCGGCACGCCCAGCACCGGCACCGGCGTCTTGGACGCCAGCATGCCCGGCAGGTGCGCCGCGCCGCCGGCGCCGGCGACGATCGCCGCCAGGCCGCGGGGCGCGGCGCTCTCGGCGTAGGCGAACAGGTCGTCGGGCATGCGGTGGGCCGACACCACCCGGGCCTCGTGCGGGATGTCGAACTGCTGCAGGATCTGCACCGCGTGCTGCATGGTGTCCCAGTCGGAGCTGGAACCCATGACCACGCCGACGACGGGTGCGGCGGAGGGGGAAGTGGGTGTCATGGTCGGGGGGGAAGTCTGTGGAGGGCCGCGCGCAGGCGAAAATGCGGACCGCGCGCACCGCCCGCCGGGCGTAGTGCCGGAATTCTACGTTTCAGGGCCCGCGCCCTGCCACCCGCCCCCCGCGAAACCGCCGACCCTTCGGCCGAAAGAGCCCCATGATCGACATCACGCTAGAGAACTTCGAATCCGAACTGATCGAGGGTTCCGTCCAGCGCCCCGTCCTGCTGGACATCTGGGCGGAATGGTGCGGCCCGTGCAAGCAGCTCGGCCCGGTGCTGGAGAAGCTCGAAACCGACTACGCCGGCCGCTTCACCCTGGCCAAGCTCGACGCGGACAAGGTGCCGCAGATCTCGCAGCAGCTCTCGGAGATGTTCGGCGTGCGCAGCATCCCGTTCTGCGTGATGTTCGTCGGCGGCCAGCCGGTCGACGGCTTCGTGGGCGCGCAGCCCGAGGCGACGATCCGCGCCTTCCTCGACAAGCACGTGCCGTCGGCCGACGAGGCCGAGGCCGCCGCCGAGGAAGAGGAAGCGCTCGACGCGCTGGCCGAGGGCGACACCGACACCGCCCTCGAGAAGCTGCAGCACGCCGTCGCCACCGACCCGGCCAACGACGACGCGCGCTTCGACTACGTCAAGCTGCTGCTGCGGTCGGGCCGCGACGACGACGCCAAGGTGGCCTTCGCGCCGGTGATCGCCCGGACCGGCCTGGTGCGCCGCTTCGATGCGCTCAAGCGCTGGATGGATGCTATCGATTTCGCAGCTGGCAGCCAAGGCGCGATGCCGGCGGAAGCGGAATTCGACGCCAGGATCGCCGCCGACCGGCGGGATTTCGACGCCCGCTTCGGCAAGGCCCGGCTGCACCTGGCCGCGCAGCGCTGGACGGCCGCGATGGACGAGCTGCTGGAGATCCTGATGCGCGACAAGTCCTGGAACGAGGACGCCGCGCGCAAGACCTACATCGCGATCCTGGAGATCATCGAGCCGCCCAAGCCCAAGGTCGCCGACGGCCAGATCCCGCCGGACGATCCGGTGGTGGCCACCTACCGCCGCCGGCTCAGCTCGGTCGTTCTGAGCTGACCGGCCCGTCCGCCGTCCCGTCCGCGGGCGCGGCGCGGGCGACGCAGCCGTCCACCCAGCGCGCGACGTCCGCCGGGGTGGCGGGCGCGGGGCCGAACAGCTGGCGGTAGAGCAGCGGCGCCACCACCGCCTCGACCACCGCCCGAGGCGCCGGCACCGGCTCGCCGCGCGCGGCGGCCCGCGCGACGATCGCGGCGATCTGCGCCTCGGTGAAGATCGCGCACTGGCAGGAGGGCCCCCCGCCCACCGGCGCCGCCGACAGCACGTCGTGCAGCATGCCGCGGCCCACGTCGGACCCCATCTCCTCGTGGTACTGCTCCGCCCAGGCCCGCAGGTCGCCCCGGAACGAGCCGGTGTCGGCCGGCGGGGCGTCGGGCCGCATCCGCTCGACCGAGACGTCGGCCAGCAGCGCCGCCAGGTCGCCCCAGCGGCGGTAGAGGGTCGAGGGCGTGACGCCGGCGCGCGCCGCGATCAGCGGCAGGGTGAGCGCCTCGCGGCCGTGCGACGCGACCAGCGCATGCACCGCGGCATGCACCGCCGCCTGCACGCGGGCGCTGCGGCCGCCGGGGCGGAGGGACGGTGTGGTGGGCATCGCGCCATGCTAACGCACAGTATTTGCTTTTAGGAGCGCGGGGCCGCACAATGCATTAACGCTATTTCTTTGCGTTAGCCGAGGTCCCGCATGCCGTCCCCGTCCCCCTCCTCCGTCCTGCCCGCGCCCCCCGCCCGCCTGCCGGCATCCGGCGCCTTCGCGCTGACCGTCTCGATCCTCGTGTGCTTCCTGGCGGCGTCGAGCGCGCCGTCGCCGCTCTACGGGCTGTACCGGGAGGCATGGGGCTTCTCGGCCGCGATGCTGACCGCCGTCTTCGCGAGCTACGCGTTCGCGCTGCTGGCGGCGCTGCTCTTCTTCGGCTCGCTGTCGGACCACCTGGGGCGGCGCGCGGCGATCGTGCTGGCGCTGCTGCTGGAGATCGCCTCGGTGCTGCTCTTCCGGCAGGCGCCGTCGGTGGGCTGGCTGTTCGCCGCGCGCATCGTGCAGGGGCTGGCCACCGGCATCGCGACCAGCGCCCTGAGCGCGATGCTGCTCGACCTGCATCCGCGGCGCGGCGCCCTGTTCAACAGCGTGGCGCCGATGCTCGGCATGGGCATCGGCGCGCTCGGCACCGGCCTGCTGGTGCAGTACGCGGGCCGGCCGACGCACCTGGTGTTCGAGCTGCTGCTGCCGGTGCTGGCGGCGCAGGCGCTGCTGGCGGGATGGCTGCCGGACACGGTGCGGCCGCGCGCCGGGGTCTGGCGCTCGCTGCGGCCGCAGGTCGCGGTGCCGGCCGCCGCCCGGGCCGCGCTCTGGAGCGTGCTGCCGCTCAACACCGCCGGCTGGGCGCTCGGCGGTTTCTACCTCTCGCTGGGGCCGACGCTGGCGCGGCTGGTGACCGACAGCGCCTCGCCGGTGGTGGGCGGCGCGCTGATCGCGACATTGGTGACGAGCGGCGCCGCGGCCATCGTCGCGGTGCGGGCACGGCCGCCGCGCGCCGTGCTGCTGGGCAGCGCCGCCACGCTGGCGGCGGGCCTGGCGGCGACGCTGGCCGGCGTGCAGGCGCATGCGGCCTGGGCCTTCTTCGGCGGCACGCTGGTGGCGGGGCTGGGGTTCGGCGCGGGCTTCAACGGCGCGGTGCGCAGCCTGGTGCCGCTGGCCGCGCCGCACGAGCGGGCCGGGCTGATGGCCAGCTTCTTCGTGCTGAGCTACCTGGCCTTCGCGGTGCCGGCGATCGCCGCCGGCATCGCCACCGGCCGGGTGGGCCTGAAGACGACGGCGCTGTGCTACGGCGGCCTGCTGGTGGCGCTGGCGCTGGCGGCGCTGGCCGCCTCGCTGCGCCGGGGCCGGCTCAGGCGGTGAGCCGCTCCAGCGCTTCGCGGTACTTGGCGGCGGTCTTCTCGATCACGTCCTGCGGCAGGCGCGGCGCCGGCGGGGTCTTGCCCCAGGGCTTGCCGTGGATGCGCACCTGCTCCAGCCAGTCGCGCACGAACTGCTTGTCGTAGCTCGGCGGGTTCTGGCCGGCGCGCCAGGCGGCGTCGTAGCCCTCGACCGGCCAGTAGCGCGAGCTGTCGGGCGTCAGCACCTCGTCCATCAGGACCAGCGTGCCGTCGGCGTCCAGGCCGAACTCGAACTTGGTGTCCGCGATGATCATGCCCTTGGCCAGCGCGATCTTGGCGGCGGCCTTGTAGAGCGCGATGCTGACGTCGCGGATCTGCGCGGCGAGCTCCGGGCCGACGACGGCGACGGTCTGCTCGAAGCTGATGTTCTCGTCGTGCTCGCCGGCCGCGGCCTTGGCGGCGGGCGTGTAGATCGGCTCGGGCAGCTTGCTGGCGTTGGTCAGGCCCGCGGGCAGCGGCACGCCGCAGACCGAGCGCGATTCCTGGTACTCCTGCCAGCCGCTGCCGGCCAGGTAGCCGCGCACCACCGCCTCGACCGGGATCGGCTTGAGACGCTTGACCAGCATCGAGCGGTCGCGCACCTGCGCCACCTCGTCGGGCCGCACGACGCTCTCGGGCGACTCGCCGGTCAGGTGGTTGGGCACGATGTGGCCGAGCTTGTCGAACCAGAACAGCGCCATGCGCGTCAGCAGCGCGCCCTTGCCGGGGATCGGCTCGCCCATGATGACGTCGAAGGCCGAGAGGCGGTCGCTCGCCACCATCAGGATCCGGTCGTCGCCCACGGCGTAGTTGTCGCGCACCTTGCCGCGCGCGAGCAGCGGCAGCGAGGTGATGTTGGAGGTATGCAGGGAGGCGGTCACGGCGGTCATGGCGGCAGGCTCGGTTCGGCGGGGTCGGCGACGGGTCGGGGGAAAAGGAACGGTGCGGACGGAAAAATCCCGGCATGCGCCGGGATGCGGGTGGAGGCGGCGGGCCTCCACGGGCCGGGCGGCCGGGTCGGCCGGACGGGAGGGCGGAAGGACGGCGCCGGTAGTATGCGCCGACGCCCGCCCGCCCCCGGCCGCGGGGCCTTTACTGGACGACCTGCGCCAGTTCGCCCCGGGCGTACTTGGCGGCCACGACCTGCAGGCTGTCGCCCTTGATCTTGCCGCCCTGGCCTTCGCAGCCGAACTCGACGTAGCGCTGCTTGCAGACCTGCTTGGCGGCCTCGCGGGCGGGCTTGAGCCACTCGCGGGCGTCGAACTTGTCGGGGTTCTCGAACAGGAACTTGCGCACCGCGCCGGTCATCGCCATGCGGATGTCGGTGTCGATGTTGATCTTGCGCACGCCGTGCTTGATGGCTTCCTGGATCTCGGACACCGGCACGCCGTAGGTCTCCTTCATCTGGCCGCCGTACTGGTTGATGATCGCGCGCAGTTCCTGCGGCACCGACGAGGAGCCGTGCATCACCAGGTGGGTGTTGGGGATGCGGGCGTGGATTTCCTTGACGCGGCTGATCGCCAGGATGTCGCCCGTGGGCGGGCGGCTGAACTTGTAGGCGCCGTGGCTGGTGCCGATGGCGATGGCCAGGGCGTCGAGCTGCGTGGCCTTCACGAATTGGGCGGCTTCCTCGGGGTCGGTCAGCATCTGGCTGTGGTCGAGCTTGACGTCGGCGCCGATGCCGTCTTCCTCGCCCGCGTCGCCGGTCTCCAGGTTGCCCAGGCAGCCCAGCTCGCCCTCGACGGTCACGCCGACCTTGTGGGCCATCTCGACCACGCGGCGGGTCACGTCGACGTTGTAGTCGAAGTCGGCCGGGGTCTTGCCGTCCTCGCGCAGCGAGCCGTCCATCATCACCGAGCCGAAGCCCAGGTCGATCGCGCCCTGGCAGATCGCCGGGCTCTGGCCGTGGTCCTGGTGCATGACCAGCGGGATGTGCGGATAGGCCTCGACGGCGGCCTGGATCAGGTGCTTGATGAAGGCCTCGCCGGCGTACTTGCGGGCGCCGGCGCTGGCCTGCAGGATGACCGGCGCGCCGACTTCGTCGGCGGCCATCATGACGGCCTGCACCTGCTCCAGGTTGTTGACGTTGAAGGCCGGGATGCCGTAGCCGTTGGCCGCGGCGTGGTCCAGCAGTTCTCGCATCGAGACGAGTGCCATGGTGATGTGTCCTGGGAGAGTTGTGAAACCGGGGAGCGCGCCGCCGCGCGTGGGCCGCAGCGTGGCAAAACCTCCAAATCTTAACCGCCGGGGCTGGCGGGCGGTAACAGGTCTATCCCGGAACCGGACGCCCGCCAGCGGCTGGCGGGCCGGAGGGAACCGGCGGCGACGATGCCCGGCCGCTGCGTCGATCTCAGGGTTTTCATGGACGTTCCGGCTGCGCTGCGACAGAATCCGTGTCGGTTTCCCGCGTCGGTCCGCCAGCGTGTCCCGGGCAGCTGGATGCATTCCGATACAAATATCCCGCTGCGCGACGGGAACCCGGGCCCGCCCGGATCGCACCATTCCTGCATGCCCCTTCGCCTTCCGTCCGTCCCGGCCCCGTCTTCCCTCTCCGCCATGCCGCCTTCCCGCACCGCCTTCGCCCGCGCCCGGACCGGCGCGCCGATGCCGTCCCGCTCCCCGAACGCCCCGCGCATCCGCCTGCTGCTGGCGGTCTGCGCCGCCCTGTCCGCCGCCGGCCCGGCGCAGGCCCAGGTCACCCTCAAGCCCGACGGCCTCTGGCGCTACCTCTACACCGCCGGGGCCAACGCCACCACCGGCAACAGCGAGACCACCGCCTTCAACCTCAGCGGCGAGGGCGTGCGGATGACCGACGAGGACAAGTGGACCTTCCGCGGCACCGGCGCCTACGGCAAGACCAACGGCGCGGTGACCACCGAGCGCTACGCGCTGGGCACGCAGTACAACCGGAACTTCTCGACGGACTGGTTCGGCTTCGGCTCGGCCGACGGCCTGCGCGAGCCGCCGTCCAACATCGACTACCGCTGGTCGGCCGCCAGCGGCGTGGGCCGGCACCTGGTCAAGACCGACAGCAACACCTTCGACACCACCTTCGGCCTGGGCTACACCCAGGACCGCTACGTCCGCGAGACGCAGGTGCTGGGCGGGCTGCGCGACGAGTACGGCCGCTTCGAGCTGGTGGTGGGCGAGGAATCGACCCACAAGCTGTCGCAGTCGACCATCTTCCGCCAGAAGTTCACCGTCTATCCCAACGTCACCGACGGCGGCAACTACCGGGCGATGTTCGACGCCGGCCTGTCGGTGGCGATGACGCCGGCGCTCAGCCTGACCACCGGCCTGAACTACCGCTACAACACCGATCCCGGCGCGGGCCTGAAGCGCATGGACGCCTCGCTGGTGACCGGCGTGTCGCTGCGCTTCGACTGAGCGGCGGGCGGGCGGCGCCGGGCCGCCGCGCTACCGGTCGCCGCGCTTGGGCCGGAACGCCAGCCAGGCGGCCACCGCGGTGAAGCTCAGCACGATCCCGACCACCATCCAGAAGCCGTGCGCGTCCTCCGCCAGCGGGATGCCGCCGACGTTCATGCCGAACAGCCCGGCCAGGATGTTGATCGGCAGCGCCAGCACCGTCACCACCGTCAGCACGAAGAGGCTGCGGTTGTTGTCCTCGTTGACGCTGGCGGCCACCTCCTCCTGCAGCAGCTTGATGCGCTCCTGCAGCGCCTGCATGTCGCGCAGCACCACCGAGAATTCCTCCGTCGCGCCGCGCAGGTCCTGCACGTCGGCGTCGGCCACCCAGGCGGGCGGCTGGTGCAGCAGCCGGAACAGCGCCGCCGGCTCGGGCGCCAGCAGGCGCTGCAGCCGCACCAGCAGCCGGCGCATCGCGCCCAGCTTCGCGCGCTGGTGGTCGCGGCGGCCGACCAGCAGGCCGTCCTCCACCACGTCGATGCGGCCGGTGACGTCGCGCACGATGCCCACCAGCACGTCGGCCTGCGCCCGCATCAGCCGCTCCAGCAACTCGACCGGCGAGCGCGGGCAGGCGCCCGCGTTGACCGCGATGCGCAGCCGGTCCACCGCCCGCAGCGGCTGCTGGCGCGCGGTCACCACCAGGCCCGGGGCGACGCCGATCCACAGCGTGGACAGGTCGGCCGGCTCGAAGGCGAAGTCGAAGCGCACGTCGTTGATGACCGCGATCAGCGCGTCGTCGTCGCGCTCGATGCGGGTGGAGTGCAGGCCCTCGCGCAGCATCTCGAAGAAGCTCCCGGGCAGGCCGGCATGGCGGGCCAGCCAGCGCTCGGCGGCCGCGTGCGCCAGGCTGAAATGCAGCCACAGGAAGCCGCCGTCCTCCTGCGTCCCCGGGCCCGCGGCGGCGCGGCGGTCGAGCAGTTCGGCGGCGGTCATCGAGTCCAGCGGCACGGCGCCGGCCCCCGGCAGGAAGCGGTAGCCGCAGACCAGCCCGGACCCGTCGGCGCCGTAGGGCGAGCCGGACAGCGTGTCGGAGGGCGGCGCGGCGGCGGCGCGGGAATGCGGGGAAGGCGGAGGACGGTCCATGGGGGCGGGTGCGCCATGCTGGTCCCGATTCGTGACGAAAGCGTGACACGCCGGCGTCCGGCCGGTGTCTCTTTCGTGCCGGGCCCATGGCGGCCGCGGTTTTGTCATCGTTCCGTCGCATCCGCGCGGCACGCTCGGCCTGTCGCGCATGCGCTCGCGATCCGCCGATCCGATCCTTCTCCTGGACCCCTCCCATGCAGCCCCTGCTTCCGACCGACCACGAACGACTCCTGGGCCGCATCGAACGCGACCTCCTCGACAGCTACGACGAGGAGCTCGAACTCGAACTCGACGACCGCCGCATCCACGCCCCGGGCGACGGCGGCGGCGACGGCCCGCCCTCCGACGGCGACATCGACCGCCGGGCCTATTTCCAGGAGCTGTTCCGGCTGCAGGGCGAGCTGGTCAAGCTGCAGGACTGGGTGCTGCACAGCGGCCAGAAGGTGGTGGTGCTGTTCGAGGGGCGCGACGCGGCCGGCAAGGGCGGCGTCATCAAGCGCATCACCCAGCGGCTCAACCCGCGCATCTGCCGGGTCGCGGCGCTGCCCGCGCCCAACGACCGCGAGCGCACCCAGTGGTATTTCCAGCGCTACGCGGCGCACCTGCCGGCGGCCGGCGAGATCGTGCTGTTCGACCGCAGCTGGTACAACCGCGCCGGCGTCGAGCGGGTGATGGGCTTCTGCACCGACGAGGAGTACGAGGAGTTCTTCCGCTCGGTGCCGGAGTTCGAGAAGATGCTGGCGCGCTCGGGCATCCGGCTGGTCAAGTACTGGTTCTCCATCACCGACGAGGAGCAGCACCTGCGCTTCCTGGGCCGCATCCACGATCCGCTCAAGCAGTGGAAGCTCAGCCCGATGGACCTGGAGTCGCGCCGGCGCTGGGAGGCCTACACCCGCGCCAAGGAGACGATGCTGGAGCGCACCCACATCCCCGAGGCGCCGTGGTGGGTGGTGCGCGCCGACGACAAGAAGCGCGCCCGCCTCAACTGCATTTCCCACCTGCTGTCGCAGCTGCCCTACCACCCGGTCGCCCGCGAGACGGTCAGCCTGCCGGAGCGGGTGCGCCACGCCGACTACCTGCGCCACCCGGTGCCCGAGGCGATGCACGTGCCCGAGCAGTACTGACGCGGAACGGCGCCGGGGCGGCCCTGGCCCGGATCGCCCGCCGGCCTGGGCGCTTCCTGGGCTGCCAGCTATTCAATGCATAGCAGGACCGGACCCGGACCCGACGGGCTACAGCAGGTTGCGCACCTGCGCCTGCGCCTGCCACAGCAGCGGCAGGCACTGCGAGCGGACCTCCTCCAGCGACATGCGGGCGGCGTGGACGTTGACGTTCATCGCCGCGACCGTCTCGCCGCGCAGGTTGCGCAGCGGCACGCCGATGGCGCGCAGGCCCGGCTCCAGCTCCTGGTCGACCAGCGCGTAGCCCTGGGTGCGGGCCTGCGCGATCTCGGCGCGCAGCCGGTCGCGCGCGGTGACGGTGTGCGGCGTGAACGGCGCGAACTCGCGCGCGGCCAGCCAGTCGTCGAGCGCCGCCGGCGGCAGCGCGGCCAGCAGCACCCGGCCGTTGGCGGTGCAGTAGGCCGGCACCCGGGTGCCGGGCTGCAGCGTGACCGACACCACCCGGCCGGCGGTGACGGCGGCCACGCAGATGATCTCCTCGCCGTCGAGCACCCCGACCGAGCAGGCCTCCTGCAGCGCGCTGGCGATGCGGTGCAGCTGCGGATGCACGATGCGCGGCAGCCGCGCCGAATGGATGTACGACTGCCCGAGCCGCAGCACCTTGGGCGTCAGCGCGAACATGCGTCCGTCGTAGTGCAGGTAGCCCAGCTGCGCCAGCGTCAGCAGGTAGCGGCGCGCGGCGGCGCGGGTCAGGCCGGTGCGCTGCGCCACCTCGGCCATGGTCATGCGCGCGGTCTCGGCGGCGTCGAAGGCCTCCAGGATGGCGAAGCCCTTCTCCAGCCCGGCGATGAAGTCGCGGCGCGCCAGGCCCTCGGGCGCGGCGCCGTCGGCCGCCGTGTTCTCGGGCGGTGCGCCGTCGTCGGCGTCGGGCAGCGGGGGGTCGGACATGGTGATAACCCTGAAATGTGCGCTATGCGCACATTGCGGGCGCGCATCGCATCGGGATCGGAATTCTGCCTTGCCGCGCCGCACCGACCTGCCTAAATTCCTCCCACCGGCCAGGAACGGCCCCGACACCGTGTGCGAATAGCGCACCCCGGCCCTCCCGCCGCCCTTCCCCACCCCGACCGGAGACCCCGATGAAATTCCCCGCGCCGCCCGCCGGCACCTACCCCGAATCGACCCACGCCACCTACCAGTCCACCGGGCTGCGCGGCCCGAAGCAGCCGCCGGTGGCCATCGAACTGCCCGCCGCCTCGGAGATCGTCGTGCCCGACGCGCGGCCCATCGTCACCCCGCGCGACGCCGACCTGACCGCCTGGGGCCAGGGCGAGCCGCTGGGCGAGCGCATCGTCGTCACCGGCCGCGTCACCGACGAGGACGGCCGCCCGGCGCGCAACTCGCTCGTCGAGATCTGGCAGTGCAACGCCGCCGGCCGCTATGCCCACAAGAAGGACCAGCACCACGCGCCGCTGGACCCGAACTTCCCCGGCCAGGGCAAGACCACCACCGACGAGGAGGGCTACTACCGCTTCGTCACCATCAAGCCCGGCGCCTACCCCTGGGGCAACCACCCCAACGCCTGGCGCCCGGCGCACATCCACTTCTCGCTGTTCGGCAACGCCTACGCGCAGCGGCTGATCACCCAGATGTACTTCCCGGGCGACCCGCTGTTCGAGTTCGACCCGATCTTCAACAGCATCCCCGACGAGGCCGCGCGCCGGCGCCTGGTGTCGCGGTTCAAGCTGGAGCACACCGTCGAGGGCATCGCGCTCGGCTACCAGTTCGACATCGTGCTGCGCGGCCGCGACGCCACGCCCATGGGCCTGTGACCCGCCGCATCGCCCGCCGCATCCCCCTCCCGGAGAACCGACCATGAACGCACCCACCCCCGTCGCCGCGCTCGACCGCGCCGCGCAGTACGGACACACCGGCGCCGCGCCGTCCGGCATCACCACCAGCCAGACCATCGGTCCCTTCTTCCACGACGGCCTGCGCTGGGCGCAGGAAGCCACCGCGCAGGTCGTCACCGACGCGCCGGTGGTGGAGGTCTCGGGCATCGTCTACGACGGCGCGGGCACGCCCGTCGTCGACGCGATGCTCGAAGCCTGGACGCCCGCCGCCGTCGCCCACGAGCAGGGCGCGCCGGTGCCCGGCTGGCGCCGGGCCTACACCGGCGAGGACGGCCGCTTCGTGCTGCGCCTGTCCCGCCCCGAGGGCGCCCTCCCCGGCACGCCGCTGGCCTACGTGACCGTCTTCGCGCGCGGCGTGCTCAAGCACCAGTTCACCGCGGTGCACGCGGCCGACGCGCCCGGCCTCGACGGCGCCGCCCTGCTGTCGCAGGTGCCGGCCGAGCGCCGCGCCACGCTGCTGGCCCGGCCCGAGGGCACCGGCTACCGCTGGGACGTGCACCTGCAGGGCGCGCACGAGACCGTCTTCTTCGAATACCGTTGACCGCCACCGGCACGCCGGACGGCCGGAGGACTCCGGTTCCCCGATGATCCGTCCGGCAGGGGCGGCCGCCGCAGCGATGCGCCGGCCGCCCCCGGCGCTTCCGCGGCGTCCGCGGCCCGGACCGCCCCCCTCCCTTCTTGTCCTCCACGAATCGCCTCTGCCCATGACCTCTCCCGCCCCCGCCTCCCCCGCCGCGCCGCTTCCGCGCCAGGACGACGTCGACCGCGGCCTGAAGAACCGCCGCGCGGTGCTCGGCGACGCCTGGGTGCAGCGCTCGCTCGACAACGCGACCGCCTTCAACGCCGAGTTCCAGTCGCTGATCACCCGCTACGCCTGGCACGAGATCTGGGGCCGCCCGGGCCTGGACCACCGCACCCGCCGGCTGCTGGTGCTGGCGACCTGCATCGCGCTGGGCCGCTGGGAGGAGTACGAGCTGCACATCCGCGCGGCCGTCGCCGGCGGCATCCCGGTCACCGAACTGCAGGAGACCCTGCTGCAGTCGGCCATCTACGCCGGCGTGCCGGCCGCCAACACCGCCTTCAAGCTGGCCCAGGACATCCTGCGCGAGATGGGCGTGGCCCTGCCGCCCGCGCCGCTGTCCGACGGCAAGCGCGCCGCATCGCACCACACCTTCAGCGCGCCGCAGCTGCACGTGCTGGTGCAGGGCGACGCCGGCGCTTCCCGCGCGCCGGTGGTGCTGAGCCACGCGCTGGGCCTGGACGCCCGCATGTGGGACGCGCTGGCCGCCGACCTGGCCGCCGCCGGCCATCCGGTGCTGCGCTACGACCACCGCGGCCACGGCGGCTCGGCCGCGCCCGCCGGCCCCTACGCGATGGACGACCTGGTGGACGACGCCGCGCGCATCGTGCGCGAATGGGGCCGCGGCCCGGTCGCCTGGATCGGCCTGTCGATGGGCGGCATGGTCGGCCAGGGGCTGGCCGCGCGGCACCCGGAACTGGTGCGGGCGCTGGTGGTGGCCAATTCGACCGCGCACTATCCCGAGGCCGCGCAGGCCGTCTGGCGCGACCGCATCGCGACGGTGCGGCAGAACGGCCTCGCGTCCATCGCCGACCTGGTGATGGGCCGCTACTTCCTGCAGGACTTCCGCACCGCCCGCCCGGAGGCCGAGGCCGCCGCCCGCGCCACCCTGCTCGCGAGCGACCCGCAGGGCTACGCCGCCTGCTGCCACGCGGTGGGCACGGTGGACTGGCGCGAGGCGCTGCCGCGCATCCAGGCCCCGACGCTGGTGATCGCCGGCGACCAGGACGCCGGCACCCCGCTGGCGATGTCGCAGGCCATCGTCGACGCGGTGCCCGGCGCGCGGCTGGCGGTGATCGCGGGCGCCTCCCACATCAGCGCGGTCGAGCAGCCGCAGGCCTTCGCGGCGCTGGTGGGCGAGTTCCTGGACGGCGTCGAAACCGGCGCCTGAATCGCCGCCCGGCCCGGGCGGAATGACGGCTTCCAGCTCTCTTTGCGATAGCAGGCGCCTTCGTTCCGGCCGTCGGCCTGCGCGGGGGTCGGACGCCGGCCCCGCGCCCGCCGCCCGCCCTACGCCGCCTTGCAGATGCGCAGCATGTTGGTGCCGCCGGGCGAGCCCATCGGCTCGCCGCAGGTGATGACGTAGACGTCGCCCGGCTGCACGATGCCGCGCTGCGCCAGGTGCGCCTCGGCGTGCAGCAGCGCGGTTTCGCGGTCGGCGCTCTCGTCGGACAGCAGCGGCCGCACGTTGCGGTAGAGCGCCATGCGCCGCTGGGTGGCCACGCGCGGCGTCAGCGCGTAGATCGGCACGTGGATGCGCTGGCGGCTCATCCACAGCGCGGTGGCGCCGCTGTCGGTCAGCGCCACGATGGCGCGCGCGCCCAGGTGGTGGGCGGTGAAGAGCGCGCCCATGGCGATGGTCTGGTCGATGCGGGTGAAGCTCTTGCCGGTGAAGTCGGCGTCGAGCCGGGTGTCCTCGGCGGCCTCGGCGGCGGCGCAGATGCGGGCCATCTCCTCGATGGTCTCCAGCGGGTAGCGGCCGGTGGCGGTCTCGGCCGAGAGCATCACCGCGTCGGTGCCGTCGAGCACCGCGTTGGCCACGTCGCTCACCTCGGCGCGAGTGGGCACGATGTTGTTGATCATGCTCTCCATCATCTGGGTCGCGGTGATGGCGAGCTTGTCGTGCTCGCGGGCGAGCTTGATCATGCGCTTCTGCAGCGCCGGCACCGCGGCGTTGCCCACCTCCACCGCCAGGTCGCCGCGCGCCACCATGATGCCGTCGCTGGCGCGCACGATCTCCTCCAGCAGCGGGATCGCCTCGGCGCGCTCGATCTTCGCGATCAGGCCCGGCTTGTGGCGGAACTCGGCGCCGGCCACGTTGCACAGCTGGCGCGCCATCTCCATGTCGGTGGCGTTCTTCGGGAAGCTCACGGCCACGTAGTCGGCCTGGAAGCGCATCGCGGTGCGGATGTCCTCCATGTCCTTGCCGGTCAGGGCCGGCGCGGTCAGGCCGCCGCCCTGCTTGTTGATGCCCTTGTTGTTCGACAGCTCGCCGCCGACGCGCACCGTGGTGCGCACCTGCTCGCCGCGCACCGCGTCCACCTGCAGCACGATCAGGCCGTCGTTGAGCAGCAGCACGTCGCCGGCCTTCACGTCGCGCGGCAGTTCCTTGTAGTCGAGGCCCACGCCCTCGGCGTCGCCCGGCTCGGCGCGGGAGGCGTCGAGTACGAAGGGCGTGCCGGGCACCAGCTGGGCCCGGCCGCCCTCGAACTTGCCGACGCGGATCTTCGGGCCCTGCAGGTCGGCCATGATCGCCACCTCGCGCCCGGCGCGCGCCGACGCCTCGCGCACCATCGCCGCCCGGGCGATGTGGTCCTCGGCGGTGCCGTGGCTGAAGTTGAGCCGCACCACGTTGAGCCCGGCGCGGATCATGCGCTCCAGCAGTTCCGGCGTGCTCGACGCGGGGCCGAGGGTGGCGACGATCTTGGTGGCGCGGTGCAGGGGCATGGGTGGATGTCTCGGGAGAATCGTTGGAGGAAGCGACGGTGCGGACCCGTCGCGGCCATTCTCACACGGCCCCGTGGCACCGCCATGGCCCCGCCATGCCCCGCCCCGCGCCCGGCTCGGACGCCCTTGCTGTTCGGGTTGCGGCAGGTTTCCCGCACCGCCTCGGTCATGGGGAAGTTCGGGTTCGCGTCGTTCGGCGGGATCGGCCGGGTAGCCAAGCAGGCGTCCGGCGGGTTTGCTTACGGTGCGGATCGCGCCGGACCTTAGGCTGGCGCATGCCTTTTCCGGAAAGATCCCCCATGCGCGCACCCTGTCTCGCGGCCCTGGCCCTGGCCGCGCTCGCCGCCGGCTGCGGCGGCGGCAACACCGCCTCGAACGTCGAATCGCCTGGCGCCCCGGCGACCGCCAAGACCCGGGCGCTGGAGGCCGGCGCCGCGGTCGCGCAGGCCCGGCCGCCCATCGGCGCCCTCAACGCCTACCTGGACGGCTTCCACTTCTACAGCGGCGCGCCGCAGGGCCAGATGGAGGCGCACCACTACTGCGCGATCCTCAACGAGGAGCTGATCCAGTGCGCCATCTACGACGGCAACGTCCGGGACGCGAAGCTCATGGGCGTCGAGTACATCGTCGGCGAAAAACTCTTCAGGACCCTGCCCGCCGGAGAGAAGGCGCTCTGGCACAGCCACGCGCACGAGGTGAAGTCGGGCCAGCTGATCGCCCCGGGCATTCCGCAGGCGGCGGAGCACGAACTCATGGAAAAGCTCGTCGGCACCTACGGCAAGACCTGGCACACCTGGCACACCGACCGCGACAAGACCCTGCCCCTGGGCGTGCCGCAGCTCATGATGGGCTTCACCGCCGACGGCCAGGCCGATGCCGCCCTGGTCGCGGCGCGCGACCGGCGCTTCGGCGTCGACAGCGGGCAGAAGCGGCAGGACCGCGCTTCCATCCCCGCGCCGCCGGTCGCCGAGGGCGCCGACAGCTGGCAGCAGGGCCGGGCCGTCCAGATCGCCGATCCGACCGGCGTCGGGCACCACCCTCCCCGGGATGCGCGGAACGCCCCCGGTCCGGCGACCGGCGGGCCGGCCCGCTAGCGCGCCCGCCGCGCGCCGGGGAACCGGCCGCGTTTTGACCCGGGTCCGTCGAAGGACTTGACCGACTTTCCTACAATCGGGCCCGCATCCGCTGCATCCGTCGCACCCACGCAGGACTCCGCCTCCTGCCCAGGCACGCCATCCGCCCCTGTGCAAGCGCCCGCACGAGCCGACGCGCCTTTCCTGCCCCCGACCGCCATGTCCTCCTCGACGCCAGAACACGCCCAGCCCTCCACCGCTTCCGCTGCTTCCGCCGCCCCCGCCGAGGCCTTCGTCCTGCCCGAGCCGCTCGATCCCGCCGCGCCGCTGCCGCACCGCAAGACCATCCGGTCCTGGCTGATCCCCATCTCCGAGCGCACCACGGTCCGCGCCTTCGTGATGCTGCTGCTCGACTACACCCTGTTCGCCGGCCTGGCGACCGGCGTGGTGCTGTTCGAGTCGGTCTGGCTCAAGGTGCTGTGCGCGCTGCTGGCGGGCTTCGTCATCGGCCGGCTGTTCGTCATCGGCCACGACGGCTGCCACCAGAGCCTGACGCCGCACCGGCGCCTCAACCGCTGGCTGGGCCGCATCGGCTTCCTGCCCTCGATGACCGCCTACAGCCTCTGGGACATGGGCCACAACGTGGTGCACCACGGCTTCACCAACCTCAAGGGCGTGGACTTCGTCTGGGCCCCGCTCACGCAGGCCGAGTACCGCGCGCTGTCGCCCGTCGGCAAGCTGATGCAGCGCATCTACCGCAGCGGCTTCGGCCCGGGCATCTACTACATGGTCGAGATCTGGTGGAAGAAGATGATGTTCCCGACGCAGAAGGCGCTCGGCAGCACCAGCCGTCCGATCTTCACCCGCGACTGCCTGCTGGTGACCGGCTTCGCCGCCGTCTGGATCGGCGCGCTGGCCGCCGCCGCGGTGGCGACCGGCCAGTCGGCGCCGCTGCTGGTCGGGCTCGGCTTCGCGCTGCCGATGTTCTTCTGGTTCAACATGATGGGCTTCGTCATCTACGGCCACCACACGCACGTCAAGGTGCAGTGGCACGACGAGCGCGCCGCCTGGCAGCGCGCCCAGCCCTTCGTCTCGACGACGGTGCACCTGACCTTCCCGATGCAGGTCGGCGCGCTGATGCACCACATCATGGAGCACACCGCGCACCACGTGGACATGAGCATCCCGCTCTACAAGCTCAAGGAAGCGCAGAAGCTGCTGGAGCACCTGCTGCCCGAGCGGATCATCATCCAGCGCTTCTCGTGGAAGTGGTACTTCAGCACGGCCCGCGCCTGCAAGCTCTACGATTTCACGCGCCAGTGCTGGACCGACTTCAAGGGCCACGCCACCAGCGCACCCCGGGCGCTGCCCGCCGCCGTTTGAGGACCGCACCATGTTCATCGCCATGAACCGCTTCCGCATCGCACCGGGCCGCGAGGCGGATTTCATCGAGATCTGGCGCGAGCGCGACAGCCTGCTGTCGAGCGTGCCGGGCTTCCGCACCTTCCACCTGCTGCAGGGCGCCTCGACGCCGGAGCACACGCTGTTCTCCTCGCACACCGTCTGGGAGTCGCGCGCGCATTTCGACGACTGGACCCGCTCGGAAGCCTTCCGGACCGCGCACGCCGGCGCCGGCCGCCACCGCGACCTGTACCTGGGCCCGCCGCAGCTCGAACTGTTCGACGCGGTGCTGTAGGCGGCACGCCCGCCCCATGCGCCGGTGCCGGCCGGCCGTCCGCCGGGTCGGCTGCCCGGGGCTGCCTCCCGTCCGTCCTGCCGGCGCCGCGGGAAAGACATCAAACGATCACCGAAAGCGAGGATCCTCCCCCTCGCCATGCTGATCAGCCCGCCGTTTCTCCCGGACCGTACCGCCACCCAGACCGAGGACCCGTGGCTCGATGCCGCCATGGTCGGCGCCGAGGACGGCATCTACCCGGTGAGCCACCGCCTGGGCTGGCACGGGGGGCGCCATCTGGTGGCGCCGACGGCAGCCAACGGCGGCAACCTGGCCGTGCGCGCGGTGGCCGACGGCACGGTGCTTTTCGCCCGGCAGCGCACCGCCGCCGAAGCGCACACCCACCCGCTGTGGTACGGCAGCGGCTACACCAGCGACGCGGTGGTCGTGATCGGGCACGACACCGAGATCGGGGCGGACGCCGACGACCGCCCGGTCGCGCTGCGCTATTACTCGGTGTACCACCACCTGCATGGCATCGAGCCCGCCGTCCGGGCCGGCCAGCCCGTCCGCCGCAAGGATGCCCTCGGCACGGCCGGCCACATCTACGGCGCGCCGGGCCGCATGCATTTCGAGATCTGCCTGGACACCGAGAACCTCCTCCGTCTGGTCGGCCGCGCCGCGGGCGACCTGCCGCTGACGCGGGACGGACGCGCCGACGTGCTCTACGGAGAGGTCTACTTCCGCCTGCCCGCAGGCACGCCGGCGTATGCGGCGCCACC
>JAKOND010000294.1 GCA_022702125.1 Burkholderiaceae bacterium
AGCAGTCCGCCCAGGCCCGCCAGCAACTCGCCGAGAAGACCCGGCCGCTGCGCAAGGAGATCGAGAAGATCGACCAGCGGCTGCCGGTGCTGCAGGCCGAGCGGGCGGCGCTGGAAGCCCGGTTGCAGGAGGCCCTACCGGCCGGCGAGATCGCCGCGGCCGGCCGGCGCCTGAAGGAGATCGCCGCCGAGATCGAGTCCTGCGAGGAACGCTGGCTGCAGCTCTCCGAAGAGATCGAGGCGCTGTCCGCGGCCTAGCGATCCGGACCGCGGACCGGTCCTGCGCGCCCTGCATCGACGGTGCCGCGCAGCGTCCGGGCGCCGGGGTGCCGGCGACGGGTTTCCGGCATCGCTCGTCACCGGGTCGGCGGCCGCCCGGTGGGCCTGTAGGCAGCCGGCGCTTTCACGGCCTGCGGGCGGCGGGCGCCGTAGAGCGGTCCGATACTCGCGAAAACCGTTTTTCCCGAGGAGTTCCGCCATGTCGCATCCCATCGTCCTCCGCCTTCTGCAGGCCGCCGCTTTCGCCGCCGCGGCCTACGGCCTGTCGGCCACCGCCCAGGCGCCCGCCGCCGCCGCCGCGTCGGCCTTGTCGCCGGGAGCCAGCACGTCGGCCAACGGCGGCACCGGCGGCGTGGGCCTGGGCGGGGTGGGCGTGGGCGTGAGCGCCAGCCAGGACGGCACCCCGCGCGCCGGCGCGCTGCCCGGCACCGGCAGCCTGGGCAACGGCGCCATCAGCGGACTCCGGGGCCGGCGCAACGCGGAAGAAGCCGCGCCCCCGCAGCCGGGGGACGTGCCGCGCAACTCGGCGCAGCGTGCGCTCGACGCCGAACGCGAGATCCGCCCGGCGCCCGCGGTGCCGCCCGCCGGCCGCTGAGCGACGTCGGGCAGAACCTGCCGCGCCCCTTCCAGGCCTGCGCGCCGGCGCCTGCTCCCGTATGCCCGTGCCCGGGGCCGCCCCACTGCAGGAGCGCATCCGTGCTCCGATCGTCACGGCGCCGGCATAAACTGGCGAGCGTGCGGTGCCCGCCACCCGCATGGCTGGCCCACGATCCCAGACAGCAACCCGCAGCGACAACGAGGAACACGCCATGAACGCACCCGCCACCCCTCCGTTCCCCCCAGCGCGAGAGAACGCGCATGCCGCGTCGCCGCGGGAACGGTTGCGGAACCTGGGCGCGGTGCTGGCGCCCGCCCTGCTGCTGGCGGCCTGCGCGTCGGCGCCCCTGCCGCCCTGGCCCGGCGGACAGACGCGGGTGCCGGTGGTGGTGGTGCCCCCCGTACCGGAACCGGCGCCGGCACCGGTCGAAAGCACGGTGCCCGGCGCCGTCGTCACCCCGGTGGCGCCGCGCGACGAGGCGGCGGTGCCGACCGGCGTGGCGCCCTACTCCGAAGCGGTCGCCGCCCGGTTCCCCGCGCCGTCCACCGTCTACGACACCCCCGGCCTGGCGGCCGACCGCACCACCTTCACCACCAATGCGGAACTGCGCGCCGCGCTCGACGAACTGGCGCGCGGCGCCGGGAACGGCATCCGCGCGGCGCTGCTCGACGCCGGGCTGTCCCAGCAGGGCCAGCCGCTGCAGGCGCTGGTGCTGACCCGCTCCGCATCCACCGACCCGACCACCATGCTGGCCGACGGCCGGCCCACCGTGCTGCTGGTCGGCCAGCAGCACGGCAACGAGCCGGCACCGTCCGAGGCGCTGCTGGTGGTGGCGCGCGAACTCTCCCGCGGCCTGCTCGCGCCGGTGCTCGACAAAATCAACGTGGTGGTGCTGCCGCGCGCCAACCCGGACGGCGCGGCCTCCAACATCCGGGTGACCGCCGGCGGCATCGACATGAACCGAGACCACCTGCTGCTGCGCACGCCGGAAGCCCGGGCGGTGGCGCGGCTGGCGCGCGACTACCAGCCGATGGTGGTGGTCGATGCGCACGAGTTCACTGTCGCCGGCCGCTTCCAGGAGAAGTTCGGCGTGCTGCAGCGCTACGACGCGATGCTGCAGTACGCCACCACGCCCAACGTGCCGGAGTTCATCACCAAGGCGGCCGAGGAATGGTTCCGCCAGCCGATGGTGGCCGCCCTCAACCGCCAGTCGCTGAGCAACGAGTGGTACTTCACCACCTCCGACAAGCCCGAGGACCGCAGCGTCTCCATGGGCGGTGCCCGCGCCGACACCGGCCGCAACGTCTACGGGCTGCGCAACGCGGTGAGCCTGCTGGTGGAGACCCGGGGCGTGGGCATCGGCCGCACCCACATTCAGCGCCGGGTGCACTCCCAGGTGGTGGCGGTGACCAGCGCCCTGCAGAGCACCGCCGCCCGCGCCGAGCAGCTCAAGCAGCTGCGCTCCTTCGTCAACCGCGACGTGAGCGCGCTCGCCTGCCGCCAGGAGGGCACCGTGATCGACGCCCAGCAGACGCCCGGCGACCGCACCCTGGTGGGCCTCGACCCGCAGACCGGGCTGGACCGCGAGGTGCCGGTGCGCTGGAATTCGTCGCTGCAGCTGCGCCCGGTCAAGACGCGCCACCGCCCCTGCGGCTACTGGCTCGACGCCGCGAACGCGCCGGCCGTCGAGCGCCTGCAGGCGCTGGGGGTGCAGGTGATGCGGGTCACCGAGCCGGCGTCGCTGCTGATGGAAACCTACCTGGAGACCAGCCGCACCCGTGGCGCCCGCGCCGACGTGCGCGGCACCATCGACGATGCGGCGGCAGGCGGCGCGGAGGCCGGCACGGTGCAGGTCGGCGTCAACCTGAGTCGTGCGCTGGTCGATGCGCCGCAGGGCAGCTACTACGTGCCGCTGGGCCAGCCGCTGGGCAACCTCGCGATGGTGGCGCTGGAGCCGGACACGCAGAGCAGCTTCGTCGCCAACAGCCTGATCGCCAACCTCGACGGCGTGGCGCGCGTCATCGTGCCGCCGACCTTCCAGGTCGAAGAATTGGCACGGCCCTGAGAGGTCCGGTCCGCGCCGGGGTCGTCGATCATTGGTCGAGGCCGTCGTCCGCACGCGCTGCCGGCCATCCGTCGGCGCGCAGCCGTCCTACAGGCGACGGCGCGGCGGCATCCTAAGCTCGATAGCTCCTCACAACGACCTGACAGGGAGCGCCCCATGAAAGAATTCACCCTCGATCCCGACATGCTGAGCATGGGCGGCGTGTTCTATCCCACCGGCCATGCGGTGGTCCTCTTCCCCGAGGCGGACCATGCCAAGCAGGTGGCGGATGGCCTGCTCCAGGCGGGCTTCACCGACGACCAGGTCCAGATGCTCAAGCCGGCCACCATCCTGCGCGAGATCAGCCGCACCGAGGAAGGCAGCGACGCCCCGCTGCCCTCGGTCGGCACCGAAGGCGCCACGGTCCGCATGTACGAAGAAATGGCCAGGCAGGGCCACCACGGCCTGCTGGTGGCGGTGGACTCGTCGGACGACGACGAGCGGCTGATGCAGGTGGTGCGACGGTTCCCGTTCGCCGTGGCCAAGAAATACCGCATGCTGGTCATCCAGGACCTGGACTGAATCCGGCCTGCGACTACACGCGCGGCCGCCGCGGTGCGATAGGGTACGCGGCATCCCCCTTTCGGCCCAGTCGGAGCCCCCGCCATGCCCACACCGCCCCCGTCTCCCGCCCGTCCGCGCATCCCCGCCGCGTCCGCCACCGCATCGGCCGTTCCGCGGCCGGCGCGCAAGCATTTCTCGATGATCCGGGGCTTCCATCTGGCCGATCTCTTCACGCTCGGCAACGCCGCCTGCGGCGTCGGCGCGGTGTTCCTGGCGATGGCCTTCATGGCGAGCCAGTCGGTGGCGCAATTCCTCTGGGCCGCGGCGCTGGCGCCGGCCGCCTTCGTCTTCGACGTGTTCGACGGCCGCATCGCGCGGTGGCGGCAGACGCACTCCGCGCTGGGCCGGGAACTCGATTCGTTGGCCGACATCATCTCCTTCGGCCTGGTGCCCGCCGCCCTCGCCTTCGCGGCCGGGCTCGACGGCGGCTGGGACTGCCTCGTGCTGGTGTATTTCGTCTGCTGCGGCGTGAGCCGGCTGGCGCGCTACAACGTGACCGCCGAGGCGCTGTCCGAAGGGGCCGACAAGGTCCGCTATTTCGAGGGCACTCCGATCCCGACCAGCGTGGTGCTGGTGGGCGTGCTGGCCCTGGCCGCATGGCAGGGCCGGATCGGCGATGCCGTCTGGGGCGGCTCCTGGATGCTCGGGCCGTGGGAACTGCATCCGCTGGTCCTGCTGTTCGGCCTGTCCGGCACGCTGATGATCAGCAAGACGCTGCGCATCCCCAAGTTCTAGGCGTCACGGCGCAGCGCCCGGCGGGCGGCGGCACTCTCAGTACACCAGGTCGGCATCCCGGCTGCAGCTCAGCCGCGCCTGCACCTGGGTCGCGCCCAGGTCCACGCCCAGGCCCTTGAGCAGCAGGGTCTCCAGTCCTCCGGCGCCCGTCAGCACGGGCGCCAGCAGCAGGTCCACCACCGCCTTCACGGCAGTCGATGCGGCGCTGACCAGCTGCGTCGCGGTCCCGATCAGGGCGCCGAACCGGTTGGGCTGGGTCGCGCTGTACTGGTAGGTCTGCAGTTGCAGCCCGTCGAGACTGCCGGTCAGGCCGGCCACCACGCTGCGGGTGGCGAAACGGTAGGGTTCGGTGTCGCTGGCGGTGAACGCCACGCCGATGCCCGCCGGCAGGCTGTAGGCATAGGCGGTCTCGTTGGCGGCGATCGCCAGGTCGGCCTTCAGGCCGGTGCGCGAATACTTCGACCAGGCGCCGCACAGGTTCAGCAGCGTGCAGTTGGCGGTTTCCACATCCATCAGCGGCATCGGCCCCACCGTGGGGACCGCGGCGGACGACATCGCCGCCGCCTCGTCCGCCGCGCTCATCTGGCCGATCCGCAGTTGCGCGACCGCCGTGCGGGCACGCACCGCCAGCGTCCGCGAGGCGGGCTCGTTGCAGTCGAAATCGGTCACCCAGGCCTCGGCCGGGCCCACGTCCAGGTTCAGGTGCAGCCGCAGCGGGTTGTCCGGCACCAGCACCACCCGCGACTGGGTGCAGTTGAGGCACAGGATCTCGCTCAGGCGCAGGTTGAGCACCCCGTTGAGCAGGCCGGTCACCGGCGCCAGCAGCCCGCTGACCGCATTCACCAGCCCGGCGATGCCCGAGAGGCCCGGCAGGTTGATGGCGATCAGCGTCCGGACCTGCGCGGTGCGGACCCGGATGGCGCCCGGACCGTTGTAGCCCGGCGCCTCCTGCCGCGCCACCTGCGGATTGCCGACCGCCGAGAGCTGCGGCGGCTCTACGACGCGGACCCGCGCCACCACGCTGCCGATACCCGGCACCGTGGCCAGCGGCACCTCGATCGCCGCGCCGCTGCGGCTGTTGGCGAGCTGCGCGATCGCCTGCACCACCGCCGAAAGCTGCAGCCGCGTGTCCAGCGCCGACGCGGGCGTGCCCGTCTGCACCCGCAGCACATCGCCCAGGCGCAGCGGCGATGCCGAGGGCGCCACCGTCGCCTGCAGCGTGCGCAGGGCCGCCGAGGCCGCGGCGCCGTTGCGCTCCAGCACCGTGGCCGCCGCGCCAATCAGCTGGCCGGCCGTCGCCTGGGTTTTCAGCACCTGCTCGTAATCGCCGGCCGCCACGCCCAGGTCGAGGGCCAGCTGGTCCAGGTACGACAGCAACCCCAGATCGGCGTTGGCCAGCCCCTGCCAGCCGGCGACGCCCAGCGCCAGGCGCCCGCCGAGCTGGCCGCCGAGCTGGCCGCCGACCAGCGGGTCGAGCCAGGCCGCCTGCGCCGTGTCCACGGTCGCGGTGGTGGTGCGGATGGCGAGCGCCGCGCGCGCCGGCTGCCGGGCGGCGGTGGCCTCGGCGCTGACCGCGCGGCCGCTGGTGCCCCATTGGACGGCGAAGAAGTACGGGACGGTGCGCCCGACCTGCACCCGGACCGCGTTGCGCAGGCTCTCGTCCCCGGGGTAGTAATGGCGCACCGGGTCGCTGCCCGCCACCGGCCGGCGGAGGTCCCAGCTGCCGCAGGTCGCGTCCACCGGCAGCGCGGCCTCGAAGCCGTTGCTGCGCGCATTGCCCACGGCCGATGCGATGGCCGCGGCGCAGCTGGTGGCGGTGTCCTGCGCGCCCGCCAGGGCGGCCATGTCGGCGATGCGCTGGAGTTCGCGCCGCTGCCAGAACACGCTGCCGATGTCGATGCTCATCAGGCACACCAGCCCCACCAGCAGCCAGAAGACCGCCAGCAGCGCGGCGGCTCCCCGCTCGAAGGAGCCGGAAGGCCGGTCCTGCGTCCTGCGTCGCATCGCCCGCGGCCTCGTCGCGCCGCCCTAGCGCGCGCTGCCCTGCCCGCGCTGCACGGTCGAGGCCAGCGCGTCGGGAATCGGCTGCCGGAAGCTGTCGAGGTAGCGCTGGTAGGACAGGCCCGCCTGCTCGCCGGGGATCGGCCGTGCGGGGCCGCGGGAACCGCGCTGCAGTTCGAGCAACGCGCGGGTGGCGTCGCCGATGCGGGCCGGGCCGGCATTCCCGCCGTCGGCAGGCGCCGCGTCGGTCACGGGGACAGGCTGCGGCGCGTCTCCGGGCTGCGCCAGCGATGCGCCCGCCCAGAGGCCGGCGGCGCACAGCAGCAGGTTCAGGCGGAGCGAGGACGGCCGGGGCGGCGGGGCGCGGCGCAGGAGCGACATGGTGGGGGGCAGGCGCATGGCGTTGCTTTCGGGGGATCGAACGATGGGAGGGCGTGCGGCGCGCGGGTTCAGCGCCCGGCGCCCCGGGATGGCGGCGGGAGTGGCGGCGCGGAGTCTTCCTGCGGGGGAATCGCCGCCGCGACCGGCGCGGCCGTCGCGGGGGCCGGCTGCGGGGCGTCCGCGACCGCAGCGGAGGCGTCGGGAACGCCGTCGGCCGCGTCCCGGCCGTCCGCCACCGGCCGGCCGAGCACCCGCGCCTGCTGCACGACGGCCTGCCACACCGCCGGCGCCATGCCGCGCCGGTCGGCCAGGGCGCGGGCCTCGTCGGGCTTGCCGGCCAGCAGCAGGTAGACCGCCAGGTTGCTGAAGATGCGGGGCGCCGCGTCGGGCGCATCGGCCTGCAGTTGGGCGGCCTGCATCAGCGGCACCCGGGCACGGCCGATCTGGCCGGCCTGCAGCAAGGCATAGCCCAGGTCGCCGAGCAGCGCGGCGTCGGTCGGCGTGCGCAGGCGGGCCTGCTCGAACATGCGCACCGTCTCCTGGGGCATGCCGCGCGCGGCGGCGATGCGTGCCAGGCCGCGGTAGGCGGCGGGCGCCATCGGCGACGCCAGCAAGGCATGGTAGACCGGCTCGGCGGCGTCGGTCTGCTCGGTCTGCAGCAGGGCATCGGCGCGCAGCAGCCGGCTGTCGTCGGAGGCGCCCCAGCGCAATTCCAGCGCGTCCACATGCGCCAGCGAGGCGTACCACAGGCCCTTGCCCTGCATCTGGCGGATCAGCGCCTGGTAGTTGGCGGCGGTGTCCACGGCGGCTGCCGCGCCCGGTCCCGCCGTGGCGGTGGCGGCGGCCGCCTGCTGGGCCGCCGACGACGACGGACGCAGGAAAGACGGTCCGTAGCCCGACGCCGGCTCCGTGGCGCAGCCGCCCAGCGCCAGGAGCGCTGCGGCGCACACGCAGGCGCAGGCGCAGGCACCGGCGCCCTTGGCGGGACGCGACGTCCGCGGGACCGGCCGCGACCGCGCGCTCGCGGCGAAGGACGAGATGTGGGAAAGGAACATGCGAGAAGCCCCGGAAGGAAGAAATGCGCGGTCCGCGTTCAGCGCGCCATCGCGCCCAGCGACCGGACGATCGCCAGGAAACCCGGCCCGGCGGCCACGATCAGCAGGGCCGGCAGCAGCGTGCAGACCATGACGCCGGTCATCTTCACGCTGATGCGGCCGATGCGGGCCTTCAGCTCGGCGCGGCGCTGCTCGCGCAGCCGGTCGCTGAAACGGCCCAGCGGCTCCTGCACCGCGCCGCCGTGGCGGTCCACCTGCACCAGCAGCGACACCAGCGCCGCCATGTGCTCGTTCTCGTAGAGATGGGCGAAGCGCTGCAGCGACTGTTCGCGGGTGCGGCCCTGGGCGTAGCGGCGGTTGGCCGCCTCCAGTTCGGCGCCCAGCACCGGCATCGCGCCGCGGAATTCGGTCGCGGCCACCTGCAGGCTCTGGTCCAGCCCCAGGCCCACGCCCTGCAGCAGCCGCACGATGTCGACCAGCAGCGGCAGCTCGCCATCGGCACCGGCGGCCCGTCGGCGCGACCGGCGGCGCAGGAACCATTTCGGCGCCATGAATCCGGCCGCGGCCATCGTCGCCACCGGCAGGCCGCCGGCCAGGCCCAGCCCCCAGGCCAGCATCGGCAGCAGCAGGACCAGCGCAGCCCGCGCGAACAGGAAGCCGCGCTGCGCCGGCCGGGCCCGGTAGCCGCAGCGGGCGATCAGCAGGCGGTCCTCTTCGGCCACCAGCAGCCGGCCGAGGCGGCTCTCCAGCCCGCGGTCGAGCAGGCCGCCCTCGCGGTGCAGCGCGGCGACCGGGCCGCGCGCCGGCGTCTCGGCCACGAACGGCGCCTCGTCGTCTTCGGGCGGGGGCGCGCCGGACCCGGCGTCGCGCGCGGCCAGGCGCCCCGCCTCCCGGTCCAGCGCCCGGTCCAGGCCGGCCGCGCCGCGCGGGCGGCGGCTCCACAGCAGGCTGGTGCCCACGGCCAGCAGGCCGGTGGCGCAGAGGCCGGCGGCCAGCACGCCCAGCAGGCGCGGCAGGTCGGGATCATTCAGCGACGGAAGCATGGAACGGCTCCGGGTTCGGACGTCGGGCCGCCGCGCGGCGCCTGCGACGGGGGTGCGTGGGCAGGGACTGCATGCGGCCTCATGCCAGCCGCGACAGCCGGTACAGCAGCGCCATGCCCAGCAACTGCAGGCCCATGGCGCCGTAGACCAGACGGCGCCCGGTCGGGTCGTCCCACAGGTGCGAGAAATAGCCCGCGTTGAGCATCACGATGGCGCCGCCCAGGACGATCGGCAGCAGCCCCAGCACCCAGGCCGACAGCCGGGTGTCGGCCGAGAGCGCCAGCAGTTCCTGCTCGGCCTGGGCGGTGTCGCGCAGGAAATGGGCCATGCGTTCGAGCAGCAGGTCGGCCCGGCCGCCGAAGCGCAGGGCCAGGCCCAGCATCGCCGCCAGCAGCGACAACTCCCGCACCCGCACGCGGTCGCCCGACTGGCGCAGCGCCGCATCGAGCGCGAGCCCGGCACGCGACAACGCCATGGCGCGCTCCAGCGGCGCGCGCAGCGGAGCCTGGGTGCCCGCCGCCGCGGCCTGGAAGGCGGCCGGCACCGAATGCCCGATGGAGATCAGCCGCACCATCGCATCCAGGAAGGACGGCAGCTGCCCCACCAGCGCGCGACGGCGTTTCTGCACCGCATGCCAGACGGCGAAGCTGCCGACCGTCAGGCAGACGAGCGCCGCGGCGCCGGAGGCCACCCGGCCCTGCAGCCCGCCCGCGCCCGCCACCGCCAGGCACGCGACCACGGCGCCCGCGAGCAGCATGCGCGGCCCGGCCACGCCGAGCAGCCAGGCCGGCAGCGCGATGCCCGGCGCGCCCGCCTGCGCGGCGGAGACGGCCGCGGCCACCGCGGCGGCGTCGCTCGCGGAAACCTCGCGCGACGCGGCGCGCAGGCCCGGCGACAGGTGCCGGTCCAGGAACCGTTCGCGCCGCAGCCGGCGCTGCCGGGCCAGCCCGCCCATCCACAGCCCGATGCCGGCCGCCGCCAGCAGCAGCGCCACCGCCAGCACCACCAGGACCGCGCTAGACATGGCGCGCTCCCGGGGACGCGTCGCCGCTGTCCCAGTCCGCCCAGTCGGACACCACGGCCCGCGACGGCTCGGGCTCGGGTTCCGCCTGCGACCGGCCCGCGCCCATCGCCGCGGGCGACGGGTCCGCCGGATCGAGGAAGGCCTGCCGAACCGCCGCCAGCTTGGGAGAATGCGGCGCGATGCCCAGCGGCACCCAGCGGTCGTGCTCGCGGCCGTCGGGCCCGGGCACCGATTCGTGCCGGAAGAGTTCCTGCATCGCCACCACGGTGTCGTTGAGCCCGGTGACCTCGGCGATCGAGACGATGCGCCGCCGGCCGTCGGCCAGGCGGCCGATCTGCACCACGAAATCCACCGCGTTGGCGATCTGCCGGCGCAGGCTGAGTTCGCCGCCCTGGTAGCCCGCGAAGCCGGCCA
>JAKOND010000308.1 GCA_022702125.1 Burkholderiaceae bacterium
GCGGCGGCGGTGCTCAACCTCAGCGAGGACCACCTCGACTGGCACGGCGGCATGGACGCCTACGCGGCCGCCAAGGCCCGCATCTTCGCGGACGGCGGCGTCCCGGTGCTCAACCGCGACGATCCGCGGGTCATGGCGCTGCGCCCGGCCCCGGCGCCCGCCGCCGAGCCGGCCGCCCAGGGCCGCGGCCGGGCCAAGGCCGCCGCGTCCGGGCCCGATCGCCCCTGCGTCACCTTCGGCGCCGGCCTGCCGCGCCGGCCCGGCGACTTCGGCATCGAGACCGTCGGCGGCATGGCCTGGCTGGTGCGCGCCCACGACGCCGACGCGCTCGACGGCGCGGCCCGCCGCAGCCGACGCGGCATCGCCGCCGGCGCGGCGGCGGCGGACGAGGAGCCGCCGCTGCAGCGCCTGATGCCGGCCGACGCGCTGCGCATCCGCGGCCGGCACAACGCGCTCAACGCGCTGGCCGCGCTGGCGCTGGCCCGGGCGGCCGGCTGCGCGCTGGCGCCGATGCTCCACGGCCTGCGCGAGTACCGCGGCGAGCCGCACCGGGTCGAGACGGTCGCCATCCTCGACGGCGTCGAGTACGTGGACGACAGCAAGGGCACCAACGTCGGCGCGACCGTCGCGGCCCTCGCCGGGCTGGCGGGCGAGGGCGGCCGGCGCATCGTCGCCATCCTCGGCGGCGAGGGCAAGGGCCAGGATTTCGCGCCGCTGGCCGCGCCGCTGGCGCGCCACGGCCGCGCGGCGGTGCTGATCGGCCGCGACGCGCCGGCCATCGCCCGCGCGCTCGACGGCGCCGGCGTGCCCCTGGAGCACGCGGAATCGATGGAAGCGGCGGTCGGGGCCGCGCGCCGCCTCGCCGCCTCCGGCGACGTGGTGCTGCTGTCGCCGGCCTGCGCCAGCTTCGACATGTTCGACGACTATGCCCACCGGGCGCGGGTCTTCTGCGGGGCGGTCGCCGCCCTGGCGGCCGACGCCGGCGCGGTGGTCGAGGGAGGCAGCGCATGAAATCCACCGCCAACCCGGTGCCGGGCGCCGGGCCCGCCGCGCAGGGAACGCCCGGCTGGTTCGGCCGCCTGCGCAACTGGCGCCCGGGCGCGGCGCAGCGCGACACGGTGCCGGTCAACGTCAGCGGCCAGCCCTACATGCAGCCGAGCAACGCCTCGGCGCGGCTGCTGGGCTTCGACCAGGCGCTGGTCTGGGCCACGGTGGCGCTGCTGGCGCTGGGCCTGGTGATGGTGTATTCGGCCTCCATCGCGATGACCGACAACCCGCGCTTCGCCCACCGGTCGGAGTACGAGATCCTGGTCCGCCACGTCGCCTCGCTGGTGATCGCCTTCGTCGCCGCGCTGCTGACCTTCCAGGTCTCGGTGGACCAGTGGGAGCGCTGGTCGCGGCCGCTGTTCGTGGTGTCGATCCTGCTGCTGGTGGCGGTGCTGGTGCCGCACGTGGGCATCAACGTCAACGGCGCGCGGCGCTGGCTGCCGCTGGGCATCATGCGCTTCCAGCCCTCGGAGCTGGCCAAGTTCGCCATCGTGCTCTACGCCGCCGGCTACATGGTGCGCAAGATGGAGGTCAAGGAGCGCTTCTTCCGCGCGGTGCTGCCGATGGGCGCGGCGGTGGTCGTCATCGGCGTGCTGCTGCTGGCCGAGCCCGACATGGGCGCCTTCATGGTGATCGCGATCATCGCCATGGGCATCCTGTTCCTGGGCGGCGTCAACGCGCGGATGTTCTTCCTGATCGCCGCGCTGCTGGTGGTCGCCTTCGGGCTGATGGTGGCGATGAGCCCCTGGCGCCGCGAGCGCATCTTCGCCTACCTCGACCCGTGGGACGAGAAGCACGCGCTGGGCAAGGGCTACCAGCTGTCGCACTCGCTGATCGCCATCGGGCGCGGCGAGGTCTTCGGCGTCGGGCTCGGCGGCAGCGTCGAGAAGCTGCACTGGCTGCCCGAGGCGCACACCGACTTCCTGCTGGCGGTGATCGGCGAGGAGTTCGGCCTGGTCGGCGTGCTGTGCGTGATCGTGCTCTTCTTCTGGCTGACCCGCCGGCTGATCCAGATCGGCCGCCAGGCGATCCGCCTCGACCGGGTCTTCGCCGGGCTGGTGGCGCAGGGCATGGGCTGCTGGGTCGGCTTCCAGGCCTTCATCAACATGGGCGTGAACCTCGGCGCGCTGCCGACCAAGGGCCTGACGCTGCCGCTGATGAGCTACGGCGGCTCGGCCATCCTGATGAACGTGATCGGCATCGCCGTCGTGCTGCGCATCGACTACGAGAACCGGGTGCTGATGAATGGGGGACGCCTATGAGCGTGGACGCGCCGACCCGCGCGAAGACCGCGCTGGTGATGGCCGGCGGCACCGGCGGCCACATCTTCCCGGGCCTGGCGGTGGCCGAGGCGCTGCGCGCGCGCGGCTGGCGGGTGCACTGGATCGGCGCGCCCGGCAGCATGGAGCACCGGCTGGTGCCGCCGCGCGGCTTCGCCTTCGAGTCCATCGCCTTCTCGGGCGTGCGGGGCAAGGGGCCGCTGACGCTGGCGCTGCTGCCGGCGCGGCTGCTGCGGGCCTTCTGGCAGAGCGTGGGCGTGCTGCGCCGGGTGCGGCCCGACGTGGTGGTCGGCCTCGGCGGCTACATCACCTTCCCGGCCGGGCTGATGGCGGTGGCCCTCGGGAAGCCGCTGGTGCTGCACGAGCAGAACGCGGTCGCCGGGCTGGTCAACAAGGTGCTCGCCTCGGTGGCCGACCGGGTGTTCACCGCCTTCCCGGACGCGATTCCCCGGGGCCGCTGGATCGGCAACCCGCTGCGTCCCGCCTACCTGGAGCAGCCGCCGCCTGCCGCGCGCTTCGCCGGCCGAAGCGGCCCGCTGCGCCTGCTGGTGGTCGGCGGCAGCCTGGGCGCCCGGGCGCTCAACCAGGTGGTGCCGCAGGCGCTGGCGCTGATCCCGCCCGAAGCGCGCCCGGTCGTGCTGCACCAGGGCGGCGAGAAGCAGATCGACGCCCTGCGCGCCAGCTACGCCCAGGCGGGCGTGACCGCCGAGCTGGTGCCCTTCATCGACGACACCGCGCGCGCCTACGCCGAGGCCGACCTGGTGGTCTGCCGCGCCGGCGCCAGCACCGTCGCCGAGATCGCGGCCGTGGGCGCCGCGGCCGCCTTCGTGCCCTTCCCGTCGGCGGTGGACGACCACCAGACGGTCAACGCGGACTTCCTGGCGGGGCAGGGCGCCGGCTGGCTGCTGCCGCAGGCGCGGCTCGACGCGACTTCGCTCGCGGCGCTGCTGCGGTCGGTCACCCGCGACGAACTCCTGGCCCGCGCCGAGAAGGCGCACGCGCTGGCCCGGCCCGGCGCCGTCGAGGCGATGGTCGCCGCCTGCGAGGAGCTGGCGCGATGAAACGGCATCCCGCGATTCCCCAGAGAAAAGCGCCGCAGGCCGAGGTGATATCTTCGCTGTCAGCTACTCTTTCCATAGCACGCTCCGGCGCGCATCCCGTACGGTTCCCCTTCGCATGAAACACGCCATCCGCCACATCCATTTCGTCGGCCTCGGTGGCTCCGGCATGAGCGGCATCGCCGAGGTGCTGTTCAACCTCGGCTACACCGTCTCCGGCTCCGACCTGGCCGACAGCGCCACCCTGCGCCGGCTGCACGGCCTGGGCATCCGCACCTGCGTCGGCCACGACCGCAAGCACATCGACGGCGCCGACGCGGTCGTCACCTCCACCGCGGTGCAGGCCGACAACCCCGAGGTGCTGGCCGCGCGCGAGAAGCGCATCCCGGTGGTGCCGCGCGCGCTGATGCTGGCCGAGCTGATGCGCCTGAAGCAGGGCATCGCCATCGCCGGCACCCACGGCAAGACCACCACCACCAGCCTGGTCACCAGCGTGCTGGCCGAGGCCGGGCTGGACCCGACCTTCGTCATCGGCGGCCGGCTCAACAGCGCCGGCGCCAACGCCCGCCTGGGCGGCGGCGACTACATCGTGGTCGAGGCCGACGAGTCCGACGCCTCCTTCCTGAACCTGCTGCCGGTGATGGCCGTCGTCACCAACATCGACGCCGACCACATGGAGACGTACGGCCACGACTTCGGCCTGCTCAAGGGCGCCTTCGTCGACTTCCTGCACCGCATGCCCTTCTACGGCGCGGCCATCCTGTGCATGGAGAGCCCGGCGGTGCGCGAGATCCTGCCGCAGGTCACCTGCCCGGTCACCACCTACGGCTTCGCCGAGGACGCCGAGGTGCGCGCGACCGACGTGCGGGCGGTGGGCGCGCAGATGCACTTCACCGTGCAGCGCCGCAACGGCGTGGTGCTGCCCGACCTGGCGGTGGTGCTCAACCTGCCCGGGCGCCACAACGTGCTCAACGCGCTGTCGGCCATCGCGGTGGCGGTCGAGCTCAACATCCCGGACGAGGCGGTGCTGCGCGCGCTCGCGGGCTTCGGCGGCGTGGGCCGGCGCTTCCAGCGCTACGGCGACTTCACCGCCGAGGGCGGGCGCTTCGCGCTGATCGACGACTACGGCCACCACCCGGTCGAGATGGCCGCCACGCTCGCCGCCGCGCGGGGCGCCTTCCCCGGCCGCCGGCTGGTGCTGGCCTTCCAGCCGCACCGCTACAGCCGCACCCGCGACTGCTTCGAGGACTTCGTCCAGGTCATCGGCCAGCATGCCGACACGGTGCTGCTGGCCGAGGTGTACGCCGCCGGCGAGGCGCCGATCGTCGCCGCCGACGGCCGCTCGCTGGCGCGCGCGCTGCGGGTGGCGGGCGCGGTCGAGCCGGTCTTCGTCGCCGACATCGCCGACATGCCGCGCACCATCGCCGCCACGGTGCGCGACGGCGACGTGGTGATCTGCATGGGCGCGGGCTCCATCGGCGCGGTGCCGGGCAAGGTGGCCGAGCTGCTGCACCAGCCGGTGCTGCCGGCCGCGCCCGCCGTGGTGCCGGCGACGGTGCAGGACGCCGCCTCCGCGGCGGCCGAACCGGCGGCGCCGCCGGCCTCGGCCCCGCCGTCCGGGTCCGCCGCGCGCGCCGCGTCCCCGGCCCCGCTCCCCGCCGCCGCGACCGCCGCCCCCGCCGCCGCGCCGACGTCCACCCCCGTTCCCGCCGCCAAGGAAGCCGTCCTGTGAACCCCGCCGCGATCTCCCCCCTGCCCGCGTTCGACGAAGCCGCCGCCGTCGCCGGCTTCGGCCGCGTGGCCGTCCTGTTCGGCGGCGCCTCCGCAGAACGCGAGGTCTCGCTGATGTCGGGCACCGGCGTGCTCGAGGCGCTGCGCTCCCGCGGCGTGGACGCCCATGCCTTCGATCCCGCCGAACGCCCGCTGGCCGACCTGCGCGGCGAGGGCTTCGACCGCTGCTTCATCGCGCTGCACGGTCGCTTCGGCGAGGACGGCACGGTGCAGGGCGCCCTGGAACTGCTGGGCATCCCCTACACCGGCTCGGGCGTGATGGCCTCGGCCATCGCGATGGACAAGGTCATGACCAAGCGCGTCTGGAACGCCGAGGGCCTGCCCACGCCGCGCCACGTGGTGCTGGCGCCCGGCAGCCACCACGGCGCGGCCGCCGCCGGCGTGCCCGCCGCGCTCGGCCTGCCCCTGATCGTCAAGCCGCCGCACGAAGGCTCGTCCATCGGCGTCAGCAAGGTGGTCGAGGCGTCGCAGCTGCGCGCCGCCATCGACCTGTCGGCCCGCCACGATCCGGACGTGCTGTGCGAGGAATTCATCGCCGGCGAGGAGGTCACCTGCCCGGTGATCGGCACCGGCGCCGAGGCGCAGGCGCTGCCGGTCATCCGGATCGCCGCGCCCGACGGCGCCTACGACTACCAGAACAAGTACTTCACCGACGACGTGGCGTACCACTGCCCGAGCGGCCTGCCCGAAGCCGAGGAGCGCGAGATCCAGCGCATCGTGCTCGACGCCTACCGCGCGCTCGGCTGCCGCGGCTGGGGCCGCGCCGACCTGATGATCCGCGCCAGCGACCGCAAGCCCTTCCTCATCGAGATCAACACCTCGCCCGGCATGACCGGCCATTCGCTGGTGCCGATGGCCGCGCGCGCGGCGGGGCTGGACTACCCCGGCCTGTGCCTGCGCATCCTGGCCGGCGCGACGCTCGACAACCCGCGCGGGCGCGGCCGCGTGCTGCCGGCCGCCCAGGCCGCGGAGGCGCGCCCGTGAACGACACGCTGCCGGTACCGTTCGACGTCCGCCTGATGAACTTCACCGCCGGGGTGATGTTCGCGGGCTGCGTCGCGCTGCTGCTGGCGGCCGGCGGCTGGTGGGTGCTGCGCAATCCGGCGCTGGCCATCGGCTCCATCGCGATCGAGGGCGACATGACGCACAGCACCGAGCAGAGCCTGCGCGAGAGCGTCGCCGGCCGGCTGCCGGGCAGCTTCCTGACGCTCGACCTGCCGGCCGCCCGGGCGGTCTTCGAATCGACGCCCTGGGTGCGCAAGGCCAGCGTGCGGCGCGAGTTCCCCGACCATCTCCGGGTGCTGCTGCAGGAGCACGTCCCGCTCGCCTACTGGGGTGCGCAGGCCGACACCACCATGCTCAACAGCTTCGGCGAGGTCTTCGACGCGCCCAACGGCGACATCGACGTGGACATGCCGCGCCTCTTCGGCCCCGACACCCAGGCCGCGCCCGAGGTGCTGTCGATGTACCGGGTGCTGCGCCCGGTGTTCCGTCCGCTGGGCCTGGAGGTGGACGCGCTCGACCTGTCGAGCCGCGGCGGCTGGCGCGCCACGCTGGACAGCGGCGCCACCATCGAACTCGGCAGCGGCACCGAAGCCGAGATCGAGGCACGCGCGCGCCGTTTCGTGCGCACCCTCGACCAGGTCGTCGCCGTGCACGGACGCAAGGCCGACGCCCTCGAATCGGCCGACCTGCGCCATGGCGGCGGCTACGCGCTGCGCCTGCGCGGCGTGACCACCGTCGATCCCAATGCGCCGCCCGCGCCGGTGCGCACGGCGCCCGCCCGCGCCCCGGCCCGCCCGGCCGCGCCCGCCGCCCGTCGCTAGCCCGGCCACCGCTTCGTCGCACCGCATCCCCTTCCGAATTTCCCGCTCCTCCGACACACGACCCAACCGCACCATGGCAAAAGAATACAAAGACCTGATCGTGGGACTGGACATCGGCACTGCCAAGATCATGGTGACCGTGGCCGAAGTCCTGCCCGGGGGGGAACTCAAGCTCGCCGGCCTCGGCTTCGCGCCGAGCAACGGCCTCAAGCGCGGCGTGGTGGTCAACATCGACGCCACCGTCCAGAGCATCCAGCAGGCGCTCAAGGAGGCCGAGCTGATGGCGGACTGCCGCATCAGCCACGTCTACACCGGCATCACCGGCAGCCACATCCGCGGCATCAACTCCAGCGGCATGGTCGCGGTCAAGGACAAGGAAGTCAGCCGCGCCGACGTGGCCCGGGTGGTCGAGACCGCCAAGGCCATCAGCATCTCGACCGACCAGCGCCTGCTGCTGGTCGAGCCGCAGGAATTCGTCATCGACGGCCAGGACGTCAAGGAGCCGATCGGCATGAGCGGGCTGCGGCTCGAAGCCAAGATCCACATCGTCACCGGCGCCCAGAGCGCGGCCGAGAACATCGTCAAGTGCGTGCGCCGCTGCGGCCTGGAGGTCGACCAGCTGATGCTCAACCCGCTGGCGTCGAGCCTCGCGGTGCTGACCGAGGACGAGCGCGAACTCGGCGTGGCGGTGGTCGACATCGGCGCGGGCACCACCGACGTGGCCATCTTCGCCACCGGCGCCATCCGCCACACCGCGGTCATCCCGATCGCGGGCGACCTCATCACCAGCGACATCGCGATGGCGCTGCGCACCCCGACCAAGGACGCCGAGGACATCAAGGTCGAGAGCGGCTACGCCAAGCAGCTGCTGGCCGACGCCAACGCGCAGGTCGAGGTCCCCGGCCTCGGCGACCGCGGCCCGCGCATGCTCAGCCTGCAGGCGCTCGCCGGCGTGGTCGAGCCCCGGGTGGAGGAGATCTTCTCGCTGGTGCAGCAGGTCATCCGCGAATCGGGCTACGAGGAGATGCTGTCCTCGGGCATCGTGCTGACCGGCGGCAGCGCCGTCATGCCGGGCATGGTCGAACTCGCCGAGGACATCTTCCTCAAGCCGGTGCGCCGCGGCCTGCCGAAGTATTCGAGCGCCCTGGCCGACATGGTCGCCCAGCCCCGCGCGGCCACGGTCATGGGCCTGATGGAAGAGGCACGGCTGGCCCGCATGCGCGGATTCAAGGCCGCGCAGAAGAACGGCTCGGTGAAAACCGCCTTCGGACGGGTGAAGGAGTTCATCATCGGGAATTTTTGACAATTTCTGCCAGCATTTTTTTCACGGACGCGAGACAATCCTGTCCTACACGCAATCACGTTTTCTTCCTGTAGTCGGAAAGGGTGCCGAAAAGCGCTTTCCCCAGGGAGGAAACCTCCGGAATCATCGCCGGCCCGCCCCGCCGCACCACGCATTCAACGCATCGCAGAACAGTCAGGATCAAGGAGTTTGGCCATGAGCATCGAAATGATCGAAGTAGAAGAATTCAACATGGGCACGCAGATCAAGGTGATCGGTGTCGGCGGCGGCGGCGGCAACGCGGTCGAGCACATGATCAACCGCAAGGTGCAGGGTGTGGAATTCGTCTGCGCCAACACCGATGCCCAGGCCCTCGGCCGCAGTTCCGCCCACCGCACCATCCAGCTCGGCCAGAGCGGCCTGGGCGCCGGCAGCAAGCCCGAGAAGGGACGCGAGGCCGCGGAGGCCGCCGTCGACGACATCCGCGCTTCCATCGAAGGCGCGCACATGCTCTTCATCACCGCCGGCATGGGCGGCGGCACCGGCACCGGCGCCGCGCCGGTCATCGCCCGCGTCGCCAAGGACATGGGCATCCTCACCGTCGGCGTGGTCACCAAGCCCTTCGAGTTCGAAGGCGGCCGCCGCATGTCCAACGCCGACCAGGGCATGGCCGAACTCGAGGCCAACGTCGATTCGCTGATCGTGGTGCTCAACGAGAAGCTGCTCGAGGTGCTCGGCGACGACGTCACCCAGGACGAGGCCTTCGCCCAGGCCAACGACGTGCTGCGCAACGCGGTCGGCGGCATCGCCGAGATCATCAACGTCCGCGGCGACATCAACGCCGACTTCGAGGACGTGCGCACCGTCATGGGCGAGACCGGCAAGGCCATGATGGGCACCGCCATCGCCGACGGCCCGGACCGCGCCCGCATCGCCGCCGAACAGGCCGTCGCCTGCCCGCTGCTCGAAGGCGTGGACCTGTCCGGCGCCAAGGGCGTGCTGGTGCTCATCACCGCCGCCAAGGGCTCGCTCAAGCTGTCCGAATCGCGCCTCGCGATGAACACCATCCGCGCCTACGCCTCGGCCGACGCGCATGTCATCTACGGCACCGCCTGCGACGACGCGCTGGGCGACAGCATCCGCGTCACCGTGGTCGCCACCGGCCTGAGCAAGCAGAACGCGCGCCGCACCACGGTGCCGCTGCAGATGCTGCGCACCGGCACCGACAACCTGCCGTTCCAGGTCGGCGCCAACGGCCAGGCCGACTACGGCAACATGGCGGTCCCCAGCGTCTGGCGCACCAACCGCACCCAGGCGGCCGCGCGCGTCGATGCGCTGTCCTCCGGCGGCATGGAAGACCTCGAAATCCCGGCCTTCCTGCGCAAGCAGGCGGACTGATCCGGCCGCTGCCGACCATCCGGCCATGCCTGCAGGGCGACGCCTCGGCAACGGGGCGCCGCCCTTTTTTACGGGTCCGCGTTCGCTGGGCATGCGTCGCTCGCCACGCTTCTCGGCACGGCTAAAAACGCGATAGCGCCTGCCTTCGCCCCTGAAACCTAAAATCGCCGACATGCTCCAGCAACGTACCATCAAGACCTTGACGCGCGCCGTCGGCGTCGGCCTGCACAGCGGCCAGCGCGTCGAGCTGACGCTGCGTCCTGCGGCGCCGGATACCGGCATCGTGTTCCGCCGCGTCGACCTCCCGGAGCCGGTGGATATCCCGATCTCCGCGACCGCCGTCACCGACACGCGCATGGCATCGACCATCTCCGTCGGCAGCGCCAAGGTGCACACGGTCGAGCACATCATGTCCGCCTGCGCCGGCCTGGGCGTGGACAACCTCCGGATCGACATCACCGCCGAAGAGGTGCCGATCCTCGACGGCTCCTCCTCGTCCTTCGTGTTCCTGCTGCAGAGCGCCGGCATCGCGCTGCAGGATGCGCCCAAGCGGTTCATCCGCGTCACCCGCAGCGTGGAGGTCCGCGAAGGCGAGGGCGCTTCCGCCAAGTGGGCCCGGCTCGATCCCTACCACGGCTACAAGCTCAGCTTCGAGATCGATTTCGACCACCCCGCCGTCGATTCGACCGGCCAACGGGTGGTGTTCGACCTGGGCAGCGGCAACTACACCCGCGACATCGCGCGGGCCCGCACCTTCGGCTTCACCCGCGATGTGGAGATGATGCGGTCCAGCGGGCTGGCATTGGGCGGCGGCATGGACAACGCCATCGTCATGGACGACTACAAGGTGCTCAATGCCGGCGGATTGCGCTACGACGATGAATTCGTCAAGCACAAGATCCTGGATGCCATCGGCGATCTGTACCTGGTCGGCAAACCGCTGCTGGCTTCCTACAGTGCCTTCCGGTCAGGGCACGCGATGAACAATAAATTGCTGCGTGCCTTGCTGGAGGCGGAAGATGCCTGGGAAGTCGTGACCTTCGACCGGGAAGCGCAGGCTCCCATGGGGTTCGGCAGCGCCATGCGGTCCTGGTAACAGGAGAACGCCCGGCCGCCCTGCGGCAAGTCCCGGCATCAACGCACCTGGTAATAGTCCCGGTACCATTCGACAAAACGCCGGATCCCCTCGGCGACGGGAGTGCGGGGCGCAAAGCCGGTCCATTCGCGGAGCGGTGCGACATCGGCGTACGTGTTGAGCACATCCCCGTCCTGGAGCGGCAGGAATCGCTTCTCCGCCGTCTTTCCCAGAGCCTGCTCCAGGTGCCCGATGAATTCCATCAGGGGAACCGAATCTTGATTGCCGATATTGAACACCTTATACGGTGCATTACTGGAGGCTGGATTCGGATCATCCGACGCATAATGAATATCTGGTTCCGCAGGACGGTCCAGGGTTCTTATCACGCCTTCGGCAATATCGTCGATATAGGTGAAGTCGCGTCGCATGTCCCCGTGGTTGTAGACATCGATAGGCCGGCCTTCGAGAATGGCCTTGGTGAAGAGGAAAAGTGCCATATCCGGCCGGCCCCAGGGCCCGTACACCGTGAAGAAACGCAACCCCGTGGTCGGAAGACGATAGAGATGGCTGTAGGTATGCGCCATCAGCTCGTTGGCTTTCTTGGTGGCGGCATACAGGCTCACCGGATGGTCGACATTATGGTGCTCGGAGAAAGGCATCCGGGTATTGCCCCCATACACACTCGAACTCGAGGCATACACCAGATGCTGGATCCGGTGGTGACGGCAGCCTTCCAGGATGTTCATGAATCCGACGAGGTTGCTGTCCACATAGGCATGAGGATTCTGCAAAGAGTAGCGAACGCCTGCCTGTGCCGCCAAGTGGACAACCCTGTCGAACCCGTGGTGAGCAAAGAGGCTTTCCATGAAAGCCCGATCGGAAACATCTTTTTGTAAGAAGAGAAACTTATCGAAAGTATTCAGGGTTTCCAGTCTGGATCTTTTCAGGCTAACAGCGTAGTAGTCATTCAAGTTGTCCACTCCCACGACCGTATCGCCCCGGGTCGAGAGCCTGCGAACCACTTCGGCTCCGATGAATCCAGCAGCACCAGTAACCAGAACTTTCATAATTTCCGCTTGATTAGTAAAGAATAGGTGGTCAAAATCGACCTGCTGTCAATGGGATGGATGCCGTCCTACATCGGGAAACAAAAAAACCTATTGACAAGCTTCCAGTTTTATGATCTAAGCAATGTGTGAAGCTGCTTTCGATAAGCGTTCACATGATAGCAAACGCTTTTCAGTCTCAATAACCAGACTGAAAGTTTTGATGCTTATGTCGAATAGAAGATTGAATGCTGGTGCGTCCCAAGATGGACTCAGCAATTTTGAACCAGATAATCTGGTTGTAATGCGATTACACTGAAGTATCTCAATCCATGACAAAACAAGATATCGAAGTCAAAATAGCAGAGACCCGGGATGAACTCGAGGCATGCTTTAAACTTTTGCACGATGAGTATGTTGGCAGCGGGTTTATGCAGCCCGATCATTCTGGCATGCGTACGACCCTGCACCATGCGCTCCCGACAACGGTGACCATTTGCGCCAAGGTGGGGAATGAAGTGGTGGCCACTGTCACGCTCATCAAGAAAGCGAGCCTGCCATTGCCGATGGAGGCAATCGTCGATATCGACAGCATTATCGACACCAGTGAGTGCAGTGTTGCCGAGGTTTCGGCACTTGCCGCGCATCCCCGTTTCAGGAAAACCTGCGGCGCAGTGTTTTTCCCCCTGACCCGTTTTCTCTTCAAGTATTGCGTTCAGGTGATGGACATCCGGCATTTGATGATTGCGGTCAATCCGAATCATATTGCCACCTACGAATCGTTGCTATTCTTCGAGCGCTTGCCGGGAGGAGCGGTCAACAACTACGACTTCGCCAACGGTGCTCCCGCCATCGTGGCCACGCTTGATCTGAGAGAAGCGAGCGAAAAATTCAAGAACGCCTACCACCATCGAACACAGCGCAGAAATCTGCACCAGTACTTCATGGGCGATCTCTGCGAAGAGAATCGCGTATTCAAAGCGGACTCGATCGACAGGCAGGCGCCTTTGATGCCGCCCGGCATCCTGGACTATTTTTTCAACGAGCGAACGGCTATTTTCAGGAGCCTCGATGAAAAGACCAAGCATCTGCTGCACGATATCTACTGCTTTCCCGAGTACAAGCAGGTGCTTCCCGAAATGACTCTCGGGGTTGCAACGTGATTCTCTGACGAGCACGCACTGAGCGTAGTACATGAAAAAAGGGACGCAATGAATGCGTCCCTTTTTGCTATGGAGCTTCTTTCGAAGTCCGCCGGGCTCAGCCGCGAGGCTGAGCTGAGAAACCAAACGGTTTACTTCTTGGCTGCCTTGCGACGGGCGGCAGCCAGGCCGACCAGGCCCAGGCCGACCAGCGCCAGGGAAGCGGGTTCCGGCACGTTGGTGGGCGTACGGCTATCGCCGTTGAAATTGGCGCTACCGAAGTAGTTGTTGTTGCCCAGGTAGGTGGTGAAGGACGAGCTGAACGACAGGTCCGAGCCGTACATGCGGCTGTTGGTATCCAAGTAGGACGCAGCAGCACCGCCCACGACATCCAGGTAGCCCACACCGGTCAGGGTGGAGCCGGGGGCGTTGGCCGTACCGGAGATATTGCCGGTCAGCGTGGTGGCGTTGTTGGCGGTGCCGACCAGCGACAGCCACAGGGTGCCGTTGCTGGCGGTTGCAGCGGTCAGGTTCGAGCCGTTGCTGGCATTGCCGGTTGCATCGAAGTAGACGTTGAAGATGCCGCCGGTGAAGGAGGTCACCACGCCGTTCGAAGCAATCGGGGTGAAGCCGGAGAAGGTGAAGGTCAGCTCACCGCCGCTTGCAGCAAAGGTGCTCTGCAGGGTGTTGTTGATGGTGGTGATGAAGCCATAGCCGCTCAACTGGCCAGCGGAGCTGGTGTTCTGGAAGATCTGGGCGCTGGTACCGGTGAAATCGAAGACCGAGTCCGGATCGAAGGTGATGCCGGAGACGGTGACCGGTGCTGCTTGAGCGGCGGCCATCGCTGCGGTGGCTGCCAGTGCCGCGAGGGTTTTCTTGAAAGACATCATTGCATAACTCCTTGGTGAAAATGAGGCAGCAATAAGTGCCTGCTGAAATGCATGAAGCAGTTTGCATGCCAGTTTTCAAGAAGATCCGTAAGTATTTGATGTGAATGGGATTTTTGCTGATTTCGGCGCGCGCTAAGAATTTGTTCAGGAATACTGTAAAAAAATCCGACAACGCCTATGTAGGACAAGGCCTCAGAGGTAGCGGCCGGGGGAGAGGATGCCTTCCGGGTCCAGCCCTTTCTTCAGGCGTGCAGGCAAGGAGGATGGGTCCGTGGAGACGGGCAGCAGCTTTTCGAGCGCATCGATGCCTATCCGGTAAGGGAACCATCCCTGCGAATGTCCTGCCTGGACCAGGGCGTGATAGCACGCCAGGCCGGAGGCCGAAGCCCGCGGGTCCGTTCGGTCGAACAGCAGCGGTACGGTGCTGTCAAAGAGCCGGTCGTTCAGCGTGGTGAATGTGATGAGCGGCTCGATGCCGTGCTGTTTCGTCGTCCGGCGAACCATTTCCACGTAGGTGCGCGCATCGGCGGGCCGCATGGGAACCAAGGGGGCGTACCACAGCAGGCCGCAGCCATCCTGCGCCGGATGCCGTGACCTGCCCGGTTCGTGCAGTTCCGGATGGCGCCAGTAGGCCAGCGGCAAGGCGGTTTCGTTGGGGTGGCCGTTGACCAGCTCCAGGGATTTCGTCAAGGTTCCCGCAGTGCTGGCCAGGCGCCGGCCGGGCGTACCTGGGATGGCGCCCGCGATGCGCGCGAGCGTGCGAGCGGATGCGCTGTTCAGAAAAAGCACGCGGCTCGCCACCCCCGCCAACGCCTGGCGGATGTCTTTCTGCGCTGCCGCGACCACACGTTTCGTGCCGTAGAGCGTGGTGAAGCCCGTCCAGGCCTGAACCTGGTATTGCTTTCCCATTTCTTCGATGACCGCCTCGGGGATCAATCCATCGGTGCCGAGTCGATCCCGTGGAAACGGCGCCGACATGCTCAGCACCCGGTGGCGGTTCATCAGATTGATGGCGCCCACCGTGCCGGGCAGGTTGCCGAGGATGCTTCGGATGCGCGCGACGGCCGGCTCGAGCAGGCTGTCATCGCGCAGGCTGAAGAGGCATACCTTGACGCTTTCCGGGCGCGGCGCCAGAACGATGCTCATGCGGGTCACGATGCCGAATCCGCTCTGGGTGAAGAGACCGGTGGCGTAAGGCCCGATCCCCCACTTGAACAGGCGCGCCAGCTCTTCCCCCGCGACTTCGCGCAAGGTCGTTCTGTAGACGGTGCCGTCCGCCAGGACCGCCTCGATGTCGGTGACCGCACTGAAATGATCGGCATGGGGCGTCACGCCATAACCGCGCTCCAGCGCATTGCCCAACAGGCTGCAGGTAGGGCCCGCGCCCGTGACCGGAACCAGAAAGGGGTGACCGCGCTGGGTGAGGAAGTCTGCCAGCATGCCCTGGGTCACGCCCGGCTCCAGGGTGACCACACCCATTTCGGCATCGAAATGCACGATCCGCCGCATGCCGGACAGATCCACGATCATGCAGTCGTCGCGTACCGGCAGTGCGCTGCCGTAGCCCCAGTTGCGCCCGGTGCTGATGGGATAGAGCGGTACGCCGCAATCGTGCGCGACGCGAACGACGTCCGGCACGACGCCGGCGTCCATGACCCGCAGAGCCCCTGCGAGCCGGCGTTCTGCGCCGCCCGTATCGCTTCCGTAGCAGATCTGCGCTGCCTCGGCAGACAGGACATGGGATTCGCCGAGAAGCTGGATCCAGCGATTTCGTGCGTCGGTCAATTGCATTTTCATTCGATACATTTTCCGCGGAAACCTGTCTGATACAGACTACATATTCGACCGAACATATCTTACAGACAGTGTGTTGCGGTATATTGCCCACCCACATATTGCCGCCGATTCAACGCGCTTCGAGGAATGTTCCCGTGAAAAAAATCCGATCTTTTGGTGCAGTCGCGACACGTTTGGGGGCAGCTGTCCTGGCGTTGGCCATCGCGGGTTGTGCCGGCACCAATTACCCCGCCGCGCCGAAGAACGTCGCAGGGCTTTCCGATTACAACTACGTCATCGGCGCCGGGGACGTGCTCAACATCATCGTTTGGCGCAATCCGGAACTCTCGATGTCGGTGCCGGTGCGGCCGGACGGCAAGGTGTCGACGCCGCTGATCGACGAATTGGTGGCGCAAGGCAAGAACCCCAACGGCCTGGCGCGCGATATCGAGCAGCAGCTCAGCAAGTTCGTGCGCGATCCGGTGGTCACTGTCATCGTCACCGGATTCGTGGGTCCTTACAGCGAGCAGATCCGTGTCGTGGGAGAGGCGGCGAAGCCGCAATTCCTGCCCTACAAGCAGAACATGACGGTGCTCGACGTCATGATCGCCGTGGGCGGCCTGACCGATTTCGCCGATGGCAATGCCGCCACCATCCTGCGGACTTCCGAGGGCGACAAGCGCTATTCGGTGCGTCTGAAGGACCTGATCCGCCGCGGCGAGACTTCGTACAACGTCGACATGAAGCCCGGCGACATCCTGATCATTCCGCAGGGCTGGTTCTGAGCCTCCTTGCTCTCCCTCCTTCTCGGCAATCGGATGCCTGCGGACGTCCCGCGCAACCGGCAGGTTTACTACAGGAATTCGCGCAATGGATGAGTTGATCGGCCAGGTAATGGCCATTGCCAAGGGCATGTGGAAGCACAAGTGGCTGGGCATGGCTGTGGCGTGGGTCGTTGCCATCGTCGGCGCCGCGGCGGTGATGCGGGTGCCGGACAAGTACGAGGCGTCGGCACGTATCTACGTGGACACGCAGTCCATCCTGAAGCCGCTGATGTCGGGACTGACGGTTCAGCCCAATATCGACCAGCAGGTCTCGATGCTCAGCCGCACGCTGATTAGCCGGCCCAATGTCGAGAAGCTGATCCGCATGGCCGACCTGGACCTGGGGGCGACATCGGCGGCTTCGCGCGACGCCCTGATCGACCAGCTCTCCCGGACCCTGGCGATCCGCAGCACCGCGCGAGACAACCTCTACACGCTGTCGTTTCAGGATTCCAATCCCGACAAGGCCCGGCGGGTGATCCAGTCGCTGGTGTCGATCTTCGTCGAATCGAGCCTGGGAGGAAGCCGCAAGGATTCCGACGTGGCCAAGAAATTCATCAACGACCAGATCAAGGTCTACGAGACACGCCTGCAGGAAGCCGAGGCGCGCCTGAAGGACTTCAAGCTGCGCAACCTCAACATGCGCGAGGGCGAAGGCAACGACACGGCCAGCCGCCTGGGTGAACTGACGGGTCAGTACGAACAGGCGAAGCTCGAGTTGCGCGAGGCGGAAAATGCGCGGGATGCGGCCCGGCGCCAACTGGCGGAAGAGCGTGCTCGCATGCTGTCGACCAAGCAAACGGGCGGCGAATCCGCTTTCCCCACGCCGGAACTGGATGCGCGGCTGGAACTGCAGAAACGCAACCTGGACACCCTGCTGCAGCGTTTCACCGAGCAGCATCCGGATGTCATCAGCGCGCGCAAGATCATCAAGGAACTCGAAGACGCGAAGGCCGCGCAGGTGCGCGAGCTGCGTCGCGAGGCGGTGGCCAATCCGGCGGTCCTCGCCAGCACCAGCCCGACCTTCCAGGAGATGAGCCGCGTCCTCGCTTCCGCCGAGGTGCAGGTGGCATCGCTGCGGGCCCGGGTGTCGGAGTACGGGGAGCGTTCGAAGCGCGCGTTCGAGAACGTCAAGACCGCGCCGCAGATCGAATCGGAGTTCTCTCAACTCAACCGCGACTACGCGATCCAGAAGAAGAACTACGAAGACCTGGTCAGCCGGCGCGAGTCCGCGTCGCTGTCGGGCGACCTGGAGTTCGCTTCCGGCGTGGTGGACTTCCGTCTCATCGATCCGCCGCGCGTGACCCCGCAGCCGGTGTCGCCCAATCGCATGCTGCTGATCCCCATGGTGCTGCTGGTGGCGATCGGTGCCGGAGCGGCGGTGACCTTCCTGCTCAACCTGTTGCGTCCGGTGTTCCACGATGCGGCCTCGTTGCGCAATGCGGTGGATCTGCCCCTGCTGGGGGTGGTGACCCGTGTCTCCAGCGATGCGGAACGTGCCCGCGCCCGTGCGGACCTGCGCCGCTTCATCTTGGCTTCCGGCGGACTGGTCGGTGTCTTCATTGCAGGGATGGTGGTGTTGTCCATGACCTCCCGGACTATCGTCGGATGAAATCCATATGAGCAGTTTGATCGAGCAGGCCGCCCAGCGCCTGGAGCAACTTCGCCAGGCTGGCGCCGCCATGCCGCCAGGCCGGCAGCCGGAGCCAGTCGACGCCGGGGAGCCTTCGGTCCCCAAGGCCGGCGCTCCCGCACCCCTGGCCCCGCCGTCCGTCGCGCCCGTCGACAAGCCGACGTTGGCAGCGGCGCCCGTGCCCGTGTCCGCATCCGCTTCGTCCAAGCGGGTGGATCTGGATCTCGATGCGCTGGCCCGGGCGGGCATCGTCAGCCCGACGGCGCCGCGGTCGCAGATCGCCGACCAGTACCGTGTCATCAAGCGTCCGTTGATCGCGAATGCGATGGGGCGGGGTGCGGTGAAGATCTCCCATGGCAACCTGATCATGGTCACCAGTTCGCTGTCGGGCGAGGGAAAGACCTTCACCGCCATTAATCTGGCGATGAGCATCGCGACCGAACTCAACAACACCGTCATGCTGGTGGACGCCGACGTGGCGCGACCCTCGGTGCTGCAGCGCTTCGGCCTGCCTCCCGCACCGGGGCTGCTGGATGTCTTGCTGGGCGAAGTCGACGACCTGTCGGGCGCCTTGCTGCGCACCAACATCGACAAGTTCTCCATCCTGCCCAGCGGCACGCCGCATGCCCGCGCCACCGAACTGCTGGCCAGCGACGCCATGGCCAAGCTGCTGAACGACATGGCCACGCGCTATCCGGACCGGATCATCATCTTCGATTCGCCGCCGTTGCTGCTGACGACCGAAGCCCGGGTGCTGGCATCGCACATGGGCCAGATCGTGATGGTGGTGCAGGCCGAGAAGACGCGGCAGTCCGACGTTCAGCACGCGCTCTCCACCATCGAGTCGTGCCCGGTCAAGCTGCTGGTGCTCAACCAGTCCCAAACCGGGACCAAGGGTGGCTATGGCTATGGCTACGGCTACGGTCATGGCTACGAAGCGCAGCAGGCATGAGCCCCCGCCTGGTTTTGCCATGAACGACCGGATCCGCAGGATGCCCGTTATTTCTCGTGCGACGCGCCGGGCGCTCGGATGGCCCCTGGTCGGCGTTCTGGCCGCCAGTGGCGTCGCAGCGCAGGCGCAGCAGTCCGGCGCGCTCTCGTCCGGGATCGGATCGATCGCCGCGGATTCATCGACCGCATCGGGTGCCGGGACGGCAGGACGTTCCCTGACGATCGATCCGCGCGTGAGCGTGACCGAGACGTACAGCG
>JAKOND010000320.1 GCA_022702125.1 Burkholderiaceae bacterium
TGCGCCAGGCTGCGCACCTCGCCGGCCACCACCGCGAAGCCCCGGCCCTGCTCGCCCGCGCGCGCGGCCTCCACCGCCGCGTTGAGCGCCAGGATGTTGGTCTGGAAGGCGATGCCGTCGATGGTGCCGATGATGTCGCCGATGCGCCGCGAGGCCTCGTTGATGCCTTTCATGGTCTCCACCACCTGGCCCACGACCGCGCCGCCCTGGACCGCGACGCTGGAGGCGCTGTCGGCGAGCTGGCTGGCCTGGCGGGCGTTGTCGGCGTTCTGGCGCACGGTGGAGCCGAGCTCCTCCATCGAGGCGGCGGTCTGCTGCAGGGCCGAGGCCTGCTGCTCGGTGCGCGACGACAGGTCGTGGTTGCCCTGCGCGATCTGCGCGCTCGCGGTCGCGACGCTTTCGGAATTCGAGCGCACGTCGGTCACCACGCCGATCAGCTTCGCCTGCATCCGCGCGATGTTGGCGAGCACGCTGCCGCGGTCCCCCGGCGCGACCGCCAACGGATGGCCCAGGTCGCCGTCGGCCACCCGGGCCACCGCGATGCCCAGGTCGCCCGGCTCCGCGCCCAGGGCCCGGCGGATGCTGCGCGTCAGCAGCCAGCCGACCGCGCTGCCGATGCCGGTCATCAGCAGCGCGAGGCCGGACATCAGGATGCCGCCGAACCGGGCCATGTCGCTGCCGTCCTTGGCGATCGCGTCGGCCCAGCGCTGCTGGTTGGCCAGGCTGTCCTCCACGGCCTTGAAGATGTCCACCTGCAGCGCGCGCGCCTCGCCGTACAGCACGGCGCTGGCGCGGTCCTTCTCCCCGCCGATCGCCAGGCCGATCGCCCGGTCCATCGCCGCGTTGTAGGGCGCGCGCTTCTCGTTGATGGTCTGCAGGTACCCGCGGCCCTGGGGCGTCTTCGTGGTCCTGTTCAGCGTGTCGAGGAGCGCGTCGTTCTCCGCGCGGGTCTCGGCGAGCCGCTTCTTCTCGCTCTCGACGAACGCAGGCTCGGTGTTGATGATGATGTTTCGGGTGAAGCTTCCGAGCGACTGGAAATTGCTTTTCAGCTGGCTGAACTGAACGACCTTTACCATGCGGTTCGTCGCCAGTTCGTTGATCTGGTCATTCAGCCTCTGCATCATGCCGGCCGCATAGAGAGCGATTCCGGCACCCAGCACCACCGTGACCCCGAAGCCCAGCACCAGGCGCTTGGCGACCGTCAGGTTCTTGAACATTGCATTCCTCTACAGATTTGAAATTGCGCGCCACGGACACACGGCCGGAAGCAGCCCCGGCGCAGCAGGAGGCTTTTCCCCCCTGTGCGACATACCGTCCGAAGCCCTTCCACCGTCGGCAGGCGCACGGAACCGGATGCACAGCCAACCGGGTCTTCAGCAGGAAACACCTAGGGAAAACGCTAGGTGGACAGACCCCGGTTTATACCGCTGAAGTAGTAAAAAGATACATATAAATCCAAATCACACAAACCGCCGCGCCGGTTGCCCGCGCCCCTACCATCGGGCCATGCCTCTCTTTTCCTGGTTCGCCTCCGGTTTCCGCTCCCGTGCCTGTATCGATGCGAGCGCGGTCCGCCCCCGCTCCTTCACGGTCCTTTGTGCGTTGGGAGCCGGCCTCTGCCTGGGGCTGGCGCCGCCGCCCGCGACGGCGCAGCAGGTCCGCCCGGGCCTGTGGGAGATGCTTCCGCTGCCCGGCGACGAGGGCAGCGGGCGCATCGACCTGTCCCAGGCCCGGCAGTTGCTGGACCGCCTGCCGGCCGCGCAGCGCCGCCAGATCGAGGCGCGGCTGGCCCAGCGCGGCATGGCGCCGGGCGCGGCCGAGGGCACGGTGCGCGTCTGCGTCACGCCGGAGATGGCGGAACGGCTGAACACCGATGGCCCGCACGGCAGCTGCAGCACTGCGCGCCGGGTGGTGCAGAGCGACCCGGCCGCCGGCACCGGCGAGGCGGAGCTGGCCTTCCAGTGCACCGATCCGGTCTCCGCCTCGAGCGGCCGGATCCGGGTGGAGAGCGCCGACCGCTACACCCTCGACCTGACGCGCCTGCGGCCCGACGGCGCGGGCGGCCAGCGTTCCAAGCGGCTGCATGCCGAGGCGCGCCGGGTCGCCGCCGACTGCGGCGACGTGCAGCCCCGCGACAACCTGGGGTTCTGACGCCTTCCGGGGATTTCCGGATCAGACCGGCGGCGTCGCGGCCGCGACCTCGGCGGCGCGCGGCTCCATCACCGGGCACCGGCCGTGGCTGCTGCGGAACTGCGCCGAGATCGGATAGACCGCGCGGCGCGCCCGCATCACCGACCCCAGCGGCCGGTGGGCCGCCAGCGCATGCCAGGGATTGAAGGACATGCCTTCGTCGATGGCCCGGACCCGCTCCGGGTCCCAGGCCGCCTGGCGCGGGATGCGCAGCCGCGCCACCGGGATGTAGGGACTGTCCTCCTGCGACCATTCCTTGTCCGGCGTCTCCAGGGGCATCTTCTCGATGTCGGTGCACAGCTGCACCCGCAGCTCCCATTCGGCGTCGCCGGCGTACTGGCCGCCGAAGAACCCGGTCACCGCGTCGCGCAGCGCGTCGGGCCGGTTCTCGGTCTCGATCGGCGCGTCGGTCAGCAGTTGCAGCGAGGGCGAGACCGGCGCCAGCGAGAGCTTGGCCATGTAGGGGCCGTAGAGCAGCGGGACCTGGGTGAAGTAGGTTTCGCCCAGCGGATGCGTCTCGGGATGGCCGCCCAGCGTCTTGATGGTGGCGCTCTCGATGCCGACCGCTTCCAGCACCTTGTTGGCGCCGCGCATCACGGTGGACAGCACCTCCTTCGCGCCCTCCGCCTTGTCGGTGGTCTTCTCCAGCAGCTTGAGGTTGCGCAGGAAGCCCTTGGCGCTGCCGGCGGAGAAGGCCGGGCCGTTGATCATCAGGAAATCCTGCGTGGTGTCGCCTTCCGAGCCTTCCAGCCGCGCGCCCTCGACGCCGACCACCTTGAGCGAGAAGGCGCGCGGCAGCGAGACGCGGTCGTCGAGCTTCTCGGCCGGCGGCGTCGACAGGCGGGCCACCACCGGATAGCGGCGGGCGGTGGCGAACAGGCCCTGGCGCAGCTCGGCCGGCAGGTCGTCCAGCACCTCCAGCTCGCCGCGCAGCAGGCCATGGCTCTTAGCATGCACGCTGCGCAACGCCTCGCCGGTGTGCTCGTACATCGTCCGGGACATGCTGAGCAGCGTCTCGGCCAGTTCGGCCTGGGTTTGCGCCTCGTCCTTTTCGGGCGTTTCGTAGGCGGGGCTGTAGGGAACGGGGCGGATGGCGAGCGGTGCGGTCATGGGTGGGGCTCTCTCGTGGGGTTGCAGTCCGGGCCGTCCGGACTCGCGACGGCCTGCCATCGTGCTTTTTATGGCCGAGCAGGCGCCGGCGCTGTAGGCAGAGGCAGACACGCGCGGTCCGCCCGTTTCGCATGCGGCGCGCCGCCCGTCCCGAAACGAAAAGACCCGCCACCGCGGGTTCGCCGGAAAAACGCCCGGGAACGGGCGCCCGGACGCGACTCAGGCCAGCTGCAGTCGTGCCCCGTCGCGCGAATGCGCGAGCTTCGGCACCGCCGCCGCATCCCCCGCCTTGAAGACGGAGACCGCCTGGCGCAGGTTCTCGGCCTGCCGCCTCAGCCCCATCGCGACCGCCGCGACTTCCTCGACGGCCGCGGCGTTGCCCTGGGTCACCACGTCCATCCGGGTGATGGCCTCGGAGATCTGGCCCACGCCGACGCTCTGCTCCGCGGAAGCCTTGGAGATCTCCGCCATCATGGACGAGACGCTGTTCACGGCGGACAGGACCTTCTCCAGGGTGCCGCCCGCTTCGTCGACCAGCCGGGTGCCGGCGTGCACCTGCTGCGCCGAGTTCTCGATCAGCGCCTTGATCTCGCGCGCCGCCGTGGCGCTCCGCTGGGCCAGGGTGCGGACTTCCGAAGCCACTACGGCGAACCCGCGCCCCTGCTCGCCCGCCCGCGCCGCCTCGACCGCCGCATTGAGCGCCAGGATGTTCGTCTGGAACGCGATGCCGTCGATGACGCCGATGATGTCGCCGATCCTGCGGGAGCTGGTGTTGACGACCTCCATGTTCTGCGCCATCCGCTCGAAGACGGACCGGCCTTCCTTCGCGATATGCGCGGCGTCGGCCGCCAGCCGGTCGCCCTGGGCCGCATGGGTGGCGTTCTGCTCGATGGCGCGGGTGAGCTGCTCCATGCTGGCGGCGGTCTGCTGCAGGGAGCTGGCCTGCTCCTCGGTGCGCGACGAGAGATCGGTGTTTCCCGTCGAGATCTCCTCCGCCCCCTGGTGGATCGACTCGGCGCCGAGACGGATCATGGAGATCATGTCCGTGAGGTTGCGCTGCATCTGCCCGATCCGGAACATCAGGCTGTCGCGGTCGCCGGGGACCACCGGCACGGCCTCGTCGATGAATCCCTGCGAGATGCGTTCGGCGATGCGGGCTGCGACGACGGGCTCCCCGCCCAGGGTCCTGACGATCGACCGGCTGAAATGCCAGGACAGCCAGGCGAGCCCGAGGATCGCCGCCGACAGCACGCCCAGCATCAGGCGGGCCTGCTTCCAGAAGCTTTCGTCGATGTCGCGGGTGAAGAATCCGGTGCCGACCCACCACCCCCAGGCATCGACCGCGTAGACGCCGTTGAGCTTCGGCGCCATCTCGCCGTCGGGCATCTGCGCGCTGATGGCCGCGATGCCCATGCCGTCGTTCCCGCCGCGCATGGCCTGGAGATACGCCTGGGTATCGGAGCTCCCGTCGATCGCCTTGCCGTTGGATTGCGTTCCCACGACCTTGGGATTGAAGTGGGCCAGATTCAACCCTTCGGGGGAGCGGACCCAGTAGTAGGCCTGCCGGCCGTTGTGGAGGAAGGTCAGCGCTTCCTTGACGGACTCCTGGGCCTGCGCCCGGGTCAGCCTGCCCGTTCTTTCCAGCTCCTGGTAATGCTGCACCAGGGTCTTCGAGAGCCTGAGCATGGTGAAGATCTGGGCCCGCCGCTCCTCGATCGCCGACGCCCTCTGGTGGAAGAGGGAGGCGATCCCCGCCGCCGCCATCACCAGCAGGGATGCGAGCGACAGGATCATCAAGCGCGTGGAGACTTTCATGGATTTCCCAGGTGAGGACGCCAGTGTCGACCGACTTTGTGACCCCGGTATTTCCCTGGCCGTGGCGTTCCCCGGCGCACGGCGCCCGCCCCCGGAGGCCGGTTCAATGCATCTCGCTGCCGCTGGTGAACCCGTGCTTTTCCATCAGCCGGTAGAGCGTCATCCGCGAGATGCCCAGGTCGCGCGCGGCATGGGTGATGTTGCGGCCGGCGCGGTCGAGGCTGATCTGGATCGCGTCGCGCTCGGCCACCGTGCGGGCGCTGTCCAGCCCGCTGCTGGCGGCGTCGATCCCGCCGCGGACCAAGGCGTCGCCGCGCCGGCGGCCGTGCAGCGGCGCGGCGTCGGCGCCGCCGTCCACCGGCAGTCCGAGGTCGGCCGGCGCGATCTGCCGGCGCTCGGACATCACCACCGCCCGCTGCACGCGGTTGAACAGCTCGCGCACGTTGCCCGGCCAGGCGTGCGCCGCCATCGCCGCCACCGCCTGGCGGCTGAAGCCCTGCGCCCGGCTCTTGCGGCCCTCGGTGCACAGCCGGAAGAAATGCTGCGCCAGCACCGGCACGTCGCTGCGGCGCTCGCGCAGCGGCGGCACCCGCAGCGACAGCACGTTGAGCCGGTAGAACAGGTCCTCCCGGAACTGCCGGCGGGCCACGGCGCCTTCCAGGTCGACGTGCGTGGCCGCCACCACCCGCACCTCCACCGGGATGCTGCGCGGCGCGCCGACCCGGTTGATCGTCTTCTCCTCCAGGAAGCGCAGCAGGTTGGTCTGCAGCTCCAGCGGCAGCTCCGCGATCTCGTCGAGGAACAGGGTGCCGCCGCTGGCCGACTCGATCAGCCCGCGCCGCGCGGCGGCGGCGCCGGTGAAGGCGCCCTTCTCGTAGCCGAACAGCTCGGCATGGATCAGCGTCGGCGCGATGGCGCCGCAGTTGACCGCGACGAAGGGCCCCGCCGCGCAGGGCGAGCACTGGTGCACCGCGCGGGCGGCCAGTTCCTTGCCGCTGCCGCTCTCGCCGCCGATGAGCACCGGCGCCAGGGTGGCGCCCACCTTGCGGATATGCCGGCGCAGGCTCGCCATCGCCGGGCTGGCGCCGACCAGGCCGAGCTGCCGCGCGTCGGGCGCGGTCCCGCCGGACTGGGCGCGCAGCATCGACCGTCCGTAGGCATGGCCGAGCGTCTGCACCAGGTAGCGCAGGTCGGCCGGATGGGTGTGGTGGTCGAAGAAGTAGCCCAGCACCAGCTCGCGCAGCGCCGGCACCTCCGCCATGCCGGGCGGCAGCAGGCCCACCCATTCGGCCGCGCCCGAGGCGCGGACGCAGGCCTCGATGTCGGCGCACAGCGCCTCCGACGCCCCGGTGCCCGGGGCGATCTCGAGCACGCAGGCCAGGAAGCGGCCCTGCCCCAGCAGTCGCCGCGCGGCCGGCAGGCCGTCGGCCGACGCCACCTTCCAGCCTTCGGATTCGAGCCGCCCGGGAACCGGCGACGCGCCGCCGCCGAGGGAGATGTGCAGGATCTTTCGCAACCACATGGGGCGGGAGGCCTTTCGTAAGGGCAGGACTCGGAACGGGCGTTCAGAGGATGGAGATCGGCACCCGGACGTTGAGCGTCAGGTCGGGCGTGTCCCGCGTCAGGCCGGCGCCGACCGACACGCTGAACGATGTCTTGCTGTCGTAGCGGTACGAATAGCCCAGCAGCAGCGTCGCCAGCTGGGTGCGGACCGAGCTCGGCACCCGGACGCCGTTCTGCTTGGTCGGCCCCATGGAGTTGAGGTCCACCCCGATGCTGAAGGACGACTTGTCGTTGATCGCCAGCCCCATGCCGAAGTTGACGCCGAAGATGCCGCCGGGCGCCACCGTGCCGAGGAATTCGCTCTCGCCGCCCAGCACCCGCCGGCTGAGGTCGGTGCGCTTGACGTTGTAGGTGTAGCTGAAGCTGCCGAAGAACACCGCCGGATCGGACGCCAGCAGCCAGGTCAGGCCCGGCTGCAGCGAGTAGAAGCCCGAGCCGGTCGGCAGCTCGGTGGGCAGGCCGGTGCCGGTGGTGTTGCCGATGCAGCGGGTCACGCAGTCGGTCACCACCTCGAACGGGTCCTTGCCGGTGCGCGACTTGAAGCGCAGCGAGCCGACCATGTAGGGCTTGCCGCCGCTGCCGTCGTTGAGCTGGTAGCGCGCGGTCGCCTCGATGTCGCCGACCGACTTGCCGCTGGTGGAGAAGGCGTTGTCGGTGGCCGAGCCGGTGAAGATCTCGCGGCTGATGGTGGAGTCCGACCGGTAGACGTAGGGCAGCTTGGCCTCGACCTCGAAGCGGTTGGTCAGGCCGTAGCGGAAGGCGACCGCGCCGGTCAGGGTGTTGCGCTTGACCTCGCGCACGTCCACCAGCCCGATCAGCAGCGCCGGGATGACGGTGTAGCCGACCAGCGCCACCCGGTTGTTGGACGAGTAGCCGTACTGGAACGACGGCTCGAAGGTCATCTTGCCCCGGGGCGTCAGGATGCCGGGCTGCTCGAAGAGCGGCGCCACCGCGGCGGACTGCAGCGGCTGCTCCCCCTCGGCGACCGCCGCCTGCGCGGCGGACGGCGCGGTGCCGACGCGGACCGGGCGCGGCCCCTCGCCGCCCTGCGCCGCCTGCGGCGCCGCCGCCGCGGCGCCCGCGTCGCCTCCGGCCCCCGGGCCGGCACCGCCGCGCTGGGTGGCGAGCACGTCGATGCCGACGGCGCGCCGCAGCTCGCGGTACCGCGCCTCCTGGTCCGCCAGCATGCGCTTCAGGGCGTCGAGCTGGCGCATCTGTTCGCCGACCTGCTGCCGCAGCGCATCCAGCGAGCCCTCGGCGGGCACGCCGGGCGCCGCCACCTGCTGCGCGCCGGCCGGCCCGGCCAGCGCCATCGCGGCCAGGCATGCCGGCCACGGTGAACCTCGATCAACCATGCTGTTCCCCTTCCTCTTGCTTCCTCTTGGATACCGCATCCCGGTTAATCCGGCTGCGATCGTTTTTCGAGGACCCTGGCGAAAGCGCCCTGCCTCCGATTTACGGAAAGCCCAGGCCGCGGTATTCCGCCATTGCCTGCCGCCTGTTGCATGTCGTGCGATTCTGCCAACAGATTCCGCGCGTTCCACCGCACCGGATCAGCAATTACCCTCGTTTTTTTGATTTGTACGGAATGTACCTACAAAGAAACTTCCGATCGGAAAGTCTGACACCTTCCATATACTATTTTTGGATTATGTCCGGACTTCCATGCGCATCTTCCCCGAACCGCCTTAATCCCGAACGCGGGGTTCTTTATAGTCGAGCAGCCGGCTCGCGGATTTCCGGCATGCGATGCGGCGAATATCCAGCCGCTGTCACATCCTTGTGACAGAAGGGAAATCCGCTCCTTTTCGCATCGATGGCCCGCGCGGCGCCGGATTTTCCTCTGCGGCCGCGCCGCACCCGCCCACTCGGCATGCCGAAAACCGTCACAACACCGTGACACCGCGCGGATCAGGGTTTTCGCACACCCTGGACGGATTACCCGGAACGCTTTCGAAGCGGTCGCCCCGCGATTTACGCGCTCGCTTTCCCGGTGTACTGGAAGTGTGACGAAATCC
>JAKOND010000331.1 GCA_022702125.1 Burkholderiaceae bacterium
CAGCTCACGATGCGCAACCTGGACATCGTGGACACGCGGGACAAGCTGGCGATCTACGCCAGGACCGGCCTGCTGTCGTCGAACGGCACGGCCGCGCTGCCGGGCCTCGCGGACGACACGGGCAAGAAATAGGCATTCCGCCCCGACAGCGCACGGGCGCTGCCCCCTCGTGAAAGAGCCACCCTCGGGTGGCTTTTTTCATGGTTCGAGCCGCAGCGATGCCCAGGCAGGACGTGGGGTTAGCGCTATTTTTTTCGCAGCAGCTGCCTGCGTCAGACCACCACCGGCTCCGGCTCCAGCCGGATGCCGAAGCGCTCGTACACGCTGGTGACGATCGCCCGCGCCAGGGTCATCACCTCGCCGCCGGTGGCGCTGGTCTCGGTGCGGGCGACGCCGCGGTTGACCAGCACCAGCGCCTGCTTCTCGTAGACGCCGGCGTTGCCGACCGACTTGCCCTTCCAGCCGCAGGCATCGATCAGCCAGCCGGCGGCGAGCTTGATGCTGCCGTCGGGCATGGGGTAGTGCACGATCTTCGGGTCGCGGGCGATGATGTCGGCGCACTGTTCCGGCGTGACCGTCGGGTTCTTGAAGAAGCTCCCGGCGTTGCCGACGACCTTGGGGTCGGGCAGCTTGGCGCGGCGGATGTCGCACACCCAGTCGAAGATCTGCTGCGCGGTGGGCTGCGCGATGCCCTCCTCCTGCCGGCGTCGCTCCAGCTCGATGTACCCCAGCACCGGTTTCCAGGGCTTGGGCAGGCGGAAACGGACCCGGGTGATCACCGCGCGGTCCTTCAGGCCCAGGCCGCGCGGCGATTCGCCCGCCTGCGGCGCCGCATGCTTGAAGACCGAGTCGCGGTAGCCGAAGGCGCACTGCGCCGCGTCGAGCGTGAAGGACCGGCCGGTTTCCAGGTCGATGGCGTCGAGCGAATCGAATCGGTCCTGCAGCTCGACCCCGTAGGCGCCGATGTTCTGCACCGGCGAGGCGCCGACGGTGCCCGGGATCAGGGCCAGGTTCTCCAGGCCGGGGAAGCCGTTCGCGATGGTCCAGGCGACGACCTCGTGCCAGTTCTCGCCGGCTCCGGCCTCGACGATCCAGGCGCGGTCGGTCTCGGCGACCAGGCGCCGGCCGGGGATCTCGACCTTGAGCACGATCGGCTTGACGTCGCCGGTCAGCACGATGTTGCTGCCGCCGCCGAGGACGAACTTGGGCGCGTCGCGCAGCGCCGCGTCGGCGAGCAGCGATCGCACGTCGGCCTCGTCGCGCAGGCGCACCAGCCGGTGGGCGCGCGCGACGATGCCGAAGGTGTTGTAGTTCTGTAGAGGGATGTTGTTCTCGACTAACATTGGACCCATTTTCGCACCGGCGCCCGCGCGGCGTCATCGCTGTTTCCTTTTGCCCCGCTACGGCCCGCGCCATCGCCCGCCGAGCTTTCCCCCGGACCGCCATGCCTTCTTTCGATACCGTCTGTGAAGCCAACCTCGTCGAGGTGAAGAACGCCGTCGAGAATTCCGCCAAGGAAATCGCCACCCGCTTCGATTTCAAGGGCACCTCCGCCTCCATCGAGCTGAAGGACAAGGAGATCACCCTGGTCGGCGACGCCGACTTCCAGCTCTCCCAGATCGAGGACATCCTGCGCAACAAGCTCACCAAGCGCGAGGTGGACGTGCGCTTCCTGGACAAGGGCGACGTGCAGAAGATGGGCGGCGACAAGGTCAAGCAGGTGATCAAGATCCGCAACGGCATCGAGTCCGAGCTGGCCAAGAAGATCCAGCGCCTGGTCAAGGACAGCAAGCTCAAGGTGCAGGCCGCCATCCAGGGCGAGTCGGTGCGCATCACCGGCGCCAAGCGCGATGACCTGCAGGCCGCGATGGCGTTGCTGCGCAAGGACATCACCGACATCCCGCTGAGCTTCGACAACTTCCGGGATTGATGGCCGCGCCTGCCGCTCCGCCGCCGATCGCCGAGCTCGACGCGGAGGCCGGCGAGGAGCTGCTCGCCCTCTGGGCGGACCTGGAGACCGGCCTGTCGACCGTGCTCGCGAGCCCGATGGGCGTCGTCGGTTTCCCCGACAAGATCGTGCAGTACCGGCGCTGGCTGCACGCGCTGCTGCTGCAGGACATGGACCTGTCGCTCTATTTGCTGATGCAGCTGGCGACCACCTCCCGCACCGGCTACAGCGCGTCGCATGCGCTGGTGTGCGCCGCGCTGTGCCACATCGTGTCCGAGGCGCTGGACGTGCCCGCCGAGGAGCGGGACACCCTGGGCCATGCCGCGCTCACCATGAACCTGGCGATGACCGCGGTGCAGGACCGCCTGGCCCAGCAGAGCAGCCCGCCGACCGTGGAGCAGCGCGACGTCATCGACCGCCATGCCGATCAAGGCGCGGCGCTGCTGGAGCAGCTCGGCGTGCGCGACACGGTCTGGTGCGACATCGTGCGCCACCACCACATCCCCGCCACCCGCAAGACGACGCTGCTGGCCATGCCGGTGGCGATGCGGCTCGCGCATGTGCTGCGCACGGTGGACCGCTACGCGGCGATGGTCAGCCCCCGGGTGTCGCGGCCGGGGCGCAGCGTGCTCGAGTCGGTGCGCACCATCCTGGGCGGCCAGCGCTACCAGGACGAGGTCGGCTTCGCGCTGGTGCGCAGCGTCGGCCTGTGCCCGCCGGGCAACTTCGTGGAACTCGACAACGGCGAGATCGCGGTCGTGGTGCGCCGCAGCGCCACCCCCAACAAGCCGGTGGTGGCGGTGCTGCGGCAGGCCGACGGCACCCTGCCGCGCCAGCTGCGGCTGCACCGCCTGGAGGACGGCTCGCCGCAGGTGCGCCAGGCGTTGTCGCGCAACCAGGTGACGGTGCCGATCAACCAGCGGTCGCTGCTGCTGGTGGCGCTGGAAGCCGGCCGGCGACTGGCCGCAGAGCGCGCGGCGCCCTGACCCCGGCAGCCGAAGCGTAGATTTCACTGCCCGAATCGTCCTCCTGCCAGCGCGCCGCCTTCGTTGGCAGCTACCGATTCGATAGCAACCTGCGTCAGGCTGCCCCAGGCTGCATCAGCCGGCGCTGCCCGGAGGCACGGCCTTCTTGCCCAACCGCGATTCGGTCCCGGCGATCAGCCGGCGGATGTTCTGCCGGTGGCGCCAGGCCAGCAGCAGCGCCATGGCCGCCAGCATGGCCGCGATACGCCCGTCGGCCCGCCAGGCCACGCCGTGGCCGAACAGGTAGAAGCACGGCGCGAACACGGCCGTCACCAGCGAGGCCAGCGAGGAGTACCGGAAGAACACCGCGATCACCAGCC
>JAKOND010000332.1 GCA_022702125.1 Burkholderiaceae bacterium
GCATGTCGGGCGGCATCATGTCGCACGACTTCGTCGAGGCCGCGCTGATGCGCCGCGCCGGCTACCACGTGTGGCTGTGCGCCGACCTGGTCGGCAGCTACGAGCAGCAACCGCCGGCCCTGCTGTCCGAGCGGCAGCGCGACCGCCGCTGGTGCCAGGGCAACCTGCAGAACGCCCGCCTGATGGCCGAGCCCGGCATCCACCGCGTCCACCGCGCGATGTTCGTGACCGGCACCATGTCCTACCTGTCGGCCCCGATCTGGCTCGCCTTCATGACCCTCGGCACCGTGCTGTGGCTCAGCGGCGACAACCATGTCCTGAACAACGCCGAGGCCCTGCCGGCCGAGCTGGTGGGCCTGTGGCTCTGGACCGTGTCCATGCTGTTCCTGCCGCGCGTGCTGGGCATCGCGGCCGTGATGATCCGCGGCGAACAGCGCCGGTTCGGCGGCACCTGGGGCCTGCTCAAGAGCTCCGCCCTGGAAGCCGTCCTGGCCGTGCTGCAGTCGCCGGTGCGCATGCTGGCCCACTCGCTGTTCGTGCTGGTCGCGCTGACCGGCCTGAAGCTGGACTGGAAGTCGCCTCCCCGCGAAGCCACCGCCCTGTCGTGGCGCGACGCCGCCGGCTCGCTGGCCCCGATGTCCATCGTGGTCGCCCTGCTGGGCCTGGGCATCGCCGCCATCGACGCCAGCGCGCTGGTCTGGCTGCTGCCGGTGGGCCTGCCGCTGCTGGCCGCGATCCCGATCGCCGTGGGCACCAGCCACATCGGCCTGGGCCACGCCATGCGCGGCCGCGGCTTCCTGCTGATCCCCGAAGAGCGCTGGTCGCCGCCGGTCCTTCGCCGCGCCTGGAGCCACGCCAGCCGCCTGGCCCAGCCCCGCGCCGCCGCCCAGCCGGTCGCGCTGGCGGCCTGATACCGGCAACCCGCCGGGCCACGGCCCAGGCACGCAGCGAAAAGGCTCCCTCGGGAGCCTTTTCGCATGGCCGCCGCAGGAATCGCGGCAGCTGGGGATTCACACCGAGAATGCTCTCATTTCAGGAGCATGCAGCGAAGATTCCACCGGGGCCCGCGGGCTCCATCGTCACTGCTCCGGGCATGGATCAGAACGGCAGCTTGGGCATCCCGCCCTTGCCGCCCGCCAGGCCGGCCAGGCCCTTCATGCCGCCCATGCGCTTCATCATCTTCATCAGGCCGCCGCCCTTCATCTTCTTCATCATTTCCTGCATCTGGCCGAACTCGTTGAGCAGGCGGTTGACCTCCTGCACCTGCACGCCGGCGCCGGCGGCGATGCGGCGCTTGCGGGTGGCCTTGATCAGGTCGGGCTTGCGGCGCTCCAGCGGCGTCATGCTCTGGATGATGCCTTCCTTGCGGCGCATGTCCTTCTCGGCCTTGTCCATGTCGACCTGACCGGCCTTGGCGGAGAGCTCGGACGGCATCTTGTCCATCAGGCTCGACAGGCCGCCCATCTGCTTCATCTGCTGGATCTGGCCCAGGAAATCGTTGAGGTCGAAGCCGTCGCCGGCCTTGACCTTGGCCGCGAGCTTCTGGGCCGCCTCCATGTCCACGCCGGCCGAGACCTGCTCGACCAGCGCCACGATGTCGCCCATGCCCAGGATGCGGCCGGCATGGCGCTCGGCGTCGAACACCTCCAGCCCGTCGATCTTCTCGGACACGCCGGCGAACTTGATCGGCGCGCCGGTGACCTGCCGCACCGACAGCGCCGCGCCGCCGCGCGAGTCGCCGTCGAGCTTGGTCAGCACGATGCCGGTCAGCGGCAGCGCCTCCTTGAAGGCGCGGGCGGTGTTGATCGCGTCCTGGCCCTGCATCGCATCGACCACGAACAGCGTCTCGACCGGCTTGAGCAGCGCGTGCAGGTCCTGGATCTCGCGCATCAGCACCTCGTCGATCGCGAGGCGGCCGGCGGTGTCCACCAGCAGCACGTCGAAGTAGTGGCGCTTGGCGTGGTCGAGCGCGGCCCGGGCGATGTCCTGCGGCTTCTGGTCGGGCGTGCTGGGGAACCATTCGGCGCCGGCCTGCCGGGTCACCGTCTTGAGCTGCTCGATGGCGGCGGGGCGGTAGACGTCGCCCGAGACGGTCAGCACCTTCTTCTTGCGTTTCTCGATCAGGTGCTTGGCGAGCTTGGCGGTGGTGGTGGTCTTGCCCGCGCCCTGCAGGCCGGCCATCAGGATCACCGCCGGCGGCTGGGCCGCGAGGTTGATGTCGCTGATGCCCTCGCCCATGGTGGCGGCGATCTCGCGGTTGACGATGCCCACCAGCGCCTGGCCCGGCTTGAGCGAGCCCAGCACCTCCTGGCCCAGCGCCTTCTCCTTGACCCGGGCGATGAAGTCGCGCACCACCGGCAGGGCCACGTCGGCCTCCAGCAGCGCCATGCGCACCTCGCGCAGCATGTCCTGGACGTTGGATTCGGTGATGCGGGCCTGGCCACGCATTTCCTTGACGAGGCGCGAGAGTTTTTCGGTGAGGGCGGAGGCCATGGCGGTAGGGGAGGAAAAGGTGATGGGGCGCCGAGGCGGAGGACGCGCCGGCCGCACGGGCCGCGGACGGCCGCGCTCCCGGGTCGGGCGGGCCGGTGGGGATGGGCGCGCCGGGCGGCCCGCGCGGGCAACACCCACTAAACTCGTGACCCATGATTTTAGCCAGCGCGACTCCCGTCGGCACCGCACTCGGTCTTGCCGCCGCGGCCGCCTACGCCCTGCCCGCCCTGCTCGGGCGACGGGTCGGCGACGGCGCCCGCCGGCCGGTGCTGCTGGCGGCCTGGCTGCTGCATGCGGCGGTGCTGATGTGGAGCCTGCTCGGCCAGCAGCCGCGCTTCGGCTTCGGGCCGGCGCTCTCGGTCACCGCCTGGCTGGTGCTGACCGTCTACGCGGTCGAGGTCCGCCTCTATCCGCGGATGCGGGCCCGCTGGGCGCTGGCCGGACTCGGCGCGGTCGCGGTGCTGCTGGCCTGGGTCTTCCCGGGCAGCGAACTGCATGTGCGCGCCTCTCCCTGGCTGCCGCTGCACCTGGCGCTGGGCATCGCGTCCTACGGACTGTTCGCCGCCGCGCTGGTCCATGCCGGCCTGATGCGCCGCGCCGAGAAGCAGATGCGCCTGGCCAGCGGCGCCGATCCGCAGGCCGGCATGCCGCTGCTGATGCTGGAGCGGCTGACTTTCCGCTTCGTCGCCGCCGGCTTCGTGCTGCTGACCGCGACGCTGGTCGCGGGCTTCTTCTTCGGCGAGACGCTCTACGGCCAGGCCTGGCGCTGGAACCACAAGGCGGTGTTCTCGGTGCTGTCGTGGCTGACCTTCGCGGTGCTGCTGGGCGGCCGGGCGCGCTTCGGGTGGCGCGGCCGCACCGCGCGGCGCGTGCTCTACGCCGGGTCGGTCCTGCTGCTGCTGGCCTACGTCGGTTCGCGCTTCGTGCTCGAGGTGGTGCTGGGGCGCGGCGCGCCCTGAGCACGGGCGCCGACGCCACCGCTCCCGCCGCATCCGTTTTGCCCCCGGCATTCCCTCCCGCTCCTCCGGCCCGTCCCGCCCCGTCCCCCTCGCGCCTGCGCCCCCCACCGCCATGAAGCTGCTGCTCATCCTCGCCATCGCGTTGCTCGTCGTCTGGATGCTGCGCAAGGGCCGGCTGCCTCCGCCGGACACGCCGCGCCGCCCGGCGCCCGGTCCGGCCACCCGGGGCCTGGCCGCGCCGCAGGCGATGGTGCGCTGCGGCCACTGCGGCCTGCACCTGCCGCAGTCCGACGCCCTGCCCGCCCCCGCCGGGCGCGCGGACCGCCACTACTGCTGCGCGGAGCACCTGCGCCTGGGCGAATCCTCCGTCCGCGCGCCGCGCCCGTGACCGGTTCCGCCCGCCCGCCCGCGCCGCCGGCTCCGCGCCGGGCGCCGGACCCGGACCCGGCCACGCCGGGGCCGGCGCCCGAGACGGAACCCACCGCCACCCGCATCTGGCACGGCTTCATGACCGCCCGCGTGGTGGTGGCGCTGGCGCTGCTGCTGCTCGAAGGCACGGTCTCGCGCCCCGGCGTGCCGCCCGGCAGCTGGCTGCTGTCGCTCTGCCTGGCCTACCTGATGGCCTGCCTGGCCACCCGCCTGCTGCTGCGCCCGCCGCGCCGCACGCCGGTGCAGGGGGCGCACTGGACGGTGACCGTCGGCATCGACCTGCTGGGCTTCTCGGCGATGCAGCTGCTGCATCCCGGCGCGATCAACTACATGCCGCTGCTGGCGGTGCCGGTGCTGATGGTGGCGGCGCTCGGCTCGCGGGTGGCGGCGCTGGGGACGGCCGCCTCGGTCACGCTGCTGCTGCTGGCGCACGCCTGGTGGCTGGGGACGCAGGGCCCCGACAACGCCGCCGCCGCGCAGTTCCTGCAGGCCGGCCTGGCGGGCACCGGCTACTTCCTGGTGGCGCTGCTGGTCCACCAGCTGGCCGCGCGGCTGGCGCGCGAGGAGCACAGCGCCCAGCGCAGCCGCCAGGCCACCGTGCTCCAGGCGCGCATCAACGACCTGGTGATCGAGACCCTGACCGAGGGCGTGCTGGTGGTGGACGCGCACGGCCGGGTGCAGGCCGCCAACCCGTCGGCGCGCCGGCTGCTGGGCAGCGCCGCGGTGCCGGCGACGCTGCCTTTCGCGCTGGCGGACCGCCCGGGCTGGCACGCGCTCGACGCGCTGGCGCGCCACACCTTCGACGGCGCCGCGCCGCAGGTCGCGCAGGTGGCCCTGCATCCCCACGACGACCCGACCGGCCCGGGCCTGCGCCGGCTGCGGGTGCGCACCCGCCTGACCGCCGGCCGGGCCGCGCCGGCGCCGCCGTCCGACGGCGCGGACGATGCGGACCGTCCGGGCGCCGACGGCGTCTGCGTGATGTTCCTGCACGACCTGCGCGAGATGGAAGCCCGCCTGCGCAACGACAAGCTCGCCGCCATGGGCCGCATGTCGGCGGCGGTGGCGCACGAGATCCGCAACCCGCTGGCGGCCATCGCGCAGGCCAACGCGCTGCTGGCCGAGGACCTGCGCGATCCGATGCAGCAGCAGCTCTGCGGCATGGTCGCCCACAACGCCCGCCGGCTCGCCCGCATCGCCGAGGAGGTGCTCGACATCGCCCGGGTGCAGCGCCAGCTCGCCACCGGGCCGGCCACCACCCTGGCGCTCGACGACGCGGTGGCCGCCTGCTGCCGCGAATGGCAGGCCGTCGCCGCCGCGCCGCGCCGGCCCGGCGCGGCGGTGCCGACGCTGCGCCTCGGCACGCCCGGCCTGCAGGTCGAGTTCGACCCCGACCACCTGCGCCGGGTGCTGGTCAACCTGCTCGACAACGCGCTGCGCCACATCGGCCCCGAGGCCGACGCGCTGCAGGTGGCGACCCGGCAGTCCCCCGCCGGGCAGGCGCTGCTGGAAGTCTGGAGCGACGGCCCGCCGCTGGAGCAGGCGGTGGAGCAGCACCTGTTCGAGCCCTTCTTCTCGTCGGAGAGCCGCTCCAGCGGCCTGGGCCTCTACATCTGCCGCGAACTGTGCGAGCGCCACCGCGCCACCCTCGGCTACCAGCGCGTCGGCCGCACCGCCACGCGCGGCGGCCAGCCGCGCGAGGTGCCGGGCAACGCCTTCGCCATCGCCTTCCGCCCGCCGCCGGGCAGCGCCCACGCGCCGCTGTTTGACGACACAATCGTCGTCTGACACGGTCCGGCCCCGCCGGGCGCCGCACCCTCCCGACCCGACGTCCACCGCCCCGACGCATGCCCGCCTCCTCCTCCGACGCCACGGTCCTGGTCATCGACGACGAACCCGACCTGCGCATGCTCTACGAGATCACGCTGCTGCGCGAGGGCTACCGGGTGGAGACCGCCGCCACCGTCGCCGAGGCCCGCGCCCAGCTGGCGCGCCGCGCCTACGACGCCGTCATCACCGACATGCGCCTGCCGGACGGCTCGGGCCTGGACCTGCTGCGCGACCTGCGCGCGGCGCCCGTCCCGGTGCGCTGCATCGTGATCACCGCCTACGGGTCGCCCGAGAACGCGGTCGAGGCCCTCAAGAGCGGCGCCTTCGACTACCTGACCAAGCCGGTCGACCTGAAACAGTTCCGCGCCGCCGTCGCCGCGGCGGTGCGCCCGCCGGCCCCGGCGGCACCGCCGTCCGCGGCACCGGACGCGGCCCTCGCGGCGGATGCCTCGTCCAAGGCGGGCCCCGCCGCCGGCGAGGCGGCGCGCGGCGCGCCTGCGCTGGCGCGGCTGGTCGGCGGATCGGCCGCGATGCAGGCGGTGCGCGACCGCATCGCCCGCGTCGCCTGCAGCATGGCGCCGGTGCTGGTGCGCGGCGAATCGGGCACCGGCAAGGAACTCGTCGCCCGCGCGCTGCACGGCGCCAGCCACCGCGCGGCCGGCCCGCTGGTGGCGGTCAACTGCGGCGCCATCCCCGAGAACCTGCTCGAGGCCGAATTCTTCGGCGCCCGCAAGGGCGCCTACACCGGCGCGATGGCCGACCGCGACGGCTTCTTCCAGGCCGCCGCCGGCGGCACCCTCTTCCTCGACGAGATCGGCGACCTGCCCCTGGCGATGCAGTCCAAGCTGCTGCGCGCCCTGCAGGAGCGCAGCGTGCGCCCCCTCGGCGCCACCCACGAGGAGCCGGTGGACGTGCGCATCGTCAGCGCCACCCACCGCGACCTGTCCGCCGACGTGCAGTCGGGCCGCTTCCGCCAGGACCTGTACTACCGGCTCAACGTCATCGAGGTGGCCGTGCCGCCGCTGCGCGACCGGCGCGAGGACCTGCCCGCGCTGTGCGACGCCCTGCTCGCGCGCATCGCGGGCGATTCCGGCCAGCCGGTGCCCCCGCTCTCGCCCGCCGCCCGCGCCGCGCTCGACCGCCTGCCGCTGCCCGGCAACGTGCGCGAGCTCGAGAACCTGCTGCACCGCGCGGTCGCCCTGTCCGACGGCCGGTCCCTCGAAATCGACGGCGCGCCGGTGCCGGCCGCCCCCGCGGCCGCCCCCGTGCCCAGCGCCGCCGGCCTGCCGGCGAGCGCGCCGCACGACCTGCAGGCCTACCTCGACGCGCACGAACGCGACATCCTGGTGCGCGTCCTGCGCGAGCACCGCTACAACCGGACCGCCGCGGCGGCCCGGCTCGGCATGAGCCTGCGCCAGATCCGCTACCGCATCGCCCGGCTGCGCATCGCGATGCCGGGCGACGAGTTCCCCCAGGCGCACGACGTGGCGGACGACGATGGCGCCCCTTGAATCCGGCGGTCCGGGCGGGTGCCGCCCGGCCGGACGCTGGCGCGGCGGCTGGTACCTGCCGGCGCGCGCCGTCCCCTCGCCCAACCACGGCCCCCGGCCCGACGGCGCGGCCGTCGACCTGCTGGTGCTGCATTCCATCAGCCTGCCGCCCGGCGAGTACGGCGGCGACGGCGTCGAGGCGCTGTTCACCAACACCCTCGACTGGGACGCCCATCCCTACTACGCCGGCATCCGCGGGCTGGAGGTGTCGGCCCATTTCTTCCTGCGGCGCGACGGGACGCTGCTGCAGTTCGTGGACTGCGACGCCCGCGCCTGGCATGCCGGCGTCTCGGCCTGGCGCGGCCGGGACCGGTGCAACGACGACTCCATCGGCATCGAACTCGAAGGGCTGGAAGGGGACCGCTTCGAGCCGGCGCAGTACCGCGCGCTGACCGCGCTGTGCCGCGACCTGGCCGCGCGCTATCCGGTCGCCCACGTCGCCGGACACTCGGACATCGCGCCGGGCCGCAAGTTCGATCCCGGTCCGGGGTTCGACTGGCGGCGGCTGCGGGACGGTCTGCTGGACTGGCCGCCCGGCCGTTTCCCCCGCGGTGTGGCGGATTAGTCGCAGGCCGTCGCAGATCGGCACAAATTTCTTATCCACACCCGCGGGCCGGCCCGGCGGGACGAAACCCTTGCTGGATGCGGCCTGCGGGACGAAAAGCGCCCGCAACCCGCATGGCTGCTCAATCGGCTGCGTTTTCCCCTGCGGGCGCGCCTGCGAACCCGGGAGATCGCGGACCTTTTCCACGGTTTATCCACTGGTCGGGCATGCCTTTCCAGCCTTCGGGACGCTGGCGGAGCCCACTACCCATGGTGTGTTGCAGTAAGCTCGGACCCTATAGGTAGTGTCCGCGACCTGCCCGAAACCGCGCTGCCCCCTGCTTGCCGCGTGCCATCGCCGGCATCGCGGCCCCGGTTTCCGATTCTTTTCCCCGACCGCCAGACCGCTGCCCGCGACGCCCGCCGCAGCGCTTCCAGCCGGCCGTTTTTCCCGTCCCTTCCAATCAAGAGGATGCCATGCTCACTGAACTGACCGCCCCTTCCGCCTCCGCCTTCGACGATGCCCCGGGCCTGCCGACGCAGCGCGCGTCCGCCGACGAAACCGCCAACTACCAGATCCTGCGCCGCAACGGCGCGGTGGCGCCGTTCGAGCCGCAGAAGATCGCCGTGGCGCTCATGAAGGCCTTCCTGGCCGTCAAGGGCGCGCAGGGCGCGGCCTCGTCGAGCGCCCGCGAGATCGTGGACGACCTGACCCAGAACGTGGTGCGCGCCCTGATGCGCTCGCGCCCGACCGGCGGCACCTTCCACATCGAGGACGTGCAGGACCAGGTCGAACTCGGCCTGATGCGCGGCGGCCACCACGAAGTCGCCCGCGCCTACGTGCTCTACCGCGAGCGCCACGCCCAGGAGCGCGCCCGCCAGGCCGCCGAGGAAGCCGCCGCCCGCTCGTCCGAGCCGGTGCTGCACGTCATCGACGCCGGCCAGCGCCTGCCGCTCAACCGCGCCGCGCTCCAGTCGCTGATCACGGCCGCCTGCGCCAACCTCGGCAAGGACATCCGGCCCGAGCCGATCGTCGCCGAGACGGTGCGCAACCTCTACGACGGCATCCCGGTCGACGAGGTCTACAAGGCCTCCATCCTCGCCGCGCGCACGCTGATCGAGAAGGACCCCGACTACACCTACGCCACCGCGCGCCTGCTGCTGCACACCATCGTCAAGGAGGTGCTCGGCAAGACGGTGGCGCCGGCCGACCTGGCCGCGGCCTACGTCGACTACTTCCCCGGCTTCGTGCAGAAGGGCGTGGACCACGAGCTGCTCGACCCGGCCCTGCTGACCTACGACCTGCCGCGCCTGGCCGCGGCGCTCAAGGCCGAGCGCGACCAGCAGTTCGACTACCTGGGCCTGCAGACCCTGTTCGACCGCTACTTCCTGCACGTGCGCAAGACCCGCATCGAGCTGCCGCAGGCCTTCTTCATGCGCGTGGCCATGGGCCTGGCATTGAACGAAGCCGACCGCGAAGCGCGCGCCATCGAGTTCTACGAGGTGCTGTCCTCGTTCGACTTCATGTCGTCCACCCCGACGCTCTTCAACAGCGGCACCCTGCGCTCGCAGCTGTCCTCGTGCTACCTCACCACCGTGCCCGACGCGCTCGACGGCATCTACGACGCCATCAAGGAGAACGCGCTGCTGTCGAAGTTCGCCGGCGGCCTGGGCAACGACTGGACCCGGGTGCGCGCGCTGGGCAGCCACATCAAGGGCACGAACGGCGAATCGCAGGGCGTGGTGCCCTTCCTGAAGGTGGTCAACGACACCGCCGTCGCGGTCAACCAGGGCGGCAAGCGCAAGGGCGCGGTCTGCACCTACCTGGAGACCTGGCACCTGGACATCGAGGAGTTCCTGGAGCTGCGCAAGAACACCGGCGACGACCGCCGCCGCACCCACGACATGAACACCGCGAACTGGGTCCCCGACCTGTTCATGCGCCGCGTCATGGAAAAGGGCAGCTGGACCCTGTTCTCGCCCTCGTCCGTGCCCGACCTGCA